>NZ_KB902778.1:0-173883 GCF_000379585.1 Bradyrhizobium sp. WSM2793 | reverse complement strand
GCCTTCAGGACTTTGTCTGGCAATCAGAAGCTGTTTCCGCATTTCAGCGAGGCGGGCGCGGCAGTATTCGCGATAGAGCAGGTTGAATATGGCGGGCATGGGGGCCCCCATCGTTTGAGTATCGCTATGAGATATTCCGAGTTTCTAAGCCCCAGCGATGCTGCCCGATGTGAGCCCATCCACAGGCTGCGTCAAACTTCAAAGGATGATCAGCTAACTTGCTTGTCGGTGCAAAAACGGAACAGGGCTAGTCACCTAAAATCTAGCATAGCAGCCTTCTGTTTCAGCAAAACTGCGTCAAACAACTCAAGATCGCTGCTGCGCGAATAAAAATCCAACCACAGCGCGAAATGAATTACCACTGGATGCAAGCACCGTTGGCTGCAACGCCGCCTATTAGCCACCGTACCGAAGCAAGAATGGATCAACCGAGGCAGCTAGTCGGTCTGCCACTTGCATGTTCGGCGTGGACTGCGTTTCGGTAGGCAGCGAACCGAGAGAATTGACGGCCATCCCGGCACCAGCGGCAAGAACAGCTATTACAATCGCGGAGAGATATTTGATCCTCATGGCGATGATCCTCCCATCGCTGACACAAGACAATTGTGTTCGCTGAAGATTGGTTCCGTTGCGGGCAGGTCCGTGGTTGCGAACGATGCAAAAATGTTGGCCGGGATTGAGGCGTCCTCCCGGCCAAACCGCCGCGCGCGTCTATTAGAACATTCCGATCGAGGCGAAAAGCGCAACCTCGATTAGGACAGTGAGGCTCATGATGCCGACAGTGAGAATTGCTTCGCCCGGTGGTAGAGGCGTCATAGCGTGCCTCGCATATTGCGAAGCCCCGAAGCCCAATAGCCAACCTGCCGAAGTCGGGAATGTTTCAGTTCCAAGCGCGCGTTAGGCAAAGATGCCTAACGCATTTCGAGTTCCTTGATCGCCAAAGCCGCAATTTGTGCCGGGGCAAGGACCTCCGTTTGCGCGATCTTGATGATCTTGCTTGCGACCATTTCCGTGAGTGGGTCGTCGCGATCCTGGACACAAAGCGTATGGAGCGCCTGCTCGTAAGCTGCCGTGATGCGGCTGACCATTTCCGGCTTTAAATCGACGGTTTGTAATCGCAGGTAGGTAGACATTTCTTGCCTCCTAAGCCCACGCGGGCGAACATGATAGCATGGGAACCCGATTGCCGATCGGATAACTTTGGACGTTCGGAGCAGCGGTATTAGTGCGAAGCCGGGATCAAGGTGGCATATCGCTCGTTACTGCGGCGGCGGCAGGATATCCGTGCACGGCAAGGAGGCGGTGCACGTCAAGGCCAACGGTGGCAGCCATGGCAGATACCCCTTCGACCGCGCCCGTGGAGCATCGCCGGGCGATCTGCAACGAAATTGGTGAGCGACTTCGCGGCACCCTCACGGACGATCTCGCCCCGCTACCATTGCGACTGGAAGGCATGGTGGAGCGGCTGACCGAATTGGACAGCGCCGCACCATCGGCCGCGCCGGATCGACAGGACGATGCGCCATCCCGGCCACTCTTGAAATTTGTGTCGGCGCTTTGGCGGGTCCTCCGAAGCGCAGCTTGAGACGCGGTTTACCTGGGCAACTACGGGGCCACGAAGATCGCCTAGCAAACGCGCGCGGGGCGCAGCCAGCGTGTCGCGCCATGCGGCGGCGATGATCCATTAAGGAATACCTCTGGCCTATCGGTAGAATTCGGGCCGAAAACGGCCCTGTGAGCTTTCCGCGACGCTTATGCCCGAGAACGCGAGGTTGTGGTGCGGCAGCATGCCCGCGGCGCCGATGGCGCGAGGGTATCAAGGCTCTCCGACCTGTCGCTCGATGAGGCGGACTTTCAACGGCCTCGGCCGTAAACGGCCACTGGTGAGGTTTTCGGCCGCCGCTACTTGGCCGAGGCCGCTTGCGCAAAAATCGCAGTGAACCAGATTTGCTCATCAGCCCTCGTGGGAATCGGGCGCGTGAGGTCCGCTGTGCCCCCGATAGCAGCGGAATACCGGACCTAACGGGAGGTCCGAGTGGGCCAATAAGCGACATTCCGGGCCTCCTTGCCAAAGTCCATTTGGTGCCGCCGTCTGAACCGTCTTACAATCTACCGTGGTGTTGGATTGCGGTCATGGTGCAGGAGGATTGACCAATGACCAGCAGGTATTTTGAAGAAATCGAAGTTGGCGACAGCTTCAAGGCTGGCCCCTATTTTGTCTCCAAGGACGAAATAATACAGTTCGCAAAGCAGTTCGATCCACGGCCGTTCCACCTCGATGAGGAAGCTGCGGCTCGTTCAGTTTTTGCGGGACTGTCGGCATCCGCTGCCCACACGTTCGCGATTTTCATATCGTTAACCAACAAGTTGCAGCCTCCGCGCCGTGTCCTTGCCGGACTGGGCTGGGACGAGCTGCGGCTGCCGAATCCGGTACGCCCAGGAGACGAGCTCGATCTTGAAGTGACCGCTTTGGAGAAACGGGAGTCGAAGTCGAAGCCAGATCGGGGCATCGTGCGCAACCAGGTCCGTTTGCGTAATCAAAGACGCGAAATCGTATTGCAGGCGATCGGCAACATTCTCGTTGCGAGGCGCCCGGATGCGAAAGCAGCCACGTAGGCCTTTGTCGGCTTGGTCGGCTGTCTGCTATGGATCAAAGGCAGCCCTCGTTGGCCAGCATGAACTTGGTCGGGTCACCTGTCGGAAGCGGACACCCTTGCCCTTCAGGCTAAGGTCAGCCACGGGCCACAAGCGGACGACCGCGCCGCTAATTGATCTCGCTCAGTACACGCCAATCAGCTTTAAGCCTGCGATTAGCAGCACGAAGCCAAGTGCCTTGAGGATCATCGGGGTGCGCCACTGTATGCCGAGCGCGGTCCCTAACAACGCGCCCATGCCGGCTCCAATTGCATAGACCCATAGATTTGGCGGCAATGCCTTCACGATGGCGATATTGCCGAGCAGCCCGGCGACGGAATTGCACAGGATAAATACAGCGGCCACGCCTGAAGCGGAGCGCGTGTCGGACCAGCCTAAGAACAGCAACAACGGGGAGAGGAAGATGCCGCCCCCGGTGCCGGTGAGACCAGATAGAAATCCGATTCCGATGCCGCATAGAACGCCGACCCAGATCGGCGGGTCTTCCGGTTGAAGGTTGGATTTCAGTTCGCGGGGCCAGAGCAGCCGCACACCGCTCATCAAAAGCACAACGCCAACTAGCGGTCGGTAATACGCGCCGGGCAGTTGGATTGATCCACCGACGAACGCAAATGGGATCGCACCCACAGCAAAGGCCAGAACACGCGCCACCGGAATAGACCAGCTCGCAGGAAGCGGAACGACGTGAACGCGGATACAAGGATGTTAAGCGCAAGCGCGGTCGGACGCATCACGGCGGCCTGTATGCCGAACAGCGCCATAAGGGCGATGTAGGCGGACGCGCCTGCGTGGCCTGCTGCGCGCAGTCCTTGCCCAACGCCGCGAGCGCGAGGTGCGTCTGCTGACGGGGGACGCGGTTTCAGCCACCGTTGCGCACGAGATCAAGCAGCCACTGTCAGCGATGATTATGAACGCCAGTACGGGCCTGCGCTGGCTTGATCGCGCGACGCCCAACATCGATGAGGCCAAAGCTGCATTACAAGCAATCGTGAACAGCGGGCACCGTGCGGACGCAGTGATCGAGAATATTCGGCCACTCTTCAAGAGGGATGCGCGAATCCGGACCTCGCTCGACGTCAACAGTCTGATCCGCGAAGCTCTGGATCTCGTGCGCGACGACCTGAAGACGCATCGGGTAGCGGTTCAAATCGACTACAACCAATCGCTTCCACCGATTGAGGGCAACCAGGTTCAGCTGCAGCAGGTGCTCGTGAATTTGATCACGAACGCGATCGATTCAATGGTCAGTGATGATGGGGACCGAGTACTTTCCTTAAGATCTAAGGTATACGAGTCCGGCAGTCTGATGGTGTCGGTGGAAGACGTGGGGAAGGGCGTCGAGGCGAGCGCGATGGATCTGATATTCAAACCGCAGTTTACGACTAAAGTGCACGGGATGGGGATGGGGCTATCGATTTGCCGGTCGATCATCGAGGCGCATGGGGGGCGGCTGTGGGTGACCGCAAATCTGCCCCGAGGCGCCATTTTTCAATTCACACTTCCCGCCCACCGGGAGCACTACCATGCGCAGTGTTACTCTTGAAAGATGCAGGAGGCTGAATTGCCTATCGGGACGCTGATCTCGATCATCAGGGCTTTCACGAGGCTATAGCGCGTCTGATGAGATCGCGGTGGTTCACGGTGGAGGCTTTCCCATACGCGCTAGACCAGCAGCCGGGTGTTAAGGTGCACCTCCAGATCAGCGACCTTCCGACTGATGGAAGGTAGGGGGGACGCCGAGCCGCTGACCCGCCGCGGAGAGACTGTCGGGTTCGGCCGAGTCTACCAAGATCGACATCCCTTCGAGCCGATCAGGTAACGCATCACAATGGAAAACGAGGCGAGGGCGCTCCGCGCCGCTAGCTCCTTCCCAGTCAGCGAGTCGGGCACGGCCGAGGACGAGGTCCGGGACAACGTGACATTAGTGCTCCGATCGGCGCGCAGCCGATGACCTGCTGTTATCGATTGCATGATCAAGAAAAATGACCGTCGCGGCGCGACCCGCCCTAGGCTGGCTGAGACGGCCGGGGTCTGTGATGGCACGCACCGTTACTGGTTAGATATTCGTTGCGGTCTACAGTTATCGGACAGCTCGAATACATGGTCTGCTTAGGTACAGGAGGACTATCATGACGAACCGTTCGCTTCTGATCGTGGCAGCAAGCTGCTTCATTTTCTTTGCACCAGCAGCATATGGACGCTCGGCGTATGACGGCTCCTGGGACCTTGTCTTCGTGACGCAAAGTTCGGAAGACTGACGACTCGGTGCGTATTGCCACGGAGCTCGCGAGGGCCGCAGACGGACAGCGGCTCTGGTCCGAAAAGTACGAATTTCAGCTGCTGAACATCTTCGACATTCAGGAAGAGATGGCAAGACAGATTGCCGCCACCATAGAGCCCGAGCTGTCGAAAGTGGAACAGCAGCTGGCGGCTCGCAAGCCGCCGGAAAGCCTTGATGCTTGGGACTGCTACCAGCGTTGCCTCTGGAATCTGTGGCGGTTTACGACGCCGGGTTTTGACATTGCGGAAGAATACTTTCAGAGGTCAATCGCCGCTGATCCGCGTTTCGCGAGAGGACACGGCGCGCTTAGCTATGTGAATATTCAACGTTCTCTCTACGATGCGCCGGAAGCCAGGGGCCCTCGGCTCAAGACCGCTTTGCACCAAGCCCGAACCGCCGTATCTCTCGACGAGTTGGATTGCTTCTGCCATTGCGCGCTGGGACGCGCTCTATGCCTCACTCGGCAGAACGAAGAAGCGTTCGCCGCGATCGGCTTGTCGTTGGAGCTCAATCCCAGCTTCGCACAAGGCTATTTTGCGCAAGGCTTCAACCTTCTATGGTGCGGACGCGAGATCGAAGCGGAAACACTGCTGGACCATGCCACGATCTTGAGTCCACGCGACAGCCATCTGTGGAGCTTCCACCACACCCGTTCATGGGCACACTTTTCCTTTGGAGAGTACGATATCGCTACGGAATTCGCCCGCAGAGCGACGCGCCAAGCGAACGCGACGTATCGTGCCTTTGCGACCTTGGCCGCTTCGCTAGGACGCCTTGGTGACGAGGCGCAAGCAAGCGCCGCCTTGTTAGATTTGATGGAGCGCAAGAGTGATTACACGACCGGAACTGCCCGGAGAGAGCTCTTCTTCTGTAGGGACGCCCGATTCTTGACCAAGTACACTGAAGGACTGCTCTCGGCCGGCGTTCGCGAAGACTAGCTGCTACGCATTAAGTTGCGGCACGGACCTCAACGCGCCCCGATGTACCTGACTCGTCCAGGTATTCGTTCAAAGTGAAAGTCAAAAATATGCGTGGGTGATCCGCTCGGCAACGATCGCGGGGGAGGCTTGATCGTCTTGTCTCTCCGGGTTCAAAGACTGCCCTCGTGGCCGGCATGAACTTGGTCTGGTTAGCCGACGGAAACGGACACGCTCGCGCTCTGGGTTAATGTCAGCCAAGGGCCACAAACGGAAGTCGATTGTTAGGGCGCTGCTGCGCGCTTCCACGCGGTTCGAAGCGTCATGCCGTTCGGCGTTCGGGGATTATCGAACTTGAGTTCGTCGGCGGATAGCAGCGTGATGGTTCTCTTCTGATTGGGAATAGCAGCAACGTTCGCGTAAGTACTGGCGGCAAGGTTGACCACCATCACCTTGGTCTGCTCGTCAATGGAGTAGGTGCCGTAATACGCGATGCTCGATGCGACGATGCTCTGAGCCTCTTCGGGCGTGGCCTTGGCACGGTCGTTGGCCGCAATCTTCGGGATTTCTGTACTTGATTGAAATAGGGAGAAGTGGCCGTCGTTCGAGAAGATGATTATGCCTTTTGGAGAGGGGCCGAACGGCTCTCCTTTTTTGCCGTCGTCCATCTCACTGGTAACAGACACTAGGGACCATGCGCCGACAATGGCGTCTTTAGCCGACTTCTGCTGACCAAATGCGGTCCCCGACAGGATGAAGCCGAGTGCAATGGTGACGAAAAGCCCTTTCATCGCAATTCTCCGTTTTGTAAGTATAAATTGTCAGCCGACGCCGACATCAGCGCAAGGCCGAAAGGTAGGCTTCGGATCAAAATCGGCGGTCGACGGCGCTTCTAGCCACTTCCGGTCTTCCCGCGACAGCCGACGCTCGGAGGAGCACTGAGCTAGGCAGCCTTGGGCCAAGAGCTGGCGTCCGTCGATGTTGGTTGTTGGCTAGCGGAAGGCTCTCTGTTGCGGCCAAGCTATAAACTGTTTGGTTACGTTGTCGCGACCCGCACTGGGCAGAACATCACAAGGGCGGTGATTGCTCGTGACTTTGCTCCAGATTTCTAGCAGATTGGATCTACTCGCACAGGTTGAAATTCGCCACTTTTCGGAGGATATCCTCTATGCCAAATATGACTGCCCTCGAACGGTGTAAGCACTTCGGCGTCGCGAACCTTCAGGGCATAGCTTACATGCCGGGTCCAACTAACTACACGAAAACTCAACCAGCAGGCTCGCTGTATGAGAATTCAGATTTCTACAACAACATCTTCGAGGAACTGTGGGGCTGCCTTAACCCCAACGGCATGGGCGAACGCGGACGAAGGGACCTCTATCGCTTTCGCCAGCAATTGGGCGTTAATTTCATTCATTGCTACGACTGGGCAGCGCCTATCTCGCAAAAAGATCAAAACGGTAAACTGATGCTGCTCAGACAGCACACCGGCTTCCTGCGTGTCTGCCACGATCAGGGCATGAAGGCGACTGTTCCAATCAGCAATTACACGATGATGCTCCTGAGCCAAAACAAGATCGCCGAAGCCCGAAAGAATGTCGAGGAAATCATTAGCGAGGTCTATTCGGTGGCTGTGCCCCCCAACAGTGCGCCTATTCCCGGTGTGGGGATGTGGAAGATTTTCAATGAGTATGAATTGTGGTGGGACAAAGATCCGGCGCACGTGGTCACTGTCATGACATGGATCGCTGAATGGGAGGGTAAGAACAACATCTTAGATCAGAATGCCCTGCCGGTGATGGTGTGCACATCGTTCGGTGTGGAAGACAATATTCCGGGCGCGGGCTATCTCAAGAAGGTGCGGGACGTCCTTCTCCAGCGCGGCAGAATCGGCAACCACGATTCGGCCAGTTTCTGGAACGAGCGCATCGTGTTTGCTACCAATCCGCAAAACCCCGGCTCCTACATCCGGGACTACTTGGCCAACAGCTTGCCGAACTACTGGAAGCGTTACGACATTTCCGCTCCGCCCGTCATGTTCACTGAGCTCGGCTCGAGCATCGAGCAGACTGGAGGTGAGGCCCAGCAGGCAGAGTGGCTCTTGGAGCAGATCGCGGCATCAAAGCCCGGTAGCAGCAACGGCATGATGTTGGGCGCCTGCGTATTCCTGAACGAGGAGCGTCCATGGGAAGCCGGCGCGGAGAAGACCTTCGGCCTCATGCGCTTTGGGCCTGATAGCAGCTGGGGATTTCCAAAGCAGAATTTTCAAGCGGATACCACGTATCCCCAGTGGGATCCAAGCGGCTGGTGGTGGCCAAAGGCCGCGACATATCCGGTCGAGCAGCAGGCGCCGAAGCTGAGCTATCGATCTGTCGCAAGGGCCTGGGGGCAGCAGTAACTACTTGCTGTCGGCGGCGTCGTGCGCCGCGCCGAGCGGCACTGCTACCGGATTTCCGCTCCAGCTGCGATAGCGACATCGACCAGCACAGGATCCGTTTCGGGTCAAAATGCGAAACTCAACCTGAGTAAATCTGGTCCGCCGTGTCTCGCCAAGCTACAGATAGGGGCTGACGAGGAAGCCGTCGCGCGGTTCCGTCGCTCGGTCGAGAACAACCGAAATCATCCACGCTCGCATTTCTTTCTCGCCGCGGCGCTGGCGCATCTCGGTCGGCTAGATGAGGCGCGGTCCGCGGTCCAAGCGGGGCTTGCGCTCAATCCAAGTTTCACTATCCGCCGCTTCCGCGCCGGCGCATTGGGTGACAATCCGACCTACCTCCGAAGATCACATAGAAGCTGCAACTCCAGGCGTTGAATTTCTCCTTTGGGTCAGACTGCAAACAACTCAACCTGGGCAAATGTCGTCCGCCATACCTCGATGAACGGACGCTCGTTAGCCGAGGCACCGGTTCGTCGAAGGGGCCAAAAGGCGACATGCTGCGGCCTGTTCGGTAGGTCCTCTCGCGATGCAGGCGATACCGAATGGCTTCGCTGCGACATCGCGATGAAGTCAACGCCGCGTACGCTCATTCCGCTCAAAACCACGGAGTGCCTTTTCGCTTCGCCATCACCAGCTTCGACGGTGTCGATGGCACCTTCAAGTAGCTGACGTGGTCTCTGAGGGCGACGATGAACCGCCATAACGTCCAGGGCGACCCATCAATACGCGGATCTTGCAATCTGAGTTCTACCGTCTCGAAGTCGGTCTCTCCGTAGGGAGATAAACAACATGGCATCACCCGGGAAAATCCAGGAGTACGGATCTCAGGCACCAAATGCGATTGCGGCGAAGTTATTCAACTTTGAAGTCGGCAAGTTCGCCATAAAGCCGGAACATTCCAGTTGGCTGATCAGTGTCGTCGCTCCGAAATTACGGGGCGGAGGAAGCCTTACCATTATAGGCCTTGCGAGTCGTACCGGCAGCGACGATTTCAACATGCAATTGTCGCAGAACAGGCTGCGGGCCGTGATTGATTTGCTTCGCAAGGAAGCGCCCAACAATTTCAAAGTTGCGCTCGAGGTGGCGAAAGGGGAGCGCGCGGCCATGTATGCGGGTGAAATGGATGGGGTGGAAGACGAAAGCTGGCGTGGTGTCATCATCTCAGTGTGGAACAAACCAAACCCACCACCTCCACCTCCTCCTCCGCCACCACCGCCGCCACAATCGAGACCTCAATATTATCCGGCGGAACGCAAATTCTTCAAGCGTTGGCTTGGCTTCGGTGTTAAGTCTGGCGGACAGTTGTTGATCGGCGGCATCGAGAGCACTACCGCGTACGTCGTGAACTTAGGAGATTTGGAGACTTTTGATCTCCAGATTGTCAGCAGTCGATGGGGACTGGGTCTTGGAGGCAGCGGAGGGGCCGTTGCTGTTATCGGCTTTGGTTTCCGCGTTCCGTACGAATTGCACCGTGAACCCTTAAATGACTGGGGCGTCAATGTCGCATTCACCGAGAAGCTAATCTCGAAATCGGCACTACAATCAATCCATCACAGCAAGTACTTCATCGATGGCTTGAAAAACGGTAAGTACGTGGCGCCCACGCTAAATGCGCGAAACGCCTTTACGGCTGTTGGCTTGCTTCAGAACGTGAGAAATGCACTCCACACGCTCTACGGAGGACTCGAGGCAGCCAAGGGCTCGGGCGTCATTGTGCTCGACCTGCCGTTTTTAGGTTTGGGACTTGAGTTGTCCGCTTTCTTAACGCGAGGAACTATGTACGTCTCGAATCCTTCCCATTGGGTTGAGCCGAGTTGAAGGCTCAGGCAGTGATGCTGTTTGATGCCGCAGTTTGGTCAGAGGCGGGCAAGCCAACAAGATCACGATTGAAGACGCGATCGCCGGCATTGAGGGCTTCGCTGCCGCCGCCCGCCAAGTACTGTTAGGTCTCCCGGTCGATGTGGCCGCACAACTCAACGGTGCGGCGACGGTAGAAAGAGAAGTCGCCGCGATCGCTGCCGTGCCTTTTGAACCTCAATAGCCCCAATGAGACCCATCGGAAAGCGCGCAAGGCGCCTGGTCCGGAGATCAATGGGAGGAGCGTATCATGGCGATCATCCTGAAACCCATAAACTTGATCGGCTTCTCCATCGCGAAATCCGTTGGCCTCAAGGGTTCGAACCAGCCGGACGATATCTTCATGATCAAGACGCTGTTGAACGGCATCGCGCCCCAGGACGGCGGCGGCGATGGAACGCTCGATATCAACGATCTGACCAACACGCCGGAAGCCATGGAGCCGGTGATCGACGCGATACTCGTGTTTCAGAATGCCCAAACTGGCCTGCTGCACGACGGTCGCGTCGACCCCGAAAAGAATACGATCAAGCGCATGCGTCTGATGTTCAACCGTCGCAAGGGCGGCGGGCTCGACGTGAACGTAACGATTACGCCGGACGGTCCGATATTCGGGCCATGTGATGCGCGCGGATTCAGCGCCGCAAGGCTCAGGCTGGGCGGCGACGAATGGTCGGCATTTGACGGCCTTGCGCCGGTTCGCCAGATGGTTCCGATAGGCAAGACGCGGAAGCTGAAGTTGAAAGGGACAAACGGCGCCGCGGTGGGATTTGCCCTCGAGAGTTCCAGGGTGGAAATGCTCGAACGAACGAGCGACACCGTCACGGTAATCGGACGTTTGGAGGGTAATGCCGACTTGAGCGTAATCGTCGAAGGTCAGAGGGGTCCGATCCCGGTTCGCCTCCAGGTGCGCAAGGCATTTTCGATTCCGATCGACGTGGTCCATCTCGGTCGGGCGACGCTCGCCAACGGCCTCATGATCGCTACACAGCGCGCCGTTACCAGCGTCGTCAGTCGGATCTACGACAATCAGTCAAACCTGACGTTCACATCTGCCACAAGCCGAATCGTCGATGCCGTGACCACCGAAGGCCGGGTAGTGCCGATAGATCCGAACAAGAAGCTTAGCATCCGCTCCGGCTTCGGTCCATTGACTACGGCACAGGATTTCCGATTTGACGATCTCAAGTCGCTCGTCACCAATCCTGCGGCGATCACCATGTTCATTTCAACACAAATCATCGATGACCAAGACTCGAACATTGCCGGGCGGCGATCCCGGCAATCGAATGCTATGCTTCAATCCCGCAACGCCGGGAAGCGTGAACACCAATATTGTGCCCGCGCATGAGATCGGGCATGCCCTAGGTCTGGGCCACATCACGACAAAGAACAACACAGTGTTCCTGATGAACCCGGCCGTTCAGTTGAATAATATAATCATCCCATGCGAGACACTGGTCCAGCTCCCATCGTGACGACACGCCTACCTTTGATGTAGCAATAGTACAGGCGGTCAGATCACGCTCAACTGCCCGAACGGAGGCAATGTAGCACATCGCCAGAACAAGGCAGCTAAATACGGGAGACGTTCGGTAAGGCCGCACAAACGGCGCCCGGTAAAATTCCAAGCTCGGAAGGTCAGGCGCGTATCTCGTCGTACACTGCGGTAGTCTGGCGCCGTCGTCTTCAGTTTGATCGCTATCGCATCACGCGACCAACAAGCCCAGCTTGCTAACCATCGCAAGCGAGCGTTCGACGCTCTCTCGGGTTGACAGCCACAGCGGCTCGGCAGGGCTTCCGTCCTTGTCCTTTTGTTCGATCCGGATGGTCGACCCGAATGCTTCAGTCATTTCGGCCGTGATCTGGTCTATGGTACGAGCGCCATCGAGCAGTTGCAGGAAATACCGCGTCCGGTCGTCCTCCAACTGTACCGTTTGGTGGAGCAGGTTGGTGACCAGCGGACCTGTCTGCGACTGCTTGCGGGCCAGCAAGCTCGCCTGCGGGTGGTCGGTAACTTCCTTCAAGAGGAAAGGCGGCGAGACCAGGAAGGAGACCTCGCCGCTGCAGGCCAGGATGTACATCGCATCCGTCAGTGCCCGTTCGTCATCATTGGCTCGGCGGCCGTCCAGCAGCGCGCGCGCACCATCCAGCAGCTCACTGAATGACAGCGCCCGCGGCCAGGCTCGGCCGAGGCACAAATGTGCGGCCTTCAGAATCGGATTGGTCACTGTAATCCTGCTGCCGTCGTGGTTCTCGAACTCCATCGGGGAATCGTCGGTCAGGCAGGCCTCGGGATCGAGCGGGCTGGTCGTGCTCAGGAGGTGATATCGCCTGACGAAATCCACGTCGATCTGCCGGTTGACGGAAACGTCGTCGTGGCAGAACAAGGTACGACGGAAGCCGTTGCCGTCGACAAAGTCCTGATACTGGTCGCGTGCCATGAACTCGCTCTCCGGGAAGCGCTGCAGCGTGGCGCGGACCTCCTCGGAATGGCCGGCGAGATAGCGGCGCGCGAAATGAGAATCGCCGAGATACTGCAGGCCGTGGCGGCCGGCATCCTCGGCGACCTCGTGCAGCAGGAAGGCGGTTGCGTCGTCGTCGAGGTCGTCGTGAAACAACAATTCGTCCGGAGCTTTGAGCACACGATTGTACTGGTCCCGCATGATCGCGCCGTGCACCGTGTTGGCCTTGGAGCCCTCGCTCAGGAACTTCAGGATCGCGCGGGCCTGTCCGACCTTCTCCTTCATGCCGGTGAGGCGGCGGGTGTGATACCGCATCATGTCGCGGACCATGTCGCGAAGATGGGAGAATGGGTGCGCATTGTAGCTGACATAGCAGACCCCGCGCGGCGCCAGATTTTGCTTGAAGATCGCCATCATCTTCTCGCGCACGTGGGGCGGTACCCAGGAGTAAACGCCGTGCGCAATGATGTAGTCGAACTTCCCGAAGCTTGTGTCGACATTCATGATGTCGCAGTGCAGAAGCTTGATGTTGTTCAGACCCAAGGTCGCGATATTCTGCTGGCCGCGCGCGATCGTCACGCCGCTCAGGTCGACGCCGACGAATTCACTGTCCGGATATTGAAAGGCCATCGGCAACAGGTTGCCGCCAACGCCGCAGCCGAGCTCCAGTACCCGACAATGCTCGACCGGAGCAGGCTGCATGCCGTAAACGGTGGCGATCGTTGCGAGATGATTGGGGTGGGTGAGCCCGTAGACGTGGCCGGGGTAGTAGACCTCGTCATACGGTGTGGGGCCGGTAACGGGCTGGCGATGCTCCGACTGAATGTTCATCGCGCTCAGCTCCACGAATATGCGAACTTGTCGTCCGCGATCGAGACGCGTGTCTGCCTGATCTCTTCCTTGGCAAGCGATTTGCTGAGGAACTCGCGCGACAGCTCCGGCAGCAGGGTATTGGTGATGATGTTGTCGATCATGCGTCCACCGGAGTCCGGATCGTTGCAGCGTGACACGATGTGCTCCACGACTGCATCGTCGTAGCTGAAGGCCGCGTTGTGATTGTCGCGCAGTCGCCGTCCGATGCGGTCGAGCTGCAGCCGGGCGATGCCGGCGAGCATCTCGTCCGAGAGCGGGAAGTAGGGGATCGAGACGATGCGCCCGAGCAGCGCGGCAGGAAATACCTTGAGCAATTCCGGCCTCAGCATCTTGGCGAGTTCTTCCGGCTCATTGCGATACTTCGGATCGCGCGAAAGCGCCATGATCAGATCGGTGCCGACGTTGGTGGTCAGGATGATCAAGGTGTTCTTGAAGTCGATTCGTCGCCCGTTGCCGTCCTCCATGACTCCTTTGTCGAACACCTGGAAAAAGATCTCGTGGACGTCGGGATGGGCCTTCTCCACTTCGTCGAGCAGGATGACACTGTAGGGCTTGCGCCGGACAGCCTCCGTGAGGCGACCGCCTTCGCCATACCCGACATAGCCGGGAGGCGCTCCCTTGAGGGTCGAGACGGTATGCGCCTCCTGGAACTCCGACATGTTGATCGTAATCATGTTCTGCTCGCCGCCGTAGAGGGTTTCGGCGAGCGCCAGGGCGGTTTCGGTTTTACCAACCCCGGACGGTCCGGCCAGCATGAACACGCCGATCGGTTTCGACGGGTTGTCCAGCTTGGCACGGCTGGTCTCAATTCGCTTGGCGATCATCGTCAAGCCATGGGACTGGCCGACGACGCGGCGGTTGAGGATCTCCGGCAGCTTCAGCACGGTTTCGATCTCGTCCCGCATCATCCGGCCGACAGGGATGCCGGTCCAGTCGGACACCACGGACGCCACCGACTGCTGGTCCACATGGGCGTAGACCATCCGTTTTTCCGGATTGATGCCCTCCAGCGTCTCGAACTTGCCGCGCAGCTCCGCGCGCTTGGCGGCCGGATCCTGATCTTCCTTGGGTTCGGACAGGATGTCACGAATGCTGCGGATGTCCTTGACCAGCTCCTGCTCCTTGGCCCAGTCGCCCTCGAGGTTCGTCAACTTGTGCTTCAGTGTTGCGATATCGCTGTCGATCGCGGCAACGCGCTCGCTGTCCTCGATGCCCAGGTCGCTGTCGTTGACCAGCGCCGATTTCTCAGCTTCGCGAGCGGTGATCGCGACGCGCGTATCCTCGATCAAGGCCGGCGTCGCGCTCTGGCTGATCGCCACGCGGGCCGAAGCGGTGTCGATCAGGCTGACGGCCTTGTCCGGTAGCTGTCTAGAGGGAATGTAGCGGTGCGAGAGGTTGACGGCTGCAACGATTGCAGCATCGGAGATGCGAACACCGTGGTGCTTTTCCATCGGGCCGAGAAGGCCCCGTAGCATCACGCAGCAGGTCTCGACGTCAGGCTCGTCGATCTGGATCGGCTGGAAGCGCCGCGTGAGCGCGGGATCCTTCTCGATGTACTGGCGATACTCAGCCCACGTGGTGGCGGCGATCGTGCGTAGCGTGCCACGGGCGAGGGGAGGCTTCAGGAGGTTGGCTGCATCACCGGTGCCGGCTGCGCCGCCGGCGCCGATCAGTGTGTGGGCTTCATCGATGAACAGGATGATAGGGGTCGGTGAACTCTGCACCTCATCGATCACCGAGCGCAGCCGCTGCTCGAATTCGCCCTTCATCGAGGCGCCGGCCTGCATCAGGCCGATGTCGAGCGCGCAGAGCCTGACACCGCGTAGCGGTGGCGGCACGTCGCCGGCGGCGATTCGCTGGGCGAATCCCTCGACCACGGCCGTCTTGCCGACGCCGGCTTCGCCCGTGAGGATCGGATTGTTCTGTCGCCGCCGCATCAGAACGTCGATCAGCTGGCGGATCTCTTCGTCCCGACCCAGGATCGGGTCCATCTCGCCCGACTTGGCCTTGGCTGTGAGATCCTGCGAGAACCGGTCGAGCGGCGTCGTCCCCTTGGTGCTTGCCTGATCCGCGCCCTCGGGACCGGCGCCGACCAGCCCCGAGCCGTCCATCGGACGCATGGATTCCTCGTCGGAGCCGGCCCAGACGGCGCGGCGCTCCGCGGCCAATGCGTCGACGTTCACCTTTGCAAATTCCTGGGAGAGGTTGTTCAGCGTGCGGCGGATGTCATTCGACTTGAGCCCGGCCACCAGCAGATGGCCGGTGCGGATCTGGGTTTCGCCGAAGAAGAGCGTGGCGTAGTGCCAGCCGCGATCGAGAAGATCGATGACCGGATTGGCGACGCCCGGCATATCGGTTTCGTTCTTGCGGAAGCCGTTGATCACGCCAGCAAGGTCCGACAGCAACCGTGACCGGTCGAGCTTGTAATGGTCGACCGAGAGGCTAAGGTCGGTGCGGTCCTGCTGCAGGATATGAAAGAGCCAGTGCGCAAGCTCGACGTTGCGGTTGCCGGCGCTCTTGGCGTGGCGGAGAGCCTGTATGAAGGCGTCATAGCCAGCGCGGTTCAGTTTGCCGGTTACCGCTTCAAGGCTGATGTCGGTCACGGCGGCCCCTCCTGCTCCTTGCTCCGCGGATGCCTCGCACCTGGCGGAATTGCCTCGAATCCCATGATGTTAGGACGACAGGGGCGGCCGATAGGTTCAAATCGCCGCGGCATCCGCTGCGCTGTTCCGACGGGCCCTCAGGCGCTCGCCAAGCTGAAAGCGGGCATCGCGGCGATATTCTTCCGTGGACGTCCAGTTCGGCGAGACCCAGGTGGTCCATCCAAGTCGTCCGCTCTGGCCGAGTCTGACCGGGGCGACCTCTCCCGCTGGAATGGCGAGTTCAACCTCCCACTCCAATTCGTCGCCGATATAAAAGAAGACGGCGTCCGCCAGCGGCTCCGACAAGTTGCGGCTTTCGGTCGGCAGAAACTGCTCGTATTGAGCAAAATTCTCGACGAAGACCCGAACCCTGATCTTGTCCTCGACGCTGAACACCCGTGAGCCGAGAAGGGCGTCTCTACCGAGGCTGGCATGTGCCTGCCCGATCCGGCTGCAGTGACTTGGGTCGAACGCGAGCCAGGTGCCGACAAACTCGTCGATCTCGACTTTGACATCGAACAGCCCCTGCAGGAACCGCGTCAGCCGTGACGCGCACTTCGCCCTTGGGGCGATAAGCCCGGCGAAGCCGAGCTTCGCCATGTCCGGTACGGTGTCCCGATTGGCGAAGACGTCGGAGCCTAGGCCCGCGAAGGAGCCGACATAGGCGATGAAGCGATCCTCTGCCGGCCGATCGTGCTGCGCGATCGGCCGCGCATCGGCCCAGGCGCGAAAGAACAGCTGCAGGAAGCGCCCGTTGAGCAGGTCGAGAAATCGCGGGAAAGCGTCATCCCGCATCAGCCACCAGCTGAGACTTTCATCCGTGGTGGCAAGCGGCAGCGCGCCCTGGGGCCCGAGCAGACCCAGAAACTTGACGAGTATCCTGAGCCGGCCGTCCTGATCGTCGACCGCTGCAAGATTGGAGGCGGGGAACTCCAGATAGGGCACCTGACCGAGGTCGACATACTCCTCGCGGCGAGCGGCGCTGTCACCGATCCGCGGTCGATCCCGGTTGGCTCGCTCCAGCTGGCGCAGCGTATTGAAGAAATCGAACCGCCAGGGTTCGGACTTCATCTGGTCGATCAGCGTCACAACGGTCTCCGCGTGCCCATGCGCGGTTGCCACCGCATGATCTCGCCGCGCTCCGGCGTGGAGATGACTGTCTGGGTAAACGTGTTGAAGCCCGAATAGTCGGCGAAGAATCGCTCCAGTACGGCTCCAAGCAAGAACACGCCGCTCCCCTCGAAAGCCTTCTCGTCGAGTACGACGGTGATCTCCAGCCCGCGCGCTGCGCCGCTACCCGTGCGCTCTCGCACCCGCCGCACCACCGGCCGGCTTTCGATCGAGCGCACGCCGCGGATCTTACGTTCCGTGGCTTCGTCGTACTGGTCGGCGAACAAAGACAGCATTTCGCGCAGCGCCCCGGCGTTCTTGCCGCCACCACGCTCGACAAGGCCAAGGTAGTTCAGGCTCAGCATGTTGATCAGCCGCCAACTGACAACTCCGCTATTGGCGATCTCGCTGCGGCTGCGCAACTGAGCCACCACCGGCTCCCGTGGACGTGTGGGACCGGCGACGCACACCAGATCGAGGGACGTATCATCCAGCAGGCGGAAGTCGGCGCCGCCGTGGCCAACCGGCAGGTGCTCCGTGAGGTGCCGATTGGAGCACAGCGCCCGGACGCTGAGTTCGGCAACGGGGTTTTCTCCGCTCAGCTCACCGGGCTCGAGCAGTGACAGGAACATGTCCGTCCCGGTGTAGTCGGACGATGAGCCATACGTCTTCTCCTCCATTGTGCGGCGTCGAGGCAGGCGGCGGACGGTGAAATAGAGACCCTCGACCGACCCCTTGGTCGGGTCGACGGCAGCCGAATACAGCGGGCGCACCAGCCGCTTGTCCTTCTCCGCCGGAAGATGCGCGTAGACTTCGATCACCTGGTGCGGTTCGTATTCGAGATAGCGACTACGATCGGGCACCACGTGGTATTCGTGGGTATTCGATTTGACGGGGATGCGATCGCTCGTCTTCTCGAACAGATTGATCGCCGGCGCAGTATAGAGCTTGAAGTTGTCGGGACGCACCGCGGCGGCAAGCCGCGAATTGTGTTCATCGAAAGCGAAGACGATGTCGATCGACTTGCTGCGCAGCTGCGGCATCACACTGCGCAGTCCGGTCAGGTTGACCCCAAGGAACTTGCGTGGAAATACGAAATATTCCCGCAGCAGCTCCGAGCCTCGGAATATCCGATTATCGTTGGGAAACAGCGACTCGTTCTCATCGAAGCCGATCCGTTGAACGCAGTCGAGCGGCGCACGCGTCACCACGGGATCGCCGAAGTCGTCGAGATGGCGGAAGTAGACACCCCTGCAATTCGAGATCAATTGCTCGTAAAGCGCGATGGAATCTGACTCCGCGCCGGAGAGGTAGATCGGGAGCTCGCCCACGCGGCAGCCTGCAAACCAGGTTTCCGGTTTGGTCCGGGCCTCGGTGTCGGACGGTTCCTCATCGAGCCGGGCCGCGGTACGGTGGGTCAACGACAGTCTCAGTCCCGCTATAACATCGCCGCCGACCGGTATCCCGAGTGCCTCCAGTGCGCCGGCTGTCGAAAAGTATTCGGCGCCGCTGAGGTCGAACGGCCAGAGCACGATGTCGCGGCAAAGTCGAAATCGGCAGGCGAGGCTTCGTTCTCTCTCTCGGTACGTGGTGTCGAAATACGCGCCGCGCGCGATCTTCTTGCCGTCGCGCAGCGCCGGATCGGCGTACGGTGGCTGCGCCGCGACCAGCATGGCCGACGGAGTCGGGGCAAGATAGTTCGGAACCAGCTGTTCGAGCAGGTTTGCGGTGAATTCCGGAAATTCGTGCTTGAGCTTCAGCTGAACGCGGGCGGCGAGAAACGCGGCGCCCTCCAACAGGCCGGTGATCATCGGATCCGAGCGATCCCGGATCAGTCCGCCGAGGCGTTCCGCGATTCCGGGGAATTCCTCGGCGAAGTCTCCCGCCTGCTCGTATAGCAGTGACAGTTCACGATTGTAGAAGTCCAGAAATTCGCGGTTCATGCTAAAGTCGATTGATCTGAATATCGCCGCTGTCGAGCTCGACGTCGGCGACGAATTCCACGGGAACGTTGAGCGGTTCGGCTTTCATGTCGGCTTGAACGATGAAGCGCAGCTTGAGCTGCTCAGGGCCGACCGAGCCGTCGCGGCGGACGCGGATTGTCTTGCGATCGAGCCTCGGCTCAAAAGTCGTCAGGGTCTCGCGCAGCGCGTCGCTGAGTTCATCGTCCGTGACCTCATCGATCGAACGATTGGCAATATCGGGAAAGCCATAGTTCAGGATCGACATTCGCACGCAATCCCGGCCGGTCATGTCCAGCGTCGATTCCAGAGCGATCGTATTGAGGAGCGTTTCGAGGTCATGGGAGACCTCGCGCCGCAGCAATGATTCCGAGATCGGATGGCGTCCCGTGCTGCGCCGGCCTGCGATGATCCGTTCACCGGACTGGTCGCGCAGATTGAGCTCCTTGCGCGCATCACGTGCCTCGTGAGCCGCGCGAAAGGCTAGCATGAGCGGTGGAGAAAGCCGATCCTTTTTTGGCGAAAGCGTCATTCCGGTCCCCATGTCGGCCGGGGCAATTGGCGTCCGGCGCGACCTGTCGTGATCAAGCGGGTGAGCCAAAAAGGGTGGGCGGGATCGCGCCGCATGGCAACGGTTATCCGTTATCGGTAACCAGCGCCAGGCGTGGACCAGTAGATCAAGCCCATTCCTTGTTGGCAGGAACGTCCCAGCCGAAGGTCGGCGACGCGCCGGCGGCGCCCTTCTCCGTCTGGGTCTTGTAAGTCATCTTGACCTTCGCAAAGTTCAGACTCACGTTCTCGGTCAGACGATCTTCGCCGTGCGACCCGCCGGTCGACACGCTGGTGACCAGAACCTGCTTCATCTCGATCTTGAGATATTCCAGCGGGTTCTCGCCGGCCTTGCGAACGGTAAGGATCGCGGTATCAATATGCTTGCCGTTCGCGCAGACCTTGAACAGTTCCGGCGTGGCCTTGTCGACGAAGTGCGTGAAGTGGAGATCCTGGACGCTGACCTTGCCGGCGCCGCCGCCGGATCCGCTGTGGAATGTACCGGTCTGGCTTTCGCCGAAAGACCAGCTCAAGACATCGATTTCGTCAGGATGTTTGTCGTCCTTCGATTCGCCCTTGATCGGATCGAGTTTCAAGAAAATATCGACAGCCATAGCATAGTCCTCTCAAAAATCTTGATATTGACGGTCGTGATGACGTGACGTCAGGAGCTCGGACCCGGCAGGCGCGAGACGAGGCTGAGGCCGACGTCCATCGCTTCAAGTTGAAAGTGGGGACGGAGAAAGAAGCGTGCGTTGTAGTATCCCGGGTTCTCCTCGTTTGCTATGACCTCAACCTTCGCAGCGGCCAGCGGCTTGCGCGCTTTCTGAGCTTCTGACGACAGGGCTGGATTGGCATCAACGTATTCGTTGATCCAGGTCTGCAGCCAGACCGTCAGCTCATCCTTCTCCTTCATGGATCCGATCTTGTCGCGAACCATGCACTTCAGATAGTGCGCAAAGCGAGACACTGCGAACATGTAGGGCAGACGTGACGATAAGTTGTCGGACGCGGTTGCATCCACGCCTTTCTCGCCGAAATACTTCTTCGGCTTGTAGAGCGACTGCGCACCGATGAAGGCCGCCTTGTCGGTGTTCTTGCGATGGATCAGCGGGATAAGGCCCGCCTTTGCAAGTTCGTGCTCACGACGATCGCTGATCGCGATCTCGGTCGGGCATTTCAGGTCGACGCCGCCGTCGTCGGTCGGGAACGTGTGCGTCGGCAGGTTGATGACCTCGCCGCCGGACTGCACACCGCGGATGCGCGTACACCAGCCGAACTCCTTGAAGGCGCGGTTGATATTGACTGCCATCGCGTAGGCGGCGTTGATCCAGCCGTATTTGTCGCCGGTATGCCCGTCGGTTTCTTCCTCGAAGGCGAACTCCTCCACAGGCTCGGACTTGGCGCCGTAGGGGAGGCGACCCAGTGCCCGCGGCATGCAGAGACCGAGATAGCGTGAGTCATCCTGGTCGCGCAGACCCTTCCAAGCCGCATATTCCGGCGTGTCGAACACCTTGCCGATGTCGCGCGGATTGGACAGTTCGGTCCACGAATCCATTCCCATCAGCGTGGGTTCGGCCCCGGCGAAAAAGGGGGCGTGGGCCGCGCCGGCAATCTTGCTGAGATCGCGCATCAACTGCACGTCGGTGGGCAGATGGCTGAAGTAGTAGTCTCCGATCAGGCAGCCGAACGGCTCGCCACCCAACTGGCCGAATTCGTACTCGTAGACCTGCTTGAACAGCGGGCTCTGATCCCAGCGGGCATCCGGATAGAGCCGGAGGTTGCGATAGAGTTCACTCTTGGAGACGTTCATCACGCGAATTTTGAGATTGGCGTCCGTCTCGGAATTGAAGACGAGGTAATGCAGACCGCGCCAGGCGCTTTCGATCGCCTGGAACTCCGGTGCGTGGAGGATCTCATTCATCTGCGCGGTGAGCTTCTGGTCGATCCGCGCGATCATCTCCTCGATGGTGTCGAGGACGTCGGATTTGATGACGCTGGTGTCCTTCAACGCTTCCTGGACGAGCGTTGATACCGCGTTCTCGACTTCGGTCGCCGCGCGTTCGGTGCGAGGCTTGAAGCTTTGCTTCAGCAGGGTTGCGAACTCGTCAGTCTCGACGGTCCCGAGCTGAGTAACGGTTGCTTTCTGACCAGCTTCTTTTGCCATGGTCCCCAGTCCTTCCCTTATTTCTCAACGTCGGGTTCGGTCGGCTGGCCGGCTGCGCGCTCCTGCAGCGCGGCCATCAGTTGCGGATCGCTGAGAAGCTTCTTCAACTGATCCTCGGCGGCCACCTTGCCGTCCATGTAGCGCAGCAGGTTGGCGAGCCGTTCGCGGGCCTCCAGCAGCTTGGCCGTAGCTGGAACTTGCCGGGCGACCGCCACCGGTGAGAAGTCGGCCATCTTGTTGAAGCGCAGGCCGATGGAAATCTTCTCGTCGGGCGCATCGCCCAGACGATTAGCCACCCGTGTCGTCACGCCGGGCTGAATTGCCGCCATGCGGTTGTCGAAATTGTCCATGTCGAACTCGAGGAATTTGCGCTCCTCGACCTTGGACTTCTCGACGCCGGCGTTGTTGCCGGAGAGGTCGGAGAGGACGCCCATGACAAACGGCAGCTCGATAAGCCGCTCGGCGTCGTAGGGATCTTCGTATGTGATGTGCACGCGCGGTGCGCGGTTTCGCCGAATGAATTTTTGACCGCTGTCCGTAGCCATGGCTGCCCTCTCTACTTGGAAACCGACTTGCGCGACGCAGGCTGATAAGGCGGCTCAACTCGCGGTCGACAAGCTTCCTTATGTCCTGTTAGTGCCGCCGAGCGAAAAGCGGGTTCAATGCGATTTGTCGATTGTCTTGAGCGCCCCCTCGGGCAGGACGTCATTCAAGAGGCTCAGGAAGTCTCGCTGCGCGAGATCGCGCGCGCGGTCGACCAAAAAAGGGATCGGGCTGGACGGCTCTGCGGCTCGGAAGAATGCCGCCACCTTCACCAATAGGCCCAGAGCTTGAGTTCTGCTTTCTACACAAAAAACAATATCTTGAGATGCGTTCTCGACCGTGGACGAGGGTGTTATGGCGAGTTCCGCCATCCGTTCGATAGGCAGGTCGAAAACCTTGTCGCGCCCGATGTTGATCGCGGCGCTCTCCACGTGGGTGGGCACCAGCATCCGCATCACCTCGATGAATGACTTGCCGACCATTTCCTGCGCCTGGCGCACCAGCAACAGCGCCGGGTTGGACGGTTCCATTCGGGAGAAATAGTCCGCCGCGGCCGCAAGTGCTGCGGTGGCCTGCGCTGACGAAGCCAGCGCGCCGGTCGTTTCCAGTGGCGCTTGCGCGTCAACCGGTGCCGCATCGTCCGATAGCGCGGCCACTGCGGCCGGATCACGCTCCGTGACAACACCCGCAAGCCACGCGGCCATACCGTTTACGACTCCGGAGACTCGATCGAGGCTGATGGGTTGACCCGTGTTCAACTTTTCGTGCCAGATCGCCTTGAGGCCGGAAATTTCAGCCGCGACCGCCGAGCACCGGGCACTCACGGCCTTGAGGGTGTGGAGATCGGTATCGCCGATGATGCGCTCGATAGTCGCTAGATCGGGGCCGCCCGCGTCGGCATCGCCGCGGGTAATTTCGCCTTTTGCGACCTGATAGGCCCGGTAATTGAGGCTGCCATGCCTGCGGTTCTCGATCAGCGGAAGGAATTGGAGGGGGTTGATCACGGTTGGAAACACATCGATCGCTTCGACCGTGACTGCCCGAAGCGCATAGTCGCCGTCTTGGGCCCTCGGATGCACCGCCTCCCACTGATCCCTCAGCAGCGTGGTGGTCGCCTTCAGGCAATTCAGAAAGCCGTCGAGATCCCGGTTGAGGATGGAGAACTTGGCCAGCAGCATGTTCAGGCGCAGATCGCGGGTGCGCGCCAGAAGGGGCCGTACGGCCTCAAACTGGCCCGCAATATCGACGGCCTTCGGATCGAATCGTCCGCGCTCTCCATTGGCGTTGACGACCTCGAAATACGACATCGGCAGCAGGGATTCCGCACCTGCGAAAAAATTGAGGTACTGTATGTCGCCGGCGGCGTCGAGGTCCGGCCCGCAGGGATCTTCGGCCGCTATGGCCTGGGTGAGGGATGCTACGTCGAGCATGCGCGGATCGTCCGTCTCCTAAGCCATCCGCCCCTCTGCCGAAGCCCGTGTCGTCCAACGGATCGGGCAGGGGAGGATCACGATCTGATTGCCTTGGTAGGTCAGATCCATGATGGCGCTGGTTCATTCCCCAAACGATCATGACAGTTTCGCGTGAACCGGCAAGCTCTTGGAGGCGACTATACTTGAGGGGCGAGGTGGTTCTTTGGACGGCTGCCGTGGCGCGTCAGAAGGCCCGCCCGCCCTCGGGGCGGACTTGCCGGCCCTGTCAGCGGCAGAAGGGATTTCCGTGGTTCTTGCATGACGCCTGATCTGCACTTCTGCGGATCACGCGGACGAAGAGGGAGTTAACGCCCACATGGGCCAGCTTACCCAGGATACCCGCCTCTGCGAGCTCAAGACGCCTCTCGGCAAAGACGTTCTGGTTTTCGTCGGATACGAGGCTTCGGAAGGACTTAGCGAACTCTTCGAATATCGCATCGAGTGTCTCAGCGAGGATGCCGATCTCGACTTCGACCGCGCGATCGGTCAGCAATGTACACTGACCATCAAGCTGCACGAAAAGGAACGCGAGTTCAGCGGCATTCTCACGGAAGCCCAATGGCTGGGGGTGAAGAACGACTACTTCAGCTATCGGATCGTACTGAGGCCTTGGCTATGGCTGTTGTCGCGAACCACCGATTGCCGGATCTGGCAGGACAAGAAGGCGCCCGACATCATCAAGGAAGTCTTCAACGATCGCGGCTTCACCGACTATGAATCCAAGCTGACGGAAGAGGGCTCCTGTCCGAAGCTCGAATATTGCGTTCAGTACCGGGAGACCGATCTGAATTTCGTTTGCCGGCTGATGGAACAGCACGGCATCTACTACTATTTCAAGCACGAGGGCTGCAAGCACACGCTGGTGTTGGCGGACTCCAAATCGTCGCATAGCCCGATCAACGGCCTTGCCACGATACCCTACATTCCGCTGACGGGAGCCGATCGGCGCGGCGAGCAACACATCTACGAATGGGTCTCGGAGCGTCGATTTCGGACCGGCAAGGTCGAGCTCAACGACTACAACTACCAGAAGCCCAACGCGCAGATGATCAGCGACGCCAAGGGTAACGAGCACTACACGCGGTCGGAGATGGAATTTTACGACTATCCAGGCAAGTTCAAGGAGAAATCCGACGGCGAGCGTTACGCGAAGATCCAGCTCCAGTCCGAACAGGCCATGGACCGGCGGCGGCGCGGCAACGGCGACGCAGTCAACCTGTTCCCCGGCGGACTGACTAAGCTCGAAAAGCACCACAAAGACTCGCAGAATGTCGAATATCTCGTGGTGCGAGCCACCCATTCGTTCTCGATCGAATCCTATCGCACTGGCGGCCCGAGCGACGCCAGCCAACACGTCTATTTCGGCAGCTACGAGTTTCTGCCAAGTGATCGGCCGTTCCGCGCGCCGATGCTGACGCCGAAGCCGAGGATCAACGGCGT
This sequence comes from Bradyrhizobium sp. WSM2793, assembly GCF_000379585.1. Lineage (NCBI taxonomy): Bacteria > Pseudomonadati > Pseudomonadota > Alphaproteobacteria > Hyphomicrobiales > Nitrobacteraceae > Bradyrhizobium > Bradyrhizobium sp. WSM2793. The sequence continues at coordinate 148,514 of NZ_KB902778.1, read as the reverse complement.
CCAGACCGCCAAGGTGGTGACCAAGGACGACAATTCCAGCGAGGAGATCGACGTCGAAAATCTCGGCGAAATCTATGTCCGGTTCTTCTGGGACCGGAAGAAAAAGCGGTCATGCCGGTTGCGCGTCGCCCAGGTCTGGTCCGGCAAGAAATGGGGCGGCCAGATCATTCCGCGCGTCGGACAGGAGGTGGTCGTCGAATTCCTGGAAGGAGATCCGGATCGGCCGCTGGTGATCGGCACCGTATATAACGACGAATACAAGCTGCCCTACGATCTGCCGTCCAAGAAGACGATCGCGGGATTGAAATCGGACTCCACCAAGGGGGGCGGCGGCTACAACGAGTGGAACTTCGAGGACAAGAAGGGCTCCGAGAAGATCACGGTGCACGCCGAGAAGGACCACGACGTGACGGTCCGCGACACCGAGACGCGGACCATCGGCGAAGCCGCGTTCGGTGGCGACACCCGCAAGACCACCCTCGTCAACGGCAATGACAAGCTCGACATCGAGCTGGGAGGTCAGCATATCACCATGACGATGGATCAGTCCGTCACCGCGGGCCTGACCATCACGCTCATGGCGAACGTCAACATCACCCTGCAGGTTGGCCCCAGCCAGATCATCCTGACCCCTGCGGGTATCGTCATCAACGCGCCGACTATCGCGATGACCGCGCAGGGCGCCATGGCACTAGCAGCCGGGGGACCGCTGGGCGCCCACGGCCTGCCAACTCTTGTCGGCTGACCGCTATGAGCCAGGCTCGGTTCGCTACGGTGCAGGATCTGTTTCAGGCCTATCCCATGGCGCGCCACGACGTCGGAAAGGCGGAGGTCAACAAGCCTTCGCTGGACTTCCTTCAGGACGCCACCGATGCGCGCAATTGGCACGGAGCCGTCTCTTTCTGCGCCTATCTGCTGCCCAGGCGCGTGGCGGTTGCCTGGGGATGCCGCTCGTTGCGACGGATGTTCGACCAGTTCGATGCCAACGACAGCAGGTCGCTGAATTTCGTGGAGACCTGGGTCAGGCAGCCGGACGAGCAATCCCGGAACAAGGCGCTGGCGGTCGGCAATGCCAACGATCCCGAGCAGCCGGCGACATGGCTGGCGCTGGCGGCCGGATGGTCCGGCGGAAGCGTGGTTCCGGCAGAATTTGCGCCGGTCGAGGCCAAGCCCGACCAAGCCGCGCGCGCGGTGCGAGCGGCCCTGCTGATCGCCCTTTGCCGGCTGCCCCGCGAGTCCCGGGACCGGATAATGACGGCATGCCTGGAGGATGGTATTCAATTGGCACGCGGCGAACCGCGCCCTCCGCGCTGACGAGACGATGAGATGGTGCTTCGCTTCAATATCGAGAACGAACCGAATCTTCCGGACGGCGGCCCTGTATCGTTTTCGGTCACGGGCAGGCGGTCGGTCGATATTGGCCGGGACCGTCACCTCGACTGGACGTTGCCCGATCCGACGCGGATGATTTCCGGAAAGCACTGCGAGGTGCATTTTCGCGACGGCGGCTATTGGCTGCATGACGTCTCGACCAATGGCACTTTTCTCAATGGTGCCGACCAGCGCATCCGGGGGCCACACCGGTTGCGCGACGGCGATCGACTTACCATTGGCCACTACATCATCGGAGTTTCACTGGAGCACGAGGCGGGCGGGCGCGTCCCGGACCGCGAGGCGCAACCGCGGGCTTCTCCCGTCCAGCAGCATGCCGGGTACCAGGAGCTTTGGGCGGCCGACCGCGACGTGCCGCCGCCGATCGATCCACAGCAGCTGAAGAACCCACGCGAGGCGGCGCGGCCGATCAATCCGGAGTTTCTGGATTGGGCCGCGAGCGTCCCGGCGCCGGGAGTGGATCCGTTTCGACGTCAATCGCCGACGCCTCCGCACCAGCCCGATGCGCAGGACGACATGAGCTGGGCCGCCGGCCCGGTCGCGACGCCGAGAGCACTGGTCGAGGCACCACCCGCCATGCCGACCCCGCGCCGGCCATCGGTGTGGACCGATGATGAAACAGTGCCCGTCCAGCCGCCGCCATCGCCGGCCCGGCCACCCGTTGAGCAGTCCCGCCCGGCACAAGTGGTGGGCGAAGGGCCAGCCGCGGCCAAGCCGGTCGGCGATACCGAGTTCGCGCGGCTGGTGGCACGTGCTGCGGGGTTGCCGGACAATTTCTTTGCCAACAAGACCGACGCGGAGCTCGCCGAACAGCTCGGCACGATCTTGCGCATGACCGTAGACAATCTGATGGCGCTGCTGCAGGCGCGAACTCAGGCCAAGCAGCTGACCCGCAGCACCAGCCAGACGACTGTCCAGGCCGTGGAGAACAACCCGCTGAAATTCTCGCCGACTTCGGAAGAGGCCATGCGCATATTGTTCGGGCCGCGGACGCGCAGCTATCTCGACGCGCAACGAGCCTTCGCGCAGGGCTTCGGCGACCTCAAATCGCATCAGTTGAAGACGTACATGGCGATGCAGCACGCTGTCCACGAGCTCATCGCCGGCATCGATCCGACGCTCATGGCGCGCGAGCTCGAGCTTCAGCGCGGCGCAAACTCCTGGTTCGGCTCGAACAAGGGCAAACTCTGGGACGAATTCCTGACGCGCTGGAAGGCGCATCTCGGCCGCGACAATAGCGCGCCGATCGATACTTTCATGTTGCATTTTTCGGACTATTACGACCGCGCCGACAAGGGCGGCTCAAAGTGACTATCGGCGACCACGCGGTCGCCAAACGCTGCTGAGTGGATGTAGGAATGTCTTGGTACAGCAAGGTTTTCTGGTCAGAAGGACTGTTTCTGCGGCCGCACCATCTGCAGCAGAACGATCGCTATATTGAACATTTGCTGGAAAAGCGCGTTCGCTACACAACGCCATACCCCTGGGGATTCGCCCAGCTCGAGATCGACAAGGACCTCACCGAACAGAGTAAGTTCGCGGTGCGCAACGCGTCCGGCGTCATGCCGGACGGAACGCCGTTCGACATCCCCGCGGACAGCCCGATTCCGGAAGCGATCGAGGTGCCGGATTCTGCCGCCGGCCAGATCGTCTGGCTGATGATGCCGATCGCAGCGCCAAATACCCGCGAGGTTGATGAGGATCGCACCGACAGCGCCAGTCGCTATGTTCGTACGTCCGAGACCTTCATCGATTCGACCTCGGCGCTGCGCATCGAGGAAGAGATCGACATCGCTTATCCGCGGTTGTCGTTCGAACTGCGCAAGACCAGCAAGCCGGGATACATGGGACTCGGCATCGCGCGCATTCTGGAAGTGCGCGACAAGAACATCCTGTTCGACGACAAGTTCGTGCCGCCGATGCTGGTCTGCGCCGCACATCCCATCATCGACGGCTGGCTCAATCGCATTATCGGCTGGGTCGAGACCAAGCTCGACGAGCTGGCACGTTACGCGGTCGATCCGTCGTCCGGGGGCGGGTTGCAGAGCGTCGACTATCTGGTGCTGCAGGTGCTGAACCGGACCATTCCCGTGCTGACCCATTTCCAGCGTTCGGGCAGCGTTCATCCGGAACGACTGTACGAGGAGCTGTTGAGGTTTGCCGGCGAGCTTGCGACGTTTGCCACACCAGAACGCCGTGCTCGCAACTATCCAGCGTACGATCACGACGATCTCGAGAATATCTTCACACCCCTGGTGAGCGATATCCAGGACTTCCTGAGCGCGCGGCTGGGCCGGCGGGCGATCCGCCTGGAGATCATCGAGCGCGCCCAGAACGCGTTCGTGTCGCCGATCCGCGATCGGGCGCTGTTCCGCAATGCGACCCTGGTGCTGGAGGTCGCCGCACGGCGGCCGCTCGTGGAGATCCAGAACGACTTCCCGCATTTGTTCAAGGTCGGCCCGAACACCAAGATGAACGAGATCGTGCACGCCAACTTGCCAGGGTTGACGCTGGTGCACCTGCCGACCCCGCCGCCGCACATCCGGGCCATCACCGATCACGTCTATTTCTATCTCGATCGCAAGTCGCCGCTATGGCCGGAGTTCAGCACGGCGGCCTCGATCGGGATGCATTTCTCCGGCGACTGGCCGGAGCTCGAGCTGTACCTTTGGGCTATCCTGGAAGACAGGCCATGAGCGACAGGGACAAGCCGGTCAATCCTTTCGGTCGGGGCGAGCGGACGATCATTCGTCCCAATCCCGGCGGGAGGTTGCCGCCGGCGCCCACCGCTCAGCCTCCGGCGGGCGAGGGACCCGCAGCACGCCCAAGCTATTCGCCGTCACCTGTGCCGTCTCCCGGCGCGCCCGCGCCTTCCTCGCCGTCATCCTCTTCTCCCATTCCGCAGCGCCCGAGCTACGCCTCTGCGCCGACCAGCCAGCCGTCCGAGGAATGGATATCGACGCCCGCGCAGGCACCGACGCAGCAGGGGATGCTGGCGCCTGGACCGCCGTTGCGCGTCGACGATCTGGTGGCGCCAAACGCCAATCCGGTGATGCGTGCGGCCGGCCCTTTGCTGCAACTGCTTGGCCGGTTGCGCGTGGCGCTCATGCGTGCCTCATTCGCAAGTCTGATGGAGCAGGTCGCCGACGCGATCAAGTTCTTCGAGAAGGATATCCGTTCGGCAGGGATCTCCGAGCATCAGGCCAACACGGCGAAATACATCCTATGCGCCACCGCCGACGATATCGTGCAGCACATCCCGACCGATGAGCGCCACGTCTGGACGCAATATTCCATGCTGAGCCGATTCTTCGGCGAGCGTGTGGGTGGTGTCCGTTTCTTCGAGATTCTCGACCATTTGAAGGTTGATCCGCTGATCAACTATCCAGTGCTCGAACTGCAGCATGCCTGTCTCGCGCTCGGCTTCCAGGGCATCCACCGTACGTCGGCAGGCGGGCTAGCGAATTTGCAGGTGATCCAGCGCAACCTCTACGAATTGTTGCGCCGGGTCCGTCCCAAGACGGTGAGCGACTTGTCGCCCAACTGGAGGGGGCAGGCGCTGGCCGGTCGCCGGCAGCGTCTCCGCGTTCCGGTCTGGCTGGTGGCCGCCGTGGCCGCCGCGCTATTGACGGGGTCCTATTTCGTCCTGCGGACGCTGCTGGCCAGCCGGGCGGAGAACGCTGCCGCAGTCGCTCTGGCGCTGCATCCCAGCGATCCGATCGAGCTCAAGCGCAAGGTCATTGCACCCCCGCCTCCACCACTTCCGCCGCCACCGCCGGACCGTGTTACCCAGCTGCAGCGCATCCGCAATGCGCTCGCCAAGGAGAACACCGCCTGTGCCATGACTGCGGACCAGACCGCGAGCTTTATCGTGATCAGGGTCTGTGACCTCGCGTTGTTCTCGTCAGGCCAGGCCACCATCCTCGACGGCTTCAAGCCGGTTGCGGCCCGCGTCGCAGCAACCCTCGACAAGGAGCCGGGACGAATCCGGGTCGTCGGTCATACCGATAGCTCGCCGATCCGCACAGTGCGCTTCCCTTCGAACTTCGAGCTGTCGGTCGAGCGCGCCAAGGCGGTTGCCGCCGCACTGAAGCCCGGCCTGACCGATGGTTCGCGCGTGGACGTTGAAGGCAAGGGGGCGGACGCGCCGATCGCACCCAATTCGACGCCTGACGGACGCGCCAAGAACCGGCGTGTCGAGATCTTCATCGAACGCAGCGAATAAGCAGGCTCTACGGCTCACGCGGTTTGCGACAGGTACCGATCAATGCTTGCCAAGGATATCATCCGCATCATTCTCTACGGAGTTGGGCTCAGCTCGCTCGGCGCCGTGATCTATTTCGCAGGTCCCTTCATTGCATTCGGCGACTGGCATCCGCTCGAGAACCACATCATCCGCCAGATCGCGATTCTGCTGCTGATCACGGCCGTGGCGGGCGTCGCCGGCTTCAGTTTCTTCAAGCGGCGCAAGAATGCCAAGGAGATCGCCGACGGAATCAGTGCGGCAGATCAGCCAGTCAGCGACGAGCCGGTTCTCAAGGAGCGCATGAAGGATGCGCTCGCCACCCTGAAGACCGCCAGCGGCAACAAATCGAGCTATCTCTATGATCTGCCCTGGTACGTCATCATCGGCCCGCCCGGCGCCGGCAAGACCACTGCGCTGGTCAATTCCGGGCTCAAATTTCCGCTCGCACGCGGGGCGACGCCGGCTGCGGTCGCGGGGGTCGGCGGTACCCGCTATTGCGATTGGTGGTTTACCGAGGAGGCCGTGCTGATCGATACGGCCGGCCGCTATACCACTCAGGATTCCAACGCCAAGGCCGACAAGGAAAGCTGGCTGGCCTTCCTCGACATCCTCAAGAAGAGCCGGTCACGCCAGCCGATCAACGGCGTGCTGGTCGCCATCAGCATCGAGGACGTGCTGACGCTGCCGAAGCAGGAGCTCGCGCTTCACGCCGATGCCATCAGAATGCGCCTGCTCGAGCTGCATCAGAAGCTCAAGGTCAGCTTCCCCGTCTACGCGCTATTTACCAAGACCGATCTCGTTGCCGGCTTCACCGAATATTTCGCCTATGTCGGCGAGGCCGGCCGTCGCCAGGTCTGGGGTGCGACATTCCAAACCGCTGACAAGACCCAGAATCTGGTCGGACAGATACCGGTCGAGTTCGACCGTCTGCTGGAGCGCCTGAGCGAAGAGACACTCGACCGCCTGCAGGACGAGCCGACGCCGCAGCACCGCGTGCAACTGTTCGGCTTCCCGGCACAGATGGCGCGGCTCAAGCCCCAGATCCACGACTTCCTCAACCAGATCTTCGAGCCAACGCGCTACCACGTGAACGCGAACCTGCGCGGATTCTACTTCACCTCGGGTACGCAGCAAGGGACTCCCATCGACCAGCTGATCGGGTCGCTGGCGCGTACGTTCGGCGCGGAGGAGGTCGGTTCCGGATCCTATTCAGGGACGGGCAAGAGCTTTTTCCTCGCCGATCTCATTTCCAAGGTCATCATCGGAGAGGCCGACTGGGTCTCGACCGACCGTGCGGCGGTGCGCCGCGCACTGATTCTGAAAACGGCAGCGTTGTCCTTGATCGGTCTGGTCTCGATCGGGCTGATCGCAGGATGGCTGACCAGCTACAAGCGCAATTCCGACTTGATCGCGCAGAGTATGCAGGCGGACAACGAATATGCAGCCGCCGGAGCGCCTCTCATCAAGCAGACGCTGATCGACGATCATGAGCTCGACAAGGTGTTGCCACTGCTCTATCGGCTGCGCAACGCCCCGGCGGGCTACGGATCGCGCAACGAATCGGTGCCCCTGTCGGCCCGTTACGGGCTCAGCCAGCACGCCCGGCTGATGTCGCCCTCCAAGGCGGCCTATCATGCGGCGCTCGAGCGCATGTTCAGGCCACGCCTGCTGTATCGTTTGGAGGAGCAGCTCAACGCGCGGGTCAACGAATCCGCGTTCGTCTACGAGGCGCTGAAGGTCTATCTGATGCTCGGCGGCCTGCAGTCGCCGGACCGCGAGCTGATCCGCTCCTGGATGCAGCGCGACTGGCAGGACAACCTCTATCCCGGCGCAACCAACGCAGAAGGACGGCGCCTGCTCGATGAGAACCTCACGGCGATGTTCGACCTCGAGACGGAGCAGCCCCCGCTTGTCGAGCTGGACGGCCGGCTGATCAAGCAGGCGCAGAATTCGCTAGCGCGCCTGAGCGTGTCGCAGCGCGCCTACGAATTCCTGAAATCCGAGGCTCGCTCATCGACTGCAGGCGACTGGATCGCCGCCCGCCGCGGCGGTCCTGACATGGCGGTCGTGTTCGAAACCACGACGGGGCAGCCTCTGGACGCTGTGCGGGTGCCCCAGTTCTTCACCTATAACGGCTTCCAGCAGAACTTCGTCGCCCGGCTGCCAGGTTTGTCGGAGCGCATGAAGAAGGAACGCTGGGTTCTGGGCGATGCCGGCCAGCAGTCGGCCATCGACCAGCAGTACGACAACCTCGCCGGCGACCTCTTGAACATCTATTCCAACGAGTTTGTCACGACTTGGCGAACCGCGCTGGGCAGCTTGCGTCTGAAGAAACTGCTCGCCGACAAGCCGAAATACGAGGTGCTAAGGGCGGTTTCCGCGCCGACCTCACCGATGCGGCAAATCCTGGAATCGGTGCGTGACGAGACGATGCTGACTAAGGAACGGCCGAAGCCGGCGAACGCTGCGACGAACCCGGCCACGCCTGCTGTGGCCGCGCCGCCACTGTTCACCAACGCCCAGGATGGACCACCCGGGACGACGATCGAAGCGCAGTTCAAACCATATCATGCGGTGCTGGAAGGCGACAGCACCCGCCGGCCGATCGACTCGACCATCGCCAACCTGAACGATATCGCACAGAATCTGACGCTGATCATCGAGAACCCGCAACTGACCGCGCAGGCGACCGCTTCGCTTCAGAGCCAGGTTGCGGCCCTGCGCAACAATGCCTCGCGCATGCCGCCGCCGTTCTCCGACATGCTGCGCGCGACCGCCGCGGAGTTCGAGGGCAGCATTGCCGCCTCGACTGCCGGACAGATCCTGCAGGCGCTGCGCGATCAGGTCACGCCAGTTTGCCAGCAGACGGTGACCAACCGGTATCCGTTCGTCCGCGGCAGCAATCAGGAGGTGCCACTCGCCGACTTCGCCAAGCTTTTCAGTCCGAACGGCGTCATGGACAAATTCTTCACCCAGTTCCTGGCGTCTTACGCCGACACTTCGCGATCAGATTGGACGTGGCGGAAGGAGAGTCCCGTCGGCCGATCGTTCTCGCCCGACACGCTGAAGCAGTTCCAGAATGCGGCCTATGTCCGCGACGCCTTCTTCCAGACCGGCGGTGGCGTGCCCGCGGTGTCGTTCGCGATCCGGCCGCCCGGGGCATCCGGACCGGGCGTGACGGTCAAGACCGAGATTGGCGGCACGACGATCACCAGCCCGGTCACGCCGGGCCCGCCCACGGCTTCGTCCATGTTCGGCGGGCCGCAACCTCCGCCACCACCGCCGCAGCCTCAGAGCAACGCACCGACCACCGTCCTCTGGCCGGGTCCGTCGCCGCGGACGGCAATTTCGGTCAGCAACGATTTCGGGCCGCCATCCGTGCTCGAGCGCATCGGTCCCTGGTCGTTGTTCCGGATGCTGGAGGCTGGATCCTTGGTGGTGAAAGCGGAAACCGCCAGCGCGACTTTCATCGTCGCGGGGCGCGAGCTCAACTATCAGATTTCGACCGGGTCGTTGCGCAATCCCCTCAACCTGTCGGTGCTCCGCGAGTTTCGTTGCCCGACCGGAATATGACCATGCGTTGTGGGCTATTCGGCAAGATCGGCGCAAAGCGTGATTTCATCGCGATCGCCACCCCGCGCAGCTTCCTGGAAGCCTGGGAGCCATGGGTGCAGTCTGCGCTGTCGGCCAGTCGTCATCAGCTTGGCCCGGGCTGGCAGCAGGCGTTCCTGACCGCACCGGTCTGGCGATTCTGGCTTGGCGCCGCCATCTGCGGCACGACGGTGGCGGGGGCAGTGATGCCTTCGCTCGACGGGGTGGGGCGGTATTATCCATTGACGCTGCATGCGGTGTCGGACGAAAGCGCCTTACTGCCGCCGCCGAGCGTCGATCCTCAGGATGAATGGTACGGGCAGGCGGAGGCGTTCCTGCTTTCGACCCTGGATCAAACTTCAACCTTTGAGCAGATATCGGATGCCCTGGATCGTCTCGCGGTGCCGCGACCGCAGGCGCCGATCGCCGAAGACTCGCAAATGATCGCACTGGGCGCAACAACCGTCGGAGCGGTTTCCGCGGATGACGCATTCACCAAGTCCTTTGCCGCGCTTTCCGCTGCCAGTCCGCAGATCTATGCTGCGGCAAGTTTCTGGTGGACCGCGGGTGGCGAAGGCTTTCCATCAATGGCGCTCGCTTGCCGCGGATTGCCTGATCCATTTCATTATTCCACACTGCTGACCGGCGATCTCGGCCGTACAGCATCCGGGACGGGGTGACGGGCGATGATGCATGTCCCTTCCTTGTTCGATGTCGGTAGCGTCACTCATGCCGGACGGGTGCGGACGCGAAACGAAGATTCGTGCCTGGTCCGGACCGATGTCGGCCTGTGGGCCGTCGCCGACGGTATGGGCGGTCACGAAGCCGGCGATCTCGCCAGCCGCATCGTCGTGCAGTCGCTTAACACGATCGGCTTGCCGGACTCGGCCGCCGACTTGTTGGCGCAGTGCGAGGAGCGGCTGTTCCACGCGAACCGGCAGATCCTGTCGCTCAGCAAGGAGCGGCAGGGCGCCACCGTCGGCACCACGGCGGCGGTTCTGCTCGTGCGCGACGGCTATTATGCCTGCATATGGGCGGGCGACAGCCGGGTCTACCTGGTCAACCGGGGCAGCATCAATCAGGTATCGCATGATCACAGCGAGCTGGAGGAACTGATTGCCGGCGGCGCGGTGTCGCGCGAAGACGTCAAGGACTGGCCGAGCAATGCCATTACCCGGGCTGTTGGCGTCGCCGACGATCCGGAGTTCGAGGTCGTGACAGGTCCGGCCGAGCCGGAAGACGTCTTCGTGATCTGCAGCGACGGCTTGACCAAGCATATGCAGGACGACGAGATCCTGCAGCACGCGACCACGCGGCACTCCCAGGCGGCTTGCGATGACATGCTCGCTTTGGCTCTTGATCGGGGAGGACTCGACAACGTGACGATCGTGGTTGTGCGGCTGCTGGTGCCGCGATCCTCAGAACCGACAAGATCGCCGCTGGATCGGGAGCCGCAACCATGACCGTCAACGATCCATTCCCGTCGGGCTACCGCGGTGTGCTGCCCGGCACCCGCCTCAACGGCATATACGAGATCGAAGCGGTGATCGGCGCGGGCGGCATGGGTGAGGTCTACAAGTGCCGTGAAATCCAGACCGGATCGCCGGTTGCGGTGAAAATGCTGCTGCCCGACATGGTCGACAACGAGGCCGCGCTCGCGCTGTTCCGGCGGGAGGCAGCGGCGCTTCACAATCTCCCGCACGACGCGATCGTTCGCTACTTCCTGTTCACCGTGGAGCCCGTGCTGCAGCGACCGTATCTCGCGATGGAGTTCGTGAACGGCCGTTCGCTCTCGAACATGCTCGACGAAGGGCCATTGACTTTCGAGGCGCTGGTCAGGCTGATGCAGCGCGTTGCATCGGGGCTGGAGGCCGCCCACGAGCACGGCATCATCCATCGCGACGTTTCCCCGGACAACATCATCGTGCCGCTCGACGATGTGAGACGCGCCAAGATCATCGATTTCGGTATCGCCCGATCGACCCAGATGGGCGACAAGACCATCATCGGTTCGGGCTTCGCCGGCAAGGACAACTACGCGTCTCCGGAACAGGTCGGCCTGTACGGCAACGAGATCACGGCGAAGTCCGACGTCTACAGCTTCGGCCTCGTGCTGTTCCATGCGCTGACCGGACAGAAGCTCGACATGGGCGGAAGCCAGTTTCAACTGGTGGAAAAGCGCCGACGTGTGCCTGATCTCGGTGCGATAGACATGCGCATCAGGCCTTTGCTGGAGCGGATGCTGCAGCCCGATCCGGCGTTGCGTGCGACCATGGCGGAGGTCGCCAAATGGACGCCGACAGGTCCGCCTCAGACATCCACCGCGTCGCTGTCCGGCTTCGATCCGCTGGCGCCGCCGGAAAGCGCGGCGCCGGCCTGGCAGGACAGGGCGCCCTCAACCGCGCAGAAGAGGCCGCGCAGTCTCTGGCTCTATGCTAGCGCAGCCGCGGTGCTGCTCATGTTGGGCGGGGGTGGATATGCCTTCTATAAGCTGGTCTGGTCGGCGCCTGGCGTGGCGGGCTTGCCGCCGCCTCCGAAACTCGCGGGGACAATGTCGCCGCCGAAAGTCGAGCCCTCCGCACCACAGCCCGGCGGTCGGGAGCCGGTGAAGTTGTCACCACCGCCGGCGGTAACGCCCACTCCGCCAGCCGAGGGGCAGGGACGAGCCGAGCGCATCCGCAAATATGTAACTCAATATTCCGGCGGCGATTGCTTCTTCATTTTGCCGGTTGCGGTCAGTCAAACCGCCGCCGTGATCGAGGGCTTCGGCGCCTCGACGGCCCCGTTCGATACGTTCGACAAGGCATTTCGGCGGGACCAGGGATTTGAGGCTTCGGTCGGCGTCAGGCAGGTGACCCAGGCCCAGTGCCCGGCCGTCAAGTTCTTGAGCCAGGTGGGAAGCGATCAGGTGCGAGTACCGCGCGTCACCCTGTCAGCGACGGAACTGAAGGCTGGCGAAACTCTCAACGGTACCATCGAAAACTTCGCCAATCGTGTGGTGGAATTGCTCGTGGTATCGGATGGCGGTGAGGTGCAAAGCCTGTCTTACCTTCTCAAGCCGGGTATTGACTCGCTGTCGTTTTCGCTCCCGGTCCCGCGCGCGAGCGGTCCGCAACTGATCTTGGCCGTAGCGACTCCGCAGGTTCTGGACTCGTTGCGCCAGCCGCGACCGACGGCTGCCGACACGTTCTTCCTGCAGGCGCTGAGTGACGCCCAGCGCAACCACGTGACGATCACCGCAGCCGCCCGCTACGTGATGCTTACGAACTGATCGGCGCTCAGAATTTTCCAATCACCAGGATCTTCAGGTCGGTATCCGGCTTGAAATCGCTTGCCGTATATTCAGGCGTGATTCCGGTCGGGGACGCCTTGAGCCGGCCCTGGCAGAAGCTGACCATGCGGTCGCTGCCACCTGGGTCGATGGTCAGCTTGAACGCCCGGATCGGCCCGGCCCAATTCGCGCCGGTCTTGAGCACGTATGAAATGCGCCGCTCCTGCAGCTTAGCGGTGTTGGCCGTGCCGTCGCCGGCGCGCTTGTCAAGCTCGGCAAGGAACCCGTCCGTGACGCAATAATCCTTCCGGTAACGCGCGACTTCCGGGCCGAGTGCGTTGCTGCGGCGCAGGCCCAGGCGCAGTATGGTGTCAGCACTGGAGCCGACGCTCGGCCGATACTGGTGTTCGACGACAACGGTGCGCGAGGGCGGAAACACCTGCTGCCGCACGGCAGACGTCCTGGTGACCCAGCTTGGAGCATATTGCTGACGGCCGTTGTCGCTCATTCCGGCAGGCATCAATAGTCCCTCGTCCACAAGTCGGGTTCGGATTGCTGCCGGGAGGTCGGTCACGCGGATCTCGCGGCTGCCAATGGGCAACAGCGGCAGCTTGAGCTGGCGGAGCAGTGCGCTGACATCCTTGTCGCCAATCATGGCGCGCTGATCAATCGTCAGCGGCGCTGGGCTGCCGTCGATCCTGGTCTCGAAGTCGACGAAGTTCACCGGGTCGTTCGACGGCAGCGCAATGTTATCGGCCTCCGACAGGTCGATGTCGGGCAGCGGAAAGGCCACAGTTAGCGTAACCGGCTTGTTGGTGACGTTGGCGAACTGATAGCGAACGATGATCCTGTCGAGTGCGATACGCAGGTCCTCGCTCTCCATGGCCACATCGCGGGTGCGAACCAACTGGAGCCCTCCGATCGACAATTCGGCGGCCGAGTCGTTGGCCTCTGCCGGCCAGTTGGTCGCAACCAACAGCGCGACCATCAAGGCTCGGACCCGCAACGACGCGCGGGGCAGCGGTCCATTCAGCATGCTCGTCTCCATACGGCGTCGCAACATGTGCCGGTCCGCGGCAATGAATCAGTCGAGGGCCCGGTAAAGATCGCCCCATTCGGGCTTCCAGACGCCGTCCGGATCGCACACCACGATCGCGAGCTTCACGTCATTGGCCAGCCGGATCGCGCCGCGAAAGGCGTCCTGGGCCGGCAATGGGGCGCTGACTTGGTCATTGGACAGCCGCCCGCCGCTGCTGGCAGCCGGCATCACAACCGATCCGGTGGCGCCGTCAATGTCGCGTTTCAGGACCAGCGTAATGGCGTCGGGCTGGATCTCGTTGACCTGCTCAAATCTATTTTTGGCCATGGTTTTTGCACCGCAAGCTGAAGACAATGGACTATCACCGTCCGGTGATAGAATTGAACGCGATTGAGATTGCTCACCACTAATTGACGCGCCGCATCAACGGCATCTCGGATTAGTCGATCTGGCGCGACAATCGGTTCGGGCACATCGAGGCGAACATGTTTCGTCCAACGAGTTGGATCTGGGTCTTCATCGCCGGTGCGAGCATTTTCGCCACCGGGACGCACGCCGAGGACACCGTCGTGCGGAGCTTTTCGGGCGGCTCGGCTGCCTCCATGGTCGGCATCGTCCCGGCCGGAGAGGACGTGGAACTGGCAGGCCCGCAGGCGCTCAGTGCCGACGGGCGGGGCAACCTGTTCGTGCTCGATCAGGTCAACGGACGCATTCTCCAGTTCGACCCCAAGCAACCGAATTCCGATCCTGACGTCCTCAAGATGCCGAGGGATGTCCAGCCGACCGATCTCGTCGTTCATAACGGCGACATCATGGTTTGGGACGGCGGCGTCCGCACGTTGAAGGCGGCGCCAGACCAGTCCACGCGCGGGCTCGGTGGCGACGAAATCCAACTTGAGGAAGTCTCGAGCCGCGGCACGGACGACCAGGTCGCCATCTCCGCCTTCGCCCAGATGGGATCGCAGCCACCCGGCAGCGCGACCGCGCTGCTCGACCAGAACACCCGCGCGGCCGTCATCAAAACGGGCCGGCAGCCCGACCGGCAGTACGTCGCCTCCCGCAGCAAGGGCTCGGTCATCGCCGATATCATCCCGGACAGGGGCAATTCCAGCGTGCGGATCGAGATCCAGACCATGGTTACCAACGAGACCATTGGCGCACTCGGCCTGCGCGTGCGTGACCAGCTCGGTACGGTCGAGTTCCTCGAGATCGACAATAGCGATCGCTTCTATGTGTTGGCCGAAGACATTCCGCCGTCGGGAAAGGACGCATCCACTTTCGTCGTGCGCTATGCCGCCAACGGCCGGCTCGAGGGAATCTACGAGTTGCCTCTCGAGAACACCCCGCTGACGAGGCGGTTCGTCACGGTCTCGGGTGACGGCGACGTCTATTTCCTGCGAACCAAGCCAAACGGTGTCGATGTGGTTGGCGTCGGCTTCCGCCCCCTGCGCAACCCGTCGTTGATCGACGCACGGCCGTCGCGGACGGCAACCGCGCAGCCGTACAACAATAGCAAGTTCAATGCGACAGCGGCGGTACGGCCGTCAAATCGCCAGCAGGCGATCGAGACCGCGTTTGCGTTCGAGGGTGTGCAGTGGAAGCTAACGCAGGCGAACTATGGCAACGATCCGGACAGCCAGTGCAGCGGATTCAATCGCATTCGTCGCCCATGGTACCTTCAGGGCAAGGTAAACCAGGAGGTGCGCGGCGTACCTTATTGCTGGGGCTGTCACGGCTCGCTCGCAAACTTCCGGCAGCGCATCGAGAGCGGCACGTTGGCCGGGAATGTCTGCACCCGCAACGCGCCGCGGCCGGATGTGGCGGGCGTCGACTGCTCGGCGTTCGTCAGCGCCACGTGGGGACTCTCGGTCCACTACACGACCGCCGCCATTCCCGCGATCGCTGCGCCCGTGACGAACCCCTGGGCGTTGAAGCCCGGCGATGCACTCAACAAGCCCGGCTCCCATGTGATGTTGTTCCTGCGGTTCACGCCGGATCGCAAGGCGGAGGTGATGGAATCCTCGACCGGCGGCTGCAACGGACGCGTTTGCCGCAATATCTATCCGTTGGCGAGCCTGCTTGCGCGCGGCTACAATCCGGTTCGCTTTCGTGCCTTCGCCGATGACCAGACAACGGTTTCGGCTGACGCCTACCAGGACTCCGATGCGCCGACGAGCCGCAAATCGGCCGCTGCGAAAACCGCGACCAAGAGGCGATGAACCATGTGTGTCACTGGCGCTACAGATGGGTAGGGAATGCTGTTCGCAGGCTGGATCGGGGACGTTCGGACGAGGATGTCGCCGCCACGTCCGGCCGGCGCGGTTCGGGAACCGGCTTGCATGACATCGAGGTGGATCACGATGCGAAGGCCCAGAGGATTTGAGTACTGGATCTGCTGCGCTGCCGCCATCGCGCTTGCTGCGGTGATCGGTCTGCCGCTGCAGCGCGCCCAGGCAGCGGAAGCACTGTCGATCAGCAATCCGGATGGGGCGGCCGTGCGCGCGCTCGTGATCGGAATCGACGATTACCAGCACGTCCGCAAGCTGAAGGGCGCAGTCGCTGACGCTGGAGATCTCGTGTCCAGCCTGAAGAGGATGGGAGTTAGCGATGTCGTCGAGTTGACTAATGCCCAAGCGAACAGGGCGAGCGTCTTTCGTGAAATCAGTGCATTGGTGACGCGCACAAAGAACAACGACCTCGTCTTCCTGTCGATCGCCGGCCACGGCACGCAGGAGCCTGAGCGCGTCAAGGGCTCGGAGCCCGATGGGATGGAGAACGTGTTCCTGCTGCCCGGCTTCGAAACCACGCCAAAGGGGTCCGTCGAGCGCATTCTGGGGAGCGAGTTCAACCATTTCATCCGGCAGTTCGAGCTGCGCGGCGCGAAGGTGATCTTCGTTGCGGATACCTGCCATGGCGGCGGAATGGTGCGCGATATCGACCCGCGGGCTGCGGAGATGAGCTTCCGGCAGGTGCCGCGCTACACGTTGCTTGTCGATGAATTGAAGCCGTTATCGGACAGCAACGATCCGAAGTCCGAGCTCGATCTGGACCACACGGCGTTCCTCGCCGCTGTTGATCGCTACACCAAGGCGCCCGAAGTACGGATTCCCGGGATCGATGGGCTGCGCGGGGCTCTCAGCTACGCGGTGGCGCGGGCGGTGGAGGGCGGCGCGGACATCAATCGCGATGGCAAGGTGACGCTAAAGGAACTCTTTGCCAATGTCCGGCAGGTGGTCTATCAGCTCTCGGACCAGCGCCAGAACATCGTGACCATATCGTCACCGGCGCAGGCGCCGGAGACCGCCGTCGCCTTCGAGCTGACGCGAGGCGTGGTGCTGATTCAGGGGCCGGCCGCGAGGACGGCCTCCAGTCAGGCTGCTGATGGACAGGCGGCTGCCCCGCCGGCTGCGACGAAGGCGCCGGCGCTGCCGACGCTGACCGCTGCACCCAATACGGTTGCACCCCTCGCCGCTCCGACTGCTGCAGCCCCGACCGTCGCTGCACCGGCGTCCCTCCGTCTCACGGCACCGATCCGTCTGGCGGCGCTCGACGGCAAGATGAACTATTTCGCCGGCGTGACGCCGAAGGACGCCACCGTGCAGGCCGTTCAGCCGACGGACAATCCCGACCTGATCTGGGACCCCGTCTCTCATGACGTGATCGCCTGGGGCGATGTCGTCGCCTTTGGGATGGACGTAGCCAATTTGCCGACGGTCGTGGATCGCACCGCGGCAATGCGCGAGCTCAAGCGAATGGCGACCCGATCGCCGCAGATCATGCGTATTTGGCCGGATGATCGACAGCAGCGCGCTGGTCAGACCATCGAAGTCGAACTGTCCGACGTGGCTTCAAGGGCATTGCTGCTGTTCAATGTATCCGGCGACGGTACCATCCAGATGTTGTACCCGGTGGGTAAAGACGCGGCAGTGGCCAAATCGTCGAACTTGCGGCTGCCACTCCGGGTGGGTGAGCCGTTCGGTGCCGAGCAGATCGTTGCTGTAACCTCGCAGCGGCGCATGGTCGATCTCGAGACCGTCCTGATTCAGCTCAATCGGCGACGCGCCTCAGGGCAGTTGATCAAGAACCTCGAGCGCTACCTGCCTGCGGACGCGCGGATCGCCTCGATCGGCTTTTTCAGCGCTCCCTGACACTTGTTTGGGGGAGCCATGTGGCGATCGGAGCTGATCCGCCGTAAACGAGTATGCTTCGCGTTCGCCCTGCTGCTGGCGGGAAGCGGGGCCGCGCCCGCGGCGCCGCTGTGGCCGGAATCTCTACATGCGAGCCTGGCGAGCGCACCATGGTTTTGGCACATCCAGGCGACGCGCGGACAGTCCAGCGCCGCACAGAGCAATGCTGCAAGTGTGTCCCTTGAGATCCTGCCCAGCCTGACCGTCAACGTTGGAGGCAAGGTGTCATTCGGCGTGACTGCGAAGAAGGCAGGCTATCTCATTCTGGTGGATGTCGATGCGGACGGACGGATGTCCCAGATCTTTCCGACTCCCGAATTGTTGGAACAGTCGGACGGCCGCGACATCAATCTCGTCAAGCCAGGCGTGCAATTTGTTGTGCCGACCCCGTCAGGGCGGCAACGTGGCTTTGAATATGTCGTCGCGCCGCCGACCGGCTCGGCCCTCATGGTTGCGATCCTGAGTGAACGGCGCGTGCAATTACTCGATTTGCCGGATCTCCCGCGCAAACTACAGAATCAAGCCGATACGTTGAGCTACCTGTCGGCGTGGACCAGGGAGTTGCGTGTCCCGGACGGCGGCAGCGGAAAACTGGTGCCGAGCAATTGGTCGTTCGACGTCAAATCCTATTCCATCAAGTGAGCCGCGGCTGTGGTCTGTCTCAGAATTTGAACCCGAGCGTGAGCGTGCCGGCTGCTTCCATCTTGCCGTCGGCCGAGCAGCTCCCGTTGAGCGCAATTTTGACACGTCCGAACTTCGCGATGTCGACGCTGACTCCAACGCGGGAAAAGTCGTTTGGCGAGCTCGGGATGGTGAAATTGACGTTGTCGAGCGCCCAGAAGGGCAGTTTGCCCTGCAGGTTGGTCTTCCAGAGCAACTCGACGAAGATGTGCCGCAGCGCGTCAGGGTCGACGATGATGGTGCCTTTGCTGTCCGTGACTACGAAGCCCATCTCGTCGATATGGACGTTGCAGATCCGGTTCGACACGGCACAGTGCACCGAGGTGAGATCCGGCAGGTTCTGTGAATCGCCGAACCGCCCGGAAGTCTTGGGATCCATCGCTGGTCCGGTACGCGGATCTGGTGTTGCGACCGGTCTTTCCTCGGGAAATGTCTGCCAGATTTGCCGAAAACCGATGCCGTCGGTGGCCAGGAATGAGGCCATGCCGAAGAAATGACCGCGGCCGGATCTCTCTCCGCGAAAAAAGACATTGTTGCCGGCGGGATATTTCAGGTTCGTTAGCGCATCGAGAAGACGGTTGTGATCCTTGGCGACGAAATTGATGCCATCGAGCACGAGCCGCCCCGCCTCCAGGTGCGAGCCGATGTGATCGTCGAGATCGATGCCTAGACCCTCCACCCGCCGGTGGATCTTCCTGAATACGTCGGTATCTCTCGCGGTGACCACCCGGGCCCGTCGCAGGGCGTCGAGACGTCGCTCCTCGTCTTTCTCCAGGATGTAAATCCGACAGAGCCCGGGCCGGTCGATCGCAATGTCGAGATGCACGTGCGGAGCCTTGCCCGTCTGCGTGAAGCCGACGCTCTTGACGCCGGCCTGCAGCCACGGATCGTAGCCCGGCATGTTGATCTGGTCGGAGCCTAGCCGCGGTGCCTTGCCGGCGGCATCGAGCAGTTGCCGCCAGTTGTCGCACATGAAATCGAAGCCAAGCGGATTCCAGTACGGCACGAGGTCGCGAATCTTGTAGAATCCGTAAAGCTGAATGCCGGCTTCGCGCAGCTTCAGCGCGACCTTGTTCACGTCTGCCCGCATCGCGGCGCGGTCCTGAGCCGAGTTGCCGGCTCTCGGCGCGGTGTTCGGATCGAAAGGTGGTTCCGTCATGTCCTGTATCTCCTTGCATCATCACAGCCAAGGTTAAGCAGCGAGCCGGTGACTGGCGAATTCGTGCCCGCCGAAGGGGCCTTTGCGACGCTACAGCCTACTCAGGCGGCTGTAGAAACCGCCGCGGGCAATCATGTAGTGAATGTCCTTCGGAAAGGGGAAAGCGCCGCGAACGTTGGCAATCGCCTGTTTGAGGAATTCTCCATTGCGCGACGCCGGCTTGTGGCCCAGTGGAGGTTTGTCGACGACCTGAGGGATCATGAAGCGGTCGACGAAGGCCGGATCCAGATCATTGACCCTGACCATCTGCCCAAAGGCCGGAAATGAATCATAGTGACCCACGCTCACAGTGAGGTTTTTGAGAGCAGGGCGCTGTGACGTAGGGCGATTGCCGTCGAGCGTTGCGAGTCCGCGTCCGACCAGGTCCAGCTTCACCGATTGCGAAAGGGTGGTCGGGCCATAGACAATTTCGAGCACGCAGGTGCTCTGGCCCGACAGCCATTGGTACCAGAACGTGGCGTCATCCGGTTGCGCTTTGGCGCCGTAGAGGCAATCAAATCCCCAGCAGGCCGACAGGTTCGGCTGATACTTTCCCAGGCTTCCGACCAGGTTGCGCATGCCGCTCCCGCCGCCGGAATGGCAGGCGATGATGAGCTTGCCGATCTGGAGCTGGGGTATGCTCCGGGTGCCGTTGACGGTGCTGGCGACAGGCGCCACGAACTTGGCAAGAGCCCCGAGGATCTCGTCCAGATAGCGTTCGCCCCATTTGGCAGAAGCCAGATCCTTCACGCTGTAGTTCCCGGCAAAGGTGTCACCGACGGCATATTCGTAGCCCAGGAATGGCGCGATAAGCACGACATCCTTCCCCGAATCCCGGACCTGTTCGCGCAGACGCGCAGGATCGTTCCGGAACAGGTATTCATGATCCCTGACATAGAAACCGTGTAGCCAGATTACGACATCGAACTTGGTGGCGGCGGTTGCGTGCTTCAGTGGAAGATAGACCGCCGTCGGCCTCATGCCGGGCGCCTGCCGTTTCGTGAAGAGCGTCACACCTGGAAAGGTGCCGAGATCTTTCTGCTCCAGCTCGCAGGTTGTCACTCAGGTCACTCCTTCGGACACCTCTTTTGCTTGGCGCTAGTTGCAGACCTCGACATTTCCGGTGTTGCCGCCGGGACCTCCACCGCCCCGGTATTCGAGGCGGCAGCCACGATTGACCTGACGGCAAAGATGCTGATCACAATAGATGCCACTGCTGCCCTTGGCAGTCGCCTGTCGCCGTGGCGCGGGGGCCTCCGCAGCCGGTGTGAACCTCTCGCGGGCCGGGCGATCCGCGCGGGCTGGGCGCTCGCCTGTATTGCGGTTTGCAACAGGCTTCCTGCCGCGCCGCTTCTCGCATTCATTGTCGTCATTGAGGAACGAGCCCTCGGCGCAGGTGATCCTGCTGCACTGGTCGCCATTAGCCTTGTAGCCGCGTTCACAGATCAGCGGACAGACCCGCGACGATTTGAGCTTGATTGCGTCAAGTGCATCGAGACTCGCAAGCTTCGCGTCGAACTTGGTTCCCGCGTGACGGTTGAAGAGCGAGAGTGAGCGCTGCGAAGCGGCATTCCATTCGCCATCGACGGCACTGGTGAAGCATCCGACGCGGCTCAATTCGCTCTGTACCGACCTGGCGAGATCGGCCTGAGGGATATCGGCCCTGGCCGGATCGGCCTGCTGCGGCCCGGCGCTCAGAGCGGCGACCTTCGTGTCTGTGTCACTCTGAGCGGCCACAGCGGCTGGAGGCGGAGTCACCGTGGTGGAATTCTCGATGGCGGCCTTGTTCCGAGTGAGCGCGGTGCTGATCGATCCCTCGGACGTGGTTCGCTTCCGCTCGGCATCGGCCGCTTGCTCTTGCGCCGCGAGTTTTGTTCGTTCGGCCGCAATGCGGGCGTCCTCCGCAGCCTTCAGATCAGCGGCCGCCTTTTCCTGCTGTGCGCGCAGGGCGCCTTCGGAGGCAAGCCGGGCCTGCTGCTGTTGGGCTTGGCGCGCCTTTTCGGTCGCCGCAACCCGTGCCTCCTCCGCCTCGATCTGGTTGAGCTGAAGTTTGGCGAGACTTGCGTAATATCCATCTGGATGCTGGGTCAGGAATACGCCGAGAGCGGCCTTATTGTTGAGCTGCAGCGCCAGTTCGTAGTCACGGCGAACCTCCGACTGGGGGTTGGCCGCCGCGGGCGTGGGCTCCACGGCCTTTGGAGCAGGCACGAGCGCAACGTCCTCCCCGCCCAACGATCCGTAGACGTAAGGCTCCTGCCGGTTGCCCGTGGCTTGCAAGACGTCGTCCCGGATGAACCCAAAGGCCCTGCGCAGGTCGAGGCCCGGCTTTGCGATATACTTGACCAGTGCGGCCGCGTACGGGCTGTTCTGGCTGTTGCCGTCGAGCGCCGTCAACCCTGCCTTCGCGGCGAAGGCGATCAATGTATTGGAGACCGTTGGCTCGACCCTGGCGAGCCCGCGGCTGATCGATCGCGAGGCGACCGTTCGCTTCATCGTGTCGGCAAAAGGATTGTTGCGGCACGCGTCGACGATCACGACCCGTAGCTGCCTTGCAGGCTCGATCGCCAGCAAGACACGGTCGAGCGAGAACGCCTCGTCGTAGATGTCCGTATCACGTTCAAGCCTGGCATCGGTTGGGATCAGATAGTTCGTGCCATCGATCTCGATCCCGTGGCCCGCGTAGTAGACGAGTGCGATGTCGGCGTCGCGCGCCTGATCTGCAAAGTCCCTCAGGGCTCGCTTCATGTCCATCGCTGCGAGGTTGAGCCTCGAGTCGACCACGTCAAACCCTGCGGCTCTCAACGTCCCAGCGATGGCGCCGGCGTCGTTGGCCGGGTTGGGAAGCAGGGGAGCGTTTTGATATGTGGCATTGCCAAGCACCAGCGCCACGCGCTTTGTCGCGGAAGCCGGCTGAGCAGTCAGGAACAGCGAGGCAGCAAGAAGAAGAGCGTACAACTTGATCTGCGTGTAATTGCTCATGGCGCGACGTCCAACATCAGCCGAAGAATGGTAGCATCAAACAAGTTGGCATAGCCGCGCAGAATGCTGACTAAACTCATAGCTCCTGGCGACGGCCTGGTTCCGTGCAGGTAACAGTCTCGAGCCCGATCCATTACTGATGTTGGTCGCGTATTCCAGTGAACGCGTTCAAAGGCCTCGGACGATTGCTGGGGGCGGCGAGCTAGGCCCCGCCGGCGCTCTTCGCACTCCGGTTCTTTGATGTAAATTGTTGATATGTCTACTTTTACTAGTCTGTTCCATCGCTTGCCTGAAGCGCTGAAGGAGGCCGAAAGTCGGTTCGGATCGAAGTCCGCCGGTTGCAGATCGAGCGGATGTGAAGTGTGGTGTCAGGCGTGCGGATCGATCGCCTGGGCCGGTGCCTGGCCCCGGCCTATTGGCCAATTGCGGCACGTGGGGATCAGAAAAGGAGTTGTCGTGCGGTAGGCGGCATATTCGGGAAATGCCCGCCTCATGATCCGCTCTTCGTTGATCATCCGCCGGCATTGGATCATCACAATCACGATGGCGATGAGGACGGCAAGCGGTGAAAGGACCTGGAGTGTCACGCCGACGAGGGCAATCCCCTCGCAGAGATAGAGAGGATGCCGGACGATCCGATAAGGCCCTTCCGTCACAAGACGCCTGGCCTCCGCTTGAATGCTGAAGGATCTGCCGAGCCAGCGGAGCACCACGATGCAGAGCGAGGTACCCCCCAAGACCAACGTCGAGGACACAGCCGACCAGACGGGGCCGAGCTCTGCCTTCGGAAGAAATGCGAGGACGATGCTCAAAAAAGTACCCAGCAAGGCTGAGACCCGCGTCTCGATGCCCTGCGATTTCATGATCGGCGCCAGCCGGGTGATGGTTGTCAGCGCGACGAGGCCGAGGAACAGGATGTTGGCAATTCTGGCCGCAAGCGCAAGCCAGTCGCGGATATTGTCCGGCGGAAGCAGGTGAAGGACGCTGGCGGCGCCCAGAAGAGCAGACCCGCCATAGACGATCACGACAACTCCCCTGGCGGTCCAATCCAACAAGGCATTCCCCCGCGCTCGGCAATCTCTTTCCGGGCTGTTCCCGCCTGATCGAGCTTCGCGTCAGTCACGGGAGTGATCTCGCCTGTTCGAAACCTGCGTCATTAAACGGCAGGCTTGCGGTGAGGTCAATTGACCGACCAGCAAGCGGGTCACGCCATTCCTGTGGGTTCCACAACCGGATCATGAGATCGCATTGAACCGCTGCTGTCGTGACGACACAAATGATGGAAGAAGAACATTTAAAAGTAGTACTGCCATGCATTTGCACCGATCTGTGGCATTGCGCCGTACCCTGTTTCTTCTCGCTGCGCTGATTGTCTGTGAGCCGGCATGGGCTGCGAACCGTGTCGCGCTCGTCATCGGCAACTCGGCCTACAAGAACGCCGCAGCGCTTGCCAACCCAGCCAATGATGCTGCGATCGTTGAGGAGACGCTGAAGAGAGCGGGATTCAGCGTCGTCCAGACCCGCACGGATCTCCAGGCATTGGAGATGCGGCGTGTGCTGCGTGATTTTGCCGATGTGGCGCGCGACTCGGATGTCGCCGTCGTCTACTACGCGGGCCACGGGATCGAGCTCGAAGGTACGAACTACCTGATCCCCACGGATGCGGCGCTCGAGCGCGATACAGATGTGTACGACGAGGCCTTTTCGCTCGAGCGAGTGCTGCTGGCGATCGAGCCGGCACGGCAGCTGCGGCTCGTGATCCTCGATGCTTGCCGTAACAATCCTTTCGCCGACAGGATGAAGCGGACGGTCGGCTCGCGGGCTGTCAGCCGGGGCCTCGCCAGGATTGAGCCGGCGACCTCGAATACGCTGGTTGCTTTCGCTGCCAAGGCTGGCTCGACGGCGTCCGACGGTGGCAGCAAGAACAGTCCCTATGCCTCGGCACTGGTGAAATATATCGCTACTCCAGGCATGGACCTGCGCAGGGTGTTCGGCTTCGTCCGCGACGACGTCATGAAGGCGACCGGCAACAAGCAGGAGCCCTATGTGTACGGTACGCTTGGTGGCGATGATGTGCCGCTCGTGCCGGCACCGGCCAAGGAAGCGGCCGCCGCAGCGCCTCAACCGGCCCCGCCACCGCTGCCTGCAACTCCACCGGTCTCGGCGCGTGCCGAAATTCGGCACGATTACGAGCTCGCGCTGCAGATCGGCAACAAGGATGCGCTGAACTACTTCCTTGCCCAGTATCCGGAGGGCTACTACGCAAATCTGGCCAAGCTGCAGCTCGCCAAGATCGATGCGGAAGATAAGCGCGCCGCCGCAGCGGAAAAGGCGCGCCAGGCCGAGCAGGAGCAGGCGCGGCTCGTCAACCAGGGTGCCCAGCAGACACAACTGGCCAAAGCCGCCTCGGACTTGAAAGCAGCGCAGGACGCTCGTGCCGAGGCGGAGAAGGCCAGAGAAACCGCGCAACAATTGGCCGCGCAGGCCGAGCAGCGTCGCCGGGAAGCCGAAATAGCCGTCGCGAGAATTGGCGCTCAGGCTGGGTCCGACCCATCGCATGAGGCCCCCCCGAACTCGGATGCGAAAGTGGCCGCGCTGCCGGCTCCACAGACGTCCGCGCCGGCAGGGCCGTCCAAGGCCGAGCTTGCAAAATCGGTGCAAGCCGAGTTGCGCCGCGTCGGTTGCTTTAGCGGACCGGCCGATGGCGACTGGGATGCGGCCTCACGGCGTTCGCTCGAGTTGTACAACAAGAATGCCGGCACCACGTTCGATGCCAAGGCTGCGAGCACTGAGGCGCTCGACGCGATCAAGCTTAAATCGGCGCGTGTTTGCCCGCCAATTTGCGGATCCGGCCAGAAACGCGATGGAGATCGGTGTGTCAAGATCACCTGCGCCGCGGGCTACATTCTGAATGACGACGATGAGTGCGAGAAGCGCAAGGCCCGTCCGACACCATCCGCAAAGATCCAGCGCAGGAACAGGGACCGCGAAGAAGCTCCGGCACGGCCTGCAAGGCCGCCGAAGCCCGAGGCTAACGCGGGCGGAGGCGGCGGTGGTGGTGGCGGAATCGGCTTCATACCGTTCTTCCTGCCCTAAGAGTGCTCGGTAGCCCGGCGCATGTCCATTCCACTTAGACTTTATGTCACCCCATTCGCCAACAGGGGCGTCCTCGAGCCTGCGCAATGGGACTGCGACACAGCGAAGAAGGCGCTCGATGTCGTCAATACGATCTGGTCGAAGGCGAAGGTCGCCTTCGTGATCAGCGATTGCATAATGGAAAAACCGCTCGACATGGCGCCGAGCAGGCGCAGCAGCGATGAGGTCCTGCTGGGCGTTCTCACTTCCCGGCACGACGCGGACAATGCGGTCCACATTTTCCTGGTCAATTCGATTGCAAGTCTGAACGCCGGCGGAGGCTCATTCCCGAATGGCTCTCCCGAGCCCGCGAGCTTCGTCCAGTGGTATGGCAATGACCACGCCAATGGGCGCGCCTGGGCGCACGAACTCGGCCATCTGATGGAGCTCGATCACGTCGAGATCGACTATTCCAACGAAAAGCAGGCGGCGCAGCGCGTCAAGAACCTCATGGTGAAGGGATTGAGCGCGGGAAGCGACTTGACCAGCCAGCAGATCAGCACGGCCAAGGGCTCAAAGCTCGTCAAGAGATTTGGCGGTTAGGCCCCATCGGATTTGACCATCCTCGCTGCGAGCCATGATCTTCCCAAGGGCTCACGAATCGCTGATCCCTCGCAAGTGAATCTTCGACAACTAGGAGAAGGGCGCTTCCCCGCCCTTTACCCTCAGAGCCCCCGCCCTACGAATTCGCCGTAAGTGGCGCCGTTCTCCATTTTCATGTGAAGGCACCTTTCAAGACTTCAATCGTTCGTGCTCGATAAGCTCGAGCTTCGCATGCGTGGGGCCATCGATAAGGCCGAGATCGACGTGTTGGCTTATATGAGCTTCCCTGCGGCGCACCGCGCCAAGCTGCACTCCAATCCGCTCGAACGCGTCAACGGCGAGATCAAGCGGCGCACCGAAGTGGTCGGTATCTTCCCAAATGAGGATGCCATCACACGTCTGGTCGACGCTATCCTGCTCAAACAGAACGATGAATGGGCGGTCCAGTGCGGTCGCTACATGACACTGGAAACGATCGCCCCGTTGGAGCAATGATCCCGCCCTCAGCTTGCCGGCAATCGCCGGCTGACCGATTCGGCCCATGCCAGCGAATGCGGTAATTCCGCTCAGCTCCACCACACTAGGGGACACGATCGAGGACGACATGAGCGGCCCGACCACTCACACCTTGATGTGTCTCGAATCCGGACGTCAGAGCCAAATTCAGCTGACACAGAGTGTTGATCGGTCGACCATGCCGCTCAGGGCAGGGCAGTAATTGACCTGCGAGAGCCAGGATCACGTGCACTGGCGGTCGTGCGCGGCTATTAGACGGCCAGATCTTGATCTGTTGCGAACCGCGCGCGCTTCTTGTTAGACTTCGAACCTATGGTAGTGGCACACCGCGATAAACCATGGGGTAGTGGCTGAGACTCTCTTGTTAAGAGGCCGCAACACCTTGATTTTCTCCGATGGCGGGCCAAGCCGGAGGTCTGCGGCCGGACGAAAATCGATCCAACATCGATAAGCTCTACCGTGCGACCCGCTGCGGTCACGAATTCGGACCCCAGCACGGCGAACGCGAACCAGGATGGTTCGGCGGACGTTTGGCTGACGGCCTAGGCAGCGAGAGCGTTCTGCGAGCGCACGTCACCTCGGCAACTGCAGGCCACGGAGCAGGCCGACGGCATGCTGGTCGTCGGTTAGTCCCTCATGGTCTATTCGGAATTTCGGTTCGCCTAGGCCGCAACCTCGGTTCGGCATTCCGATCGCTGCCTCAATCTGCGCAGACGGATCTGTTGCCGCGCAAGGTGGAAGATCGGTGCGAAAAGGGGTCTCTCGTTCCTTCTTTGACCGGCCGTCAGCCGAACGAGAAACTGACTCGGTTCTCCCTTGAAATGACTCGATTCATATCTGCGGGCTCACCGCCGCCGAGATCGAGAACGGCATGCTGAGGAGCCAAAGCGCGGCGATTCCGCCGGTCAGCGCCAACGGCACGGTGCTGAAGGCGAGGGCCGGGTCCCGCGCCGAGCGCCCCGAGCAGAAGCAGAAAGATTAGGCCAAAGACAGCGGGCACCACGAAGATCGGCCGCTGCCGCGCGACGGCGAAGTTTTCGAACTAGCTGCCCCAGGGCGCGCGGCCAAGCCTTACTTGCCGGCCACATTGCCGTAGTTGAGGTCCGCGCCTAGGACGCGGGCACCGCCAGCAGTGATCGTGCAGGGAACTCTTCAGCGGGAAATTCGATCGAGACGTAGTCGGTGGCGATGATCGGTCAGCAGGTGTGCGCCGCCCAGGACAGCGGTCAGCGTTCCTAGCCCGGTCCCGCCAGCAATCAGGAACATGATCAGCAATTGATATTTTACCGCGTCGGCCGGCTCGACGCCCGCGAGAATCTGGCCTGTCATCATCCCCGGCAGGAAAACAAGGCCGATCGCCGCCATCGCTCGGAATCGCGGTGTACCGGTTTCTGCACATTCTTCATCGGATCGATACCGTGCTTCTCCGTATTTCCATGTACTCGATGGCGCGGTGGAGTTGCAGGACACGGGCCAGTCGCTCTTACTGTTGGCTACCGAAGAAGCGAGAAGACCCAATGGGGCGGCCTCATTCTTACTTCGGCGATTGCAGTCCCGGCGAGGCCAGCCACCCTCTCAGGTGAGAAGCAGCAGCCTTAGCTCGTCGAGCTTGGCGAACAATTCGATCTCTGCCGGGCAGAATGCTTTGGGCGTCCTCCCGCAGATCCTGTGCCGCCTCCACGAGCAGCTCTTCCAAAGTGGTATTCTTGAAAGCTCAGCATTGTGTTGCTCCCTCGAATGCAAGCGGGAGCGCCATCATTCGGATATGGGATGCTGTGGAAGAAATCGGCCGGCGGCCGAGTCCGCTTTGGCTCGTTCAGTTGACCTCCAAACATCTATGTCGGACGTCAGCGGTGGGCCATTCGCGACATTCTAGCGGTGCGCCGACGAATTCCGGTCTACCCCAATAGGCAGACATAACGCATTCGTGAACCTCGCCACAGGGCGACAGCTGTCCTTGCGAATGAACGCAAGGGACGGCAGGGGCGACCAACCCTACAGCGGGAAGACTTGCCACAGCGCCTGCCTCCTGCTGCACGTCAGGACGTTCGAGGCAACATTCCCGTTCCGGGAGGCGCGATATGCTGCAGTTGAAAGACAAGGTCGGACGGTTCGCGACGACAGGGCGCAGTTGCCAGAACTGGAAAAAGGATCAGGAGCTGGTCATTTCGCTGCTCAACAAGATCGCCATTTCCGACGGCGGCGCCGAGAACACGCTTAAACCACAGATGGTCGTGACCGGTTATGCCAGCGACGGCCTTTACAACTCGATTCTGTACTTCCAAAAGAAGAACTTTCCCGGCACGCCTGACGGCTATGTTCGGCCTGCCGGCCCGACATTCAGTCGGCTCGTTGAACTGTCGACGATGGCGGCCGCCAAGCCCGCCCCGCCAAAGGGCCAATGGGACGCAATCGCGACTCCTTCCGTCGATGCTGCACTTCGCAAAGGCCTCATCGACGATTCAAAGCTGGACTACGCAGAGGTCGTTGATGTCATCCGGGCTACCGTCGCAGACGGCATGGTCACCGCATTCGAGCTGGACGACCTAACCACCATTGCGAACACCTCCAGAACGCTCTCCCCCACCTCGAAAAAGCTCATCACGCTCTTCGTCGGAGAAGAATACAAGGAGAAGCGCGGGATTGGACCGTACGACCTCAATTCCGACCAGAAAAAACTAGCCGCGGAAATGGTCTGCGATTTCCTGAAAAACACGAGGACGACGTTCTTTCCGAAACTCGACCCACACCGCGTCGGCATAGGTATTCTCAGGCGCATTGCGAAGCCAAGCCTCATCAATCAAGATCAGGGAAGTCTGTGCGGGCCGTCCGCCCTGATGTTCGGCTACGCGTCCGACAAGCCAGGGTCTTACGCGCGGTTCGCCATCGATCTCTATCAGAAGGGGCAGGCGAACCTTGGCCGCCTGCTGATCAAGCCGGGAAAGGATGTGAGGAACTTCACGCCACCCTGGTCGCTGGACCACGTCGACTGGCTGACATGCGCCTCCATACGCGATTCGGAGAACTGGTTCCTCGATTTCGACGACACAGGCAAGATCAGCGATCTTGCGGGTGTCACCCTGCCCAGCGAAATGGAGCAATGGTTTCGCAAGGCAGGATACCGAGACGTGCGCGAGAATACCAACATTTCGCGATTCAACAAAGACATCGACGATGTAAGCGAAGCTAACCGGTTGCTCGACAGCGGATATCGCGTATGTCTTTTCATAAGCGCCAATATGATCGACTATGACGACCAGTCCGATAAAGGCTCCGCGTTTACGATGCACTGGGTCGTGCTGCGCGAGAAGATACAAGTGATGAACGGGTACGTGAAGGCGAAGGTCTTCTCATATGGCGATGGAGACTACGTGATACCGCATCCGCAGGAAAAAACCGGTGCCGTCAAGCCCCTCGCCGTTCGGGACTTTCTTATGAATTTTTATGGGTACGTTGCTGCCAAGGGGTGACCGGGGCCAGAAGCGCCGAAGGCATGACGATGCTGGTCGCGCACGAGATGGCCTTCGCCGGTGTCTCGACCTGCGTCAGATTCATGAATGCGGCATCATGGCCGAGGATCGGCACGCCCGAGGAAACCATCCGCCAGCTGCGCAGCGAATGCGCTGGCTGTCATCTGCATGATCGGTCCGCTCCAACTTGCTTGCTTAAACCAAATTGGCCGCGCGTTGCACATTGGGCAGGACGCTCTCTCAGAACGGTAGAAGCCAATTGTGCGGGCACGAGTGACAAACCGCACGACAGGCGGCGTCAGCCGCACGAATTGTGTCAGCAGCCGCGACCTATAGTGTGCGCCGCAGGATGGCTTACCCGTTTGCCCCAGCCCGCCGACAGCTACAGAACCTGGAACGATTTTTTTGAAACTTAGCAGATGCGGCCCGGATGTCTCTTGAAGGTCGAGAGCGTCGTCGTCTGCAATAGACGGTCGCCCGTCAACTTCCGCTATGCTTTGTTAGCGACCGAGATCGCCAGGGGCATTGCGGAATTTGGGCAAAGGCTTCGAACCTCCGGCCGACCTGCGCCCACCAACACATACCCACGGGCTTTGCCTATACCACGAGCAATGCAAAGGCGCCTGGCGTCGGGAGATGTTCCTGCCATGTCAGCTACTTTAATCCAACGCATGTGGTCATTATGGCGATCAACTGGAATGATGTGAAAAGTCGCAGTATACGCGATGCATTCAGAGTCGCCCTAAGCGACGATAAGCAGCTCTCTCACGCTGAAGTAGTCGAGGTTCTTCGCAGCGCGATGAAGGATGGCTATCTTTCGGAGAAGGAGATCGATGACTTGCAGGTGATAGCAAATACGTCCGAGACCATTATGGGTCGTTCAAAGGCGATGCTATTATACCTACGTAAAGCGGCGGATCTTGTTTATGGATACGGGCCGATCATCGTCGCAACGGGTCGTCAGAAGTACGCTGCGGACCTCATTTTCAACTTCATGAAACGCATGGGTCAAATCTACTTCCCGAAGCTGGATCGGGATGAGGTTGGGATCGATTTGCTGTTGAGGGTATCAAACCCGAATATTTTAAACCAAAGAAGCGCGGGTATCTGCGGGCCAATGGGATTCCTGTATAGCCTAGCCTTCGACTCTCCCGCAGCATACGCGAAATACGCCATCGACCTCTACGAGAACGGCAAAGCTATGCTCGGCCATTTGAAGATCGATCCGAGTTCCGATTGCCGGCAATATTCTCCACCTCGCCCAATGAGTCCTGCGGACTGGTTGACCGGCGCGAGTCTTCGAGATTCGGAAAATTTTTGGTTCAACTACAGTTCTATGGGTGATGACGATAGCGGTACGCGTCTGAACGAAATGGCTCAATGGTTTGAAAAGGCAGGTTATACCGATGTGCATTGTGAGAACAATCTATTTTACAACTTGAAGATGAACGACATCGAGGTCGTCAATCGATACTATAACGCCGGGTATCGCACCGTACTAAGAATCAATAGCAAACTACTAAAAGCCGAAACGCAGAACGAAAAGTCCAAAAAGGGCAATCACGTTGTGATCCTTCGCTCTCCGATTTCGATCATCGGTAACGCAATCAGTCTGAAAGTTTATACGTGGGCGGAGATATTGAGGCCAATCCCGGCGCCAAATACGCAAATGTCGCCAAGTGGCTTCCTTGAGCACTGGTATGGTTATGTTGTTGCCCGGCCGTATTGAGACGCTGCGACCGACGGGCGTGGGAGACGCATCCGTATAACGTATCACTCACCGAGCGACTTCGCCCCAGGGCTAGGAGCAGAACATCTCGCCTTGTTGCGGAGATGACGCGAACACCACGCAATCGGCCCACAGTATGGCGGCATGAGCGCTTTCGGTAACCAAAGTCCCCTCGACGGCCACAGCCAGCTCTCATTCTTTGCAGAGCGTTCTGTTCTGGGGGAAGGAGGTCTCAAACTTCCTCGCGGGGTACGAGCGAGTCAGCGGTTGGAATAGCAGTACATCACGAAAAAAGCTGAACTAAATTTTTTCGGCAGGTGTTGCGTTCATGGATAGCGTAGAGCGGTGCTTCGCCGCAGTGACCACAATCGGTTTTGTTGTGACCGTCGTCGGAATGATGTTGTTGCAAACGATCTAAGGTTCTAGCTCTGCGCGAATTGCAGGCCAGCTCGCGGCGATGGGGCCGGGCTTTGGG
Organism: Bradyrhizobium sp. WSM2793; assembly: GCF_000379585.1. Lineage (NCBI taxonomy): Bacteria > Pseudomonadati > Pseudomonadota > Alphaproteobacteria > Hyphomicrobiales > Nitrobacteraceae > Bradyrhizobium > Bradyrhizobium sp. WSM2793. The sequence continues at coordinate 116,062 of NZ_KB902778.1, read as the reverse complement.
CTGTAGGTCCGCCGCGCTGCGCTCAAGATTGCTCGGGGACAGCAGTCCCGAACGTTCGCGGGCAGGCCGGCGGCGTGCCCGTACCCTTAGGAACCGCGCCCGCAGCGGATGCTTACCCTCGGCGATCCTAATAGCGGGGCTTCAAAAACCCCAGCAAAGTCAGTACGGAGCGGACATGCTTTTTTGGTTTTCGGCGCTGACGCTCATGGCCGATGCGCTAGAGGTAATGGATGTGCGGCTGCGGCAGATAGCCAAAGGCAACGGCACGTCTGATGAGATGTTTCTCATGGTGACTGAAAAGCTCGACGCGGCTTCAGCGGTCGGTGCGATTTTCATCCGCGGCGGCAGCTGCGGTGACGTCCTTGACCATTACAGGAAAATTGTCGCAGCGAATGTCGAGCGGCTGTCGGCCGGACGATAGGAACGCCGCCGTAGCCGCCGCGTTTCAGATCTTATGAAACGGTTCTTCTTCGATCTTGCCGGCTCTGTTTCCGCTCGTGACAGAGTAGGACATCCATGCGTATCCCGCCGCGAGACAAAAGAGCACGCCAAATTCATCGCACACCGCATCGGCGCCGAGAAACCGGAACTCTCAAAGCGCGGAAATTACATCCGGGTCCGGGATGAGAACGGCGCTGAGATTTACGAAGTCCGGATTCATTTAGAGCCCTACCATCGCTCCCGTTACGCGGCTTAGCGGCGCGCGGTTTTCTTCTTTGACCGTCCTCTTAGGTACGTTTTTTCGAAGTCTTCTTTTTCTCGACACGGGTTACTACTGAGACGGCCCTAGTGTTCTCAATTGGGCTCGCAGCACACAGCCAGGGCCTTTGCTCTAGGAACAACGGCTGCGGCCGTCCGGTTGGGCTACTGGTGGGCTATTAGTATTGCGCAAATCGGGGCCCCGGCGTCCCGTTCCTCTTCCTCCGGCGGCGCTTGGGGAAGTCGCGCAAATCGCCGGTAAGACTGTCTAAAGGAGGACTGATTGCGAGTGCTTGTTGTGGAGGATGAAGACCTGATCCGCGACGTCATTGTGGACATATTGGAAAGCCACGGGCACGATGTGCTGGAAGCGGAAAGCGGAGAACGCGCCCTCGAATTGTGTGCTGAAGCCTCTCCCGATCTGGTGTTCACCGATGTGATGTTGTCGGGGTCCCTGACGGGTTGGGACGTCGCAATAAAATGCAGGGACAGCCGTCCGAATGTCCCCGTCATTTATGCTACCGGCTACGCCCACTCCGCTACGCGCCCGGTTTCAGGCAGCATAATGCTTCAAAAACCATACCGTCTCGAGCGGCTTCTTGAGTCGATTCGTTCGCTTACGGCATAGTGTCCGGCCTACCCACAAGGGATCTCAATTAGGTCGTGCATTGTGCAGTTTATCCGCTCTGCGCGCGATTTCCTGAGATGAGCCTCAGGTCACAGCCTGCTGCTCCGGAACGAATCACCTCGATTGAAATTCGATCCCGATTCTGTTCCGTAGAGTTGCGGATGTCTCACTCCCAGTGGACTCCATCCATTATCCCGGCCGATGAGCTGACGGTTTATCTGGTAGCAGACGAGTTTGGACGCGCCGGAAGCGCCTGGCGCGAAGCCGACCTCGAGGCCGCGGACTTCGATCGTTATGCTGAATTAATCGCCGGCGAGTACCGGCGACCGATACAGGAGCTCTGGTCGGAAGACGGGACGTCGCCGGTGAAATCCAGCGCCGTTGCGATCTGCAGCTCAGCGTCCCATCTCATTTGCAGGATTTTGTCGATCGCTACGCCGGTCTGCGCGGCGGCAGCCTAGCCCACAACCGGACCCGAGAGCATCTGCAGCGCCCCCTCGATAGCCCGCAATGTCCTGCTCCACCTGCGCGATCGACGACCCGGCAAGAAGCCTGTCCTGGCCTTCAGGTCCACGGCCAACCGCCGACGGTGCATCCTCAGATCCTCGAGCGACTGGCGGTCCTTCAGCCTCGCGTAGCCATCCACAATCAATTCATCGCACTCGAACGCGGAAGCCCGCGTAGGAACGCCTCAGTTCGATAGTTTGATGGCTGAGGTTAGCTGCGAGGTTCCTACGCGCCAAAGTCAACAGTTCTTGCCTACGGAATTCGCCGGGGCGGCCTCTACTTCGATCCAGACGGATTGTTCACGACGTTCGGGGTATGAGGACCCGGTGCAGTCCTCGTGTCCCGACCATCGTAAAAGAAGAGCGCGCCCAACACCGCTACGATGAAGGCGATGCCCACCATCCAACCGGCGGAGCTTTTCGTGCCCTTTGAACTACTCTTTTCTCGATAGGAATTATCATTTGTGTGGATTGTCATGGCCACTCCGATCTTGGTCGCTCTTTTAATTGAAGCGCGTCTTGCTCGTTCCTACTGCAAGCGCCTCCGGCCATGTGGCATGAAGTCGCCAAATGTGAGCTGTCAAAAATGACGGAAGCATAGCGTGATTTTCCTTGAGATCGACACCGACCTCGTGTCGGACCAGATGAACGCGGAAGCCCACGCAGGAACGCTCAGTTCGATAGTTTGATGGACTGAGGTTTATGAGCTGTTCGTCTCGGGAATAGTCGCTGCTGCGCTCGGCGGGTACATTGCTGGCCGGCTTTCCGGCAAAGCGTCGCAATCGACGACGGCCTATCACGGTCTCATATCTTGGGCAGTCTCGACGCTCACGGTGGTCTATCTTCTCTCGTCGGCCGCCTCCGGCATGATCGGTGGTGCCGTCAGCACGGCGTCCTCGGCTCTTGGTGGAGCAGGTAGGGCTCTTGGCGGAACAGTTCAGACCGCGGTTCAGACCGCAGCGCCCTCTCTGAATAACGTTGCCGATCCGATGGGAGCCATCGAAAGCAAAGTGCGAAGCGCGTCCGGGGGCCAGGATCCTGCGGCACTTCGTGATGCCGCAATGACAGCTGTTCGAGCGGCACTAACCGGGGATCCTGCACAACAGGCTGCTGCGAATGATAAGGCGGCGGACGCCTTGGCCAAGGCGCAGAACATCTCTCAAGACGAGGCGAAAGGTCAGATCGCTCAGTATCAGCAACAGTATAAGGAGACGGTCGCGAAGACTAAGGCGACCGATACCGCGGCGAAGCGTGTATCGCAGGGCGCCTTATTCGGTGCCCTCGCCCTCCATCTGGGCGCACTAGCTGCATTTTTCGGTGGTCGAGCGAGTGCTGTGACTCCGACTGTTTCCGTCAGAACAACCTAGGGCGAGATGCTTGACCACATTGGCTTTACATAAGGTCCGGAGCTGGCTTACGGACCTCGGTGTTCTCGCCTCGCGTCCCGCCGCATTCGCTGTATTTGTCGTGTACGGACTACTCTGAGCCTTCATTGGGGGTGGGCTCGGGTGGCACGATCTGGCGACGCTTTCGACGTGGGGGATGACCTTGGTAATTCAGCGGGCTGAGCACCGCGACACGCAAGCTCTTCACGCAAAGTTAGACGAACTGTTGAGGGTTAACGGGGACGCGAAGAACTCACTCATGACCCTCGACAACAAGGACGCCGAGGAAGTCGAGGAAGAACGGGCGGCTCAGTTCCGATGGGACGAGCCGAAAGGGAGAAATTCGGCAGCATCAGGTACCCGCCCGGTCATATTGCGCGTTCGGCCGTTCTCGTTAATGCCAATATCCAATCGGGTGCGTACGGCCGTTGTGGCGAACTTGCTCGCGCCGGACAGTAACCACAGGCCCAGCAGCAGCTAACCGCTGCGCCGACGCGCCCGATAAGAACCAAAAGGGCCCCTTGGGCGATCACCTGCAAAACTTCGGTATGCCCCAGGGGCCGACATGTAGCTGCACTCCGTGAAGGGCACCGGTGGCCCATGAGTGGAAGTTGCCACCGGCCTTAGCTGCGGGCCTTCAACTGAATGTCTCACTTCAAATTTTGGCGGACCTTTACTCTTTGATGATGCGCCGGGTCTCTTCCAAACGTGTCACCTTGGGAGCGGGATGTGTCTCTGGTTCGAGGTCATTCACCCCCTGAAGCATAACCGGGGGATGCCGGTGGCCTTCATCTAAATTAATGGGTCTAGTCTCGCCGGTCCGGGGCGCTGCGTTTTTTAGTCTACGAGCTAGTCGCCCGCCATGGGAACGTGCAGAAGCTCGGTCGACATGAGGACATTTGAGTGGTACAAAGGGTCAACTGGCTGAAGCGCTAACCTGGTGATTTTGCTGATCTTCGGCGACCAGATGTCCAGTCCGCCCCTGCGCACCTGAAGCTCAAGCGCCGATCGAGACTCTGTCCGCAACGCGGCCTGTGACTACCTCGTTGAGGAAGTACCCGCTTAGTGCTTCGCGAAGTGGGGGCGCGGAGCTTGGTCTAGTCTGGTGCCATCATTCGTCGCACCGTGGCCTTCGTCGAAGATGACATCCGTGCGCCGAACGGCGCTGACGTAACCGTTCTTCGACCACCGATTGACCACCGAAACAGCGCGAACAAACTGCGATAAAGATGGTCAACCAGTAGCAAACTTCGTTGTTTTTGTTGGTCTTTCCGCAAGCTATCCACGTTCGGGACGCAGGGGTCGCAGGCCCGGAGACTTGGCCGAGGAATTTACATTTCGTCTGTAACCTACTGATCTAAATAGTGAGGTTGTGGCGGCATTTTACAGCTAAGTGGCTGAAGTTACATTTGGAAGATGAGACTCTTAATCAGCGGGTCCCAGGTTCGAGCCCTGGTGCGCCCACCATCCTTAAGAGATTGGCCCGCAAGGGCTTTTTTAAATTCTCCCGCAGAACAAAGCGCGTCTCGTGCGACGTTCTTTGTGTGGGGTGGACACGGCGTGCACGCACGATCTAGCCGGCTTACCCACTTCCGCGTCAGCCGCGCTTTCGCTCAGAGGGTGGCTTAAACTCCACGACCTCGTGCGGGTTGCTCGGATCAGGTGGCTCACTTTTCTTCACGATTAGCTCGAGCTCGAGAGCCTCGAAGGCGAGCTCATCCGCCAAGCGCCTAAACAGCTCACGCTTTTCCATGTCCGTGGCCTGCTGACTCATCAGCGTAAACTCTCTGGCGTCAGCGCGGACCTTTTCCAAACGTCGTCGGAAGTCCTTCATGTGTGCCAGCTTAGCTTTTAAACTTTATCGGCCCGAACAATCAGTTTGCTTGTTCGGATCCACCGGGAGTCAACTGCCGAAACTCGATATTGGTTCTAGGCGGACCGCCAAATTCGCTGCTCATCGTGCCGCGATATTTAGGCCATGCTCTATGACCATGCCCCTGTTCAGGGGTTGCGGGCTGGAGGACGCCGCTGGCTGATGAGCCATCCCTGCCCGGCTCTCGCCGGATGACGCATAGCACTAGCATACCTGAAGGGGCATGAATGTTCGAAAGCGCACAGACGCGAGTGTTGCGCCCGACTAGGCTGCGAGCGATCCTGCAGGCTCGCGAAGCGCTCAGGGCCCAACGGCCTCGGGGGATGCCAAATTGTGCCGGCTGCGCTGAAGCGGCTCCGTCCGCGAACGCAGTGTTGCCGGCTGCGTGCCGGGTATGAGGCAGGATTAAGCTCGACAGATTTTAGATCAACGATGGTCGTCTCGTGCGTACTTTCCTTCTCATTGTGGGAATATGGCTCCTGGCGAACGTTCTGTTCGTTGTAGCTGTCCTGCCCTCGCGCAGACCGGCACCTACTCGGCGAGCAGGAACTCCATCTCCGGTGACGATCAACACGACGGCCGGTCGCTCGGACGATCACGACCCACCACTCCTGCAGCGCGGGATGACGCCGGTTTCAATCAGAGTTCTTTTCCTCGTCCTCCTCCTTCCAATCCTTCGAGCGTGGAATGCGGTTAGGCGGCACTTCAGAGGGCACCACGACTAGACGTGGGCCATCGCGCGCTTGGGATTCTCGTCGATGTCTTCACTGCGCCGCGGGCCCCCCGAGCGATTCAGCGAGAACCATCAGCCAGATCGCAAGTGCGCTCGCTACGGCCATGCCTCCAAGCATGGTTATGACCCGCGTTGAAACGATGATGTGAAAAGCTCAGAGCCCCAGGGTGCGCCGGCATTCCCATCCCGAAATGCCGCAATCGGCGCTCAATTTGTCTGCCGCTTTTGAGCTGAAGCCTGATCGATCAGAAAATCGTCCAGAGCTCGGCCGCTTCGAAGCTGCGGACGCAGCCATCGCGGCTGCCTGCCGCGACCCGACCATGTCTCCGCTGGGTTCTTCGGATTGCGATATTTGGGACGAACGGGCGGGTATGCACGGCGGCGCTTACGATTGAGCCGCGTGACCTCGTTGGCCAGTGCAATCCTGTGGAGCCTTTCCTCCAAATGCGCTTTTTGCGCCAACATTTTCTGAGTGAGTTTGGCGGCGACCTCTTGATGAATTATCCAGAGCTCGTCAACGGAGAGCGAATTAAAATGCGCGGTGTTCATGGCTCCATCCGAATCTTGGGCAGAAGGCCCAGGCAGACAAGTCGGGAATCCGGGAGCAGACAAGCCGTCAGTTAAATATTGATCGTGAAATCCACATTTAAATCGAGAGGTGGCAGGGAGAAAGGCGCGACAGTGGTAATATCGTGGCGCAGTATTTAATTCGCCGCGAGGGGGTAGCCACGTCTCGTGACATCCACAAACTCACCCCTCGGCGAGTTGCGCTTTCGTGATCGACGAGCGCAACGTTGGCGATCGAGCGGGCGGCCGCGGCGCGGATCGTGGGCAGGAGCGAGGCCCGGCGCAACTCAGATGGATCGATGAATCGATCGCGCCGCCTCGTGTTGCACCCCTGGAGTGCCGGGCCGGCATATTAAATTAGGTGGCCAAGAGGATAATTAATTCATCGCGCCGCCCGATTTAAGCCGCATGGGGGCCGTTGTCGCCGCTAAGGTTCAAGCGGGGTGGGGCGCACCCGGGAGTTTTCGATGTCCGGTCAATTGCGATTGTACTTCGCCAGTTTGGTCCTTGTCGGAGGTTTTTCGGCGGCGCCCGCGTCTTCCAATCCTCTAGCCGACTACTTCAATACTGCTACGTCCCAACCCACGGTAACCCCTCCGCCGCAAGCCGAATGCGTGCCGCGTCCCGGTACCGCGACCAGTGGTGGACAGCATTGGGTCTACCGAACGGACGGTCGCCGCAAATGCTGGTTCCTGGCCGAGGGCATCGCGAGGGTGAAGAAGCCCATTCGGGCTCGCGCGGCCAAAGACCGCAGCGCCAGTTTGGACGAAAACGGGACCACGCAGACCAGGCGGAGCGCGGTCGTTGATGCGCGCGCGGAGTTGCTGCGCTCCGCACCGCCCGCGCGATCTCAGACGCCTGTACCCGAAATGCAGGTAGCAGATGCCGCTTCCGATCCTGGCACGGGCCCCACCCTGATGTCGGCGACCCCCATCGTGAATCTTGCCAGCAACCAGCTCACGCCCGAACACTCCGTGCCGGGCCAAGTCGACGCTGGGCAGCTTCTCGCCGCCGCGCCCGCCGACCCACCTCAAGATATGCCGCTGGGCGCGCGCACTGCAGAGGCGCACGGCGAAGCGCGCAGCTGGACGGCCTGGTTCGGTGTGCTGCTGATGACGCTTGGTGGTCTCTCGCTTTTAAGCTCGAACCGCACGCTTCGGCACGCAGTGAGATTACGCCACTGAGGTAGTACAAGGTACTGCCGGCCGCGCGACCGAGGGATTGAACGAGCAGGTATAGCCGAACTGCCACACGTACCAAGGTTCCGTGTGTCGTCACTTAGTTTTACACTGTCCTAGACGGACATTCGAGTATGATGACGGTCGCCTTTTGGATCGGACTGCATCATGCGGTACAAGGTGTTCGTGGTGGACGGCAGCCGGCAAGTAATCTGCACAGCAAAGCTCGACTGCATTGACGAGCAGGCGGCGAGACGCCGAGCCGAGCAAATGCATGACGAGCACGACGTTGAGCTTTGGGAAGGCGATCGACTCGTTGCGGTGTTCCGAAGTGCAACATCGCATGAAAGTCGGAGCTAACGCGCGATCCTGAATAGGTTGGCCGATCTCGCCGCCGAGTTAGTTAAAGCGTTGTGAGGCACCCCGCCTGGCTGGTTGGCGACATGTCGCAGCGACGTCATAGCCGAGGCTCGCTACTGCCGGGATGAAGGCGCCCAGTCTCTTTCAAGATAGTGGCAGATGCCAGGAACGCGGGCAATCCGTGCATCGAATCGCGCGAGTGAGCCGACGCGGGTCAACCTTCGGACCCGGCGGGGGTCTCTAACCGGCTCTTGCTCTGCCGCTCGCTTTGATACGCCGTCTTCTGCCGATTGTTTTTGCTTCTGCATGTCGGAGCTTACTTCGAAGCTTCTCCACCTCTCTAAGCTCCGCCAGAAGCGCCTGATGCCGTTCGCTCAGAACAGCACTCGAAAAAAATCGACGCGTACTCGACATCACATGCCTCAGAAAATGACTTGAAGTAAGAAGTCGACGAAAAGCGAAGGACAAAGAACGCTCGACCGAAGCTCAATGAGCTAAAGCCGCAGCCGCCAGATGCTCCCAGTACTCTGCCTCTGCAAGCAGTTTCCAGCTTCTCTCAGGTTGGAGTGCGGCAGTCTGTCGGCAAAGCAACGCCATTGCGCGAAAGCGGCGGGCAGCTTCCATTCCAACCTCCCATGTTTTCTTTTCCCCAACATATTTTTCAATTTTGCGATGGAGTCATCATGATTATATACGATAATCAAATATATCATTTAATGGCAGGTCGATTTGACCGACTTCCCGAGTCAAGCGGGAGCTGGTTTCGGTTTAAGCTTCACATGGATTTCGAATGCGCCTTGCCGCGCCCTTTTGCGCGTTAAAGCGAACGAGACGGCGTGCGCGGGGCAGCAACAGGTGATGCGAAGCTTCGTGCGCGAGCATCCCAATGTCAGAAATCCCAACCGAGGACTCTTCACGCCGCACCCAGGGCACATGCGTTGGCTACCGAGCCATGACCCGGTCATTGGATGCGTCAGCGGTCTGGCGACGCGCCTCGCTCCTAACGCACAATGCCGCCAACGGCTCGGTGAATGGCCTTACGTTCTGAACAACGGGGCCGCCCAGTACCTCGCTGCGGACCAGACGATCACCGAGAGCTTCCCGGTGACGATCAATGGCGGCCACGGCCCGACAGATAGCCAGACGGTGACTGTCACGATCACAGGCACAAATGATGCGGCCACGGTCGCTTCCGAGGCGAAGTCCGTCACCGAGGGCAATGCCGCGGCGGCGCTCAATACCACCGGGCAGCTCAGCATCACTGACCCGGATGCGGGCGAAGCCCATTTCGTGGCGCAGAGCAATGCGCACGGCAGCTAAGGCGACTTCAGCATCGACGCCACTGACAGGCTGATGCAGCGCCATAGCTCATCGCCATCACATAATTCTCGAAGCTCAGAATAATAAAATTATACCCTTGGTCACCCGTACTATTCCGGTGAATCTTTGCCGACCCTTGGCCGGCGCCGTCCTCGGGGTTCGATTGCGGAGTCTGACATCATCTTCATATTTCGACGTTTTTGCCGGTTTATGGATCCTCACGGCGGCTTGTTTCGCGCGCGATTAACTCAGAAAGGTCATTAATATATTAAATGTTGACGGTAATAAACATTTAATGGATAGTTTTATCGCTGGCGGGGCCGGACATAAATCCGCGGCCGCTGGAAGTTGCCGAGGTGTCTGCAAATTCATCTTGAAAGAAGGGATTCTTCCTATGTTGCATCATTTCATCGAGACCAAGGAAGCGTTGAAGCGTCTGCGGACGGACCAGGACGGCGTGGTGTCATTCGAGTACATCATCGTCGCGGTTTGCATCGTTGGCGCAGTGGGTGCCGTGTTCGGCGGTGGAGCCGGCGGGCAGATTGGGGCGGCGCTGACCACCGGGATCACCGCAATCACCACCGCTTTCGCTACCGCGATCGCTGGCTGATACAGCCATTTTGGCGCCAGAGGGGGGCAATCCAGCTGCCCCCCTCCCGCAGGAGTGCTCCCGCTAGTTTGCCTTCCACTTTTTTGAAACGTGCATTTCATGAGTTGGATTGCTCCCACAGCCTCGATCCTGGAAATCCTTTTGTTGCTCTATGTCGCAACGATGGACGTTGCGACCCGCTTGATCCGAAACGAATTTTGTCTTGCGCTGGCGCTCCTCGGGATCGCCGGTCAATTGCCCAGCCCGATTCAAGTCGCTGTGTCGCTGATCGCAGCCGCGATCCTGTTTCTGCTGCTTTTTGTCCTATACGCGCGCGGAGGAATTGGTGGCGGCGATGTCAAGCTGCTGGTTGCCCTGGCGGTTGGTTTCCCGCCGAGCGGCGTGATGCAGTTGCTGACCGTCACCGTGCTGGCCGGCGGCGTTCTTGCCTTGGTGCATCTGATGATGCGTCACCTGCCATATCCCAGGCTGGCACCCGCCGGATCGTCGCTCGCGCGCAGGATCTACGCGATCGAGCGTTGGCGCCATTTGCGACACGCCCCGCTGCCTTACGGAGCCGCTATCGCCTGCGGCGGTATCTGGACCATTTTGAGCAAAGGATCATGAAATGTCATCCGCGCTGCGTCTGTCGATCATCGTGGTGCTTTTGCTTGCAACCACAGCGTTCGGATTGATCGCCTATAGCATGAACCTGCCGAAGGCGCAGACTCCGGTCCCAGTACAGGTGACAGCGGCGCCCCTCGCGCCGGCGGCGCCGGCGACCGCCGGGTACTTTGTCGCGGCACGACCATTGCCGAGAGGGACGTTGGCCCGCGAAGAGGATTTCGCCGTCCGCTCGGTGCCACCGGAGCGCGTTCCCCAAGGGGCTATCCTTGAAAACCCCGAATCCAAGGCCGGACTTCCCGGTTCACTCATCCGCAACTTCGTCGAAGCGGGCAGTCCCGTTACGTTGCAGGATATCCTGCGTCCGCGGGATCGAGGTTTCCTCGCCAGTGTACTGGCGCCAGACAGCCGCGCCATCAGCATCAAGGTTGACGAGGAGGCCGGTGTCTCCGGCCTCATCAGGCCAGGCGATCACGTCGACGTCGTGTTGACCCAGGTCTTCGAGAAAGTCGATACCGCGCGCCGCGCCCTCAGCGAAACCGTTCTGCGTAATGTTCGAGTCATCGCGATTGATCAGGAGATCGTGCAGGGCGCGCGACCCATCAGCGGGATGGCAGGTAAGCAAACCCAGACCGTGTCACTGGAGCTTACGCAGGTGCAGGTCAAGAAAGTCACTGTCGCAAAGCAGCTCGGGACGCTCTCCTTGGCCGTGCGCGCAGCAGTCGATCAGTGGGACAAGGCAGACACCGGCGCGATGTCGAGCTGTGATGTGTCGCCTGAACTTGCCCGCCAGTATGCAATTTCCGCACAGCGAACGGCTGTGGTCGTTCATTCAGGCGGCGAGGTCAAGCAATACACGGTCAGGAAGCAAGAGGAAGACGCGCTCGTCAGCTGCGACGGTGCATCGGAAACCGTACGCCCGACTGCGACGGCGGCGGGTTACGATAACAGGTTGTCGGAGAAACGGTGATGAACATTGCCATAGCCACCCCGCCTGAAGAATCGACGTCGATCGTCACGCGTAACCGCATCGTCGGCTTCGTAAATGACGAACTCAGCGCCGCGGCGTTGCGCAAGGGGCTCGAGGGCGCCAATCTCTCGATCAGGCGCGGCACGATCCGCAATGCCATACGGATGCTCGAAACCGACACGGATCTGTTCGCGCTGGTGGTAGACATCAGTGGCATCGATGATCCCTTTACGGAACTGGAAAGACTGGCCGGCGTCTGTCCGCCCGATGTCCGCGTAGCCGTGATCGGCGACAACCGAGAGATCACCTTCTACCGTGAGCTCCTGGAGCTCGGCTTGACCGAGTATCTGCCGCGGCCGCTCACGCGCGATCTGGTGCTGGACAAGCTGCGCCCCAAGCTTCTCGGCGACGTCGCAGCCAACCAGATCGATCGTGGCGGGCACGTGGTCTCGATCTGCGGGGCGCAGGGCGGCGCCGGTGCCACAAGCATCGCGATCAATCTGGCGCTGCAGCTTGCCGAGACAACCAAGGCGAAGGTGGCCCTGCTTGATCTTCATCTGCAGGGCGGCGAAGCCGCCGTGATGCTGGGTGTTCGTCCCGGGCCGGGGCTGCGTATCGCTCTGGAAAATCCGACGCGGGCGGACACACTCTTCCTCGAGCGCGCGGCAATCGAGGTCAACGAAAGGGTTTGCCTGGTCTCGGCTGACGAGGACCTCGATGCGCAGCTCGAAATTACGGAAGCTGGCGTACGACACGTGCTGGGTCTGCTGCGTCAACGGTTCAACTACATCGTCGTCGATGTACCCGTCCCATTTCCGCCGTCGATCTATCCCGTGATTGCGCTTTCCCGTCATGTGATGGTGCTGCTCGAATCCGAGGTGACCGGACTTCGCAATGCCCATGCGCTACGCACCGCCGTGATCAACATCGCGGGCAAGGACCGGGTCTTTACCTTGCTCAACCGGGCCGGTCGTCCCGGGGGCCTTCCGAGGGCGGCGGTTGTCAAGGCGTTGGGTGCAGAGCCCGACATCGTCGTTCCCGATCTCGGCAAGGGCATGACCGAGGCGCTCAATCTCGGAATTCCAGCTCTGAAGCACGTCAGGAAATTGCGGCGTCACCTGGCACCGATCGTACGGGAGATCAGCGGTGTCGCTGCCGAGCGGGTTAGCTGGTGGAGGAGGGTGCTCACAGCACATCTGCGATGAAGAAGTTTGGTAGGCGCGAAGACGACGCACCAGCTCACGTATTGGCGGCAGGCGTCCCTGCATCTGCGATAGGCTTGCCGTTGCAGTCGGCCGGCGCGACTGCAGCCGCACCGAACGTGCCGTCACCTGCGCCAAGGCGTGACGAACCTGCGATCCACCAACCCATCATTCCACCTTCGCTGCGTGAACGGGTGATTGAGCAGATCGAACCCGCGGTGGCCGCAACCGTCTCGCGGGAGGTTCTCCGGCGGCAGATTGAAGAGATCATCCATCACATTGCCAACCAGGAACGGCTCGAGCTGTCGGGCCGCGAGCAGCTGCAGCTCGCGGACGAAATTGCCGACGACATGACGGGCTACGGGCCGCTCCGTCCGCTGCTGCTGGACCAGTCGATCAGCGATATCATGGTGAACGGCCCAAGCAATATCTACGTGGAGCGAAGCGGCAGGCTGGAACGAGTTGCGGTGCGTTTCCGCGACAATGATCACATCGCCTCCGTCGCTCAGAAGATTGCCGCGCAGGTCGGTCGGCGCGTCGACGAATCCAGTCCGATGGTGGATTGTCGCCTGCTGGATGGCAGCCGGGTCAACATCATCCTCCCGCCGCTGGCGATCCATAGTCCGTGCATTTCCATCCGGAAATTTCCAAGCCGTCGTTTGGACATCGCCGGATTGATTGAAAACGGCTCGATGACCCCGGCCATCGGACAATTGCTGGAGATCGCGGCCCGCTCGCGGCTCAATGTTCTGGTCTCCGGCGGCACCGGATCCGGCAAGACGACGCTCCTGAACGCGATGAGCCAGTTCATCGATCACACCGAACGTATCGTCACGATCGAGGACGCGGCGGAGCTGCAGCTTCAGCAGCCGCACGTGATCAGCCTGGAGACCCGGCCTCCCAGCCTCGAGGGCACAGGGCAGGTGACACAACGCGATCTGCTGGTGAATGCCCTGCGCATGCGTCCCGACCGGATCGTGGTTGGCGAGGTGCGCAGTTCCGAAGCATTCGACATGCTGCAGGCGATGAACACCGGCCATGATGGTTCGATCTCCACGGTACACGCGAATAGTACCCGGGATGCCCTGACCCGCATCGAAAACATGGTGCAGATGGGACAGGTCAATCTACCGTCGCGCGCCATTCGAAGTCAGATCGTCGCTGCGCTGGATCTCATTGTGCAGGTCGAACGCATGCGGGACGGGCAGCGCCGTATCGTTCAGATCAGCGAGGTGATCGGCCTTGAAGGGGAGGTGATCACCACCAATGACATCGCAGCCTTCGAGTATCAGGAGGAGGATGTGAACGGGCGGATATCGGGCAGCTATAAGTCCAACCTTGCAACTCCGAAGTTCAAGAGCCGGCTTGTCTATTTCGGGCTAGATGGTGCGTGGGCCGAGGCCATGAGGCAAATATGACGCTGGAGTCCGTGATCGTCACTGTTCTGGCGCTCGCGATGTGCGCAGCAGCCATTTCGTTGTGGCTCGACGCTCGGGAAAGACGCATCAATCGCCGGTTGGCGGTTGCTCTGCCAACGTCGCATCCGGCTAACCTGCCATCCATTCGGCGCTTGGAGAGCGGGTCCCAGGATCAGTTTCTCAATCGGCTGTCCAACTACAATCCCGATATACCTTACACGTTGCATCCGGCCTATGTGCTGCTTGCCGGTGCATTCGGAGCAGCAGCGATCCTTTATGCGAACAGCCAGCTGGGATATTCCATTGTCTACGTGTCCATTGTCGCCGCAATCGCGGCCCTCATTGTGATACGAGGCCTATTCGGATGGCAGCAGCGTCGCTTCGCTCTTCAGCTTTTTCGACAGCTGCCTGATGCGATCCAGCTGGTGACGAGTACCGTGCGTTCGGGTCTGCCTGTGCACGAGGCATTTCGTGCCCTCGCGCGCGATATGCCGCAGCCAACGGCCGGGCAGTTTGCCATCGTATGCAGCGAAGTGAATTTGGGAAGACCCCCCGAGGAAGCTATCCAAGCTGTCTATCGGCGAACGCAGGTGGCGGAGTATGCGATCTTTGCGGTGACACTTGCCGTGCAGTTGAAGTCCGGTGGCAGCCTGGCCGAGACGTTGCAGAACCTGGGAGACACTGTCAGGCAACGTGTTGCGCTGGCCGCTCGCGCCAAGGCGCTGGCAGGAGAGGTGATCTTTTCCTCACGAGCGCTGACAGTCTCGCCCTTGATTGCAGGCGGGGTCCTGTACGCAGCCAATCCGCAAACGGTTGATCTGTTGTTCACCGATCCGGTTGGAAACAAGCTGCTGGCTTACGCAGTCCTTTCGGTGCTTGTCGGAGCCCTGGTGATAAGTTGGATGGTCAGAAGGGAAACAGAACTATGACCTCTGGTCTCAGTCTGGTGGCCCTCGCAGTCGTGGCTGCAACCGCGTCCTGCATGTTGATTATCCGCGAAATACACATTCGTACATTGGATGCCCGGGTATCAAACGCCGTGATGGGCGTTGCTGGCCGGTCTGCACCCTTCCAGGATTTGACCGGTTGGTTTTCGTCACTCGGCATGCGGTATCGTCGCTTCTACGCTGAGGAAAATCTGGATCAGCTACGAACCATCCTTCAATCGTCAGGTTTCAATCATCATCGAGCCTTGCCGACCTGGATCGGTGTCAAAGCCGTCAGCATGGCGCTATCCCCGATCATCGCCGGGTGTGTCGCTCAGCTTTTCGGGAAGGCACTGCTGGATGTGATGGTCTTCACACTTATCGGCTTGGCGATCGGGATTCTAGCGCCTCGATTGATACTGGCGGTACTGAAGCGGCGGTTTGATGCCGCCATTCGACTGGGCACGCCGGACATGATCGATTTGCTGGTTGTGTGCAGCGAAGCGGGAATGGGCCTGGAAAGCGGGCTGGCACGCGTCGCGCAAGAAATGCAAGAGACCAATCCCGCTATAGCCCGGGTCATGAGCGGCCTTCTTGATGATCTCCGGATCCTGCCAAGCCGCAGCGACGCATTCGAGAAACTGGGATCTACATCGGATGGGCTTCGCCGATTCGGAATCATGGTCGGCCAAAGCCTGCAATACGGAACGCCGGTGGGGCAGGCTCTGCGGAGTATTGCCGTCGACCTCCGGCGCGAACGTATTACCAAGCTTGAAGAAAGAGCACACAAGTTGGGCGCCAAGCTGACCATTCCGATGGTGTTGTTCCTGCTTCCAGCCATGTTCGTCATTTTGGGTGGAAGTCCCATTCTGCACCTCGTGCGTTCGTTCGCCAGCTTCGGTAAGTAGCCATGAGCACGATCGCCCTTCCGAAAACGTCCTCTTACGACCGGACCATGCAGCTGTTCGGCGGCATGTGGTTCATGTTGCTGGCGCTTGGCGTGGCGATCAAGATCGGATCATCGGCTCATGATCCTTGGCCGTCGCTCCTGTCGAGTGTTTGCCTCGCTGTCTTTTACGTGCTCCTGGCGCTGTTGGTCATCACGCGGCCGCCGGCGAAGGCGCAAGCGAACGGCCGTCTCCCAAGGATAGCGGCGTTCGTCGGCACCTATATGCCCTGGACGATCGCCTTCTTCGGCGAAACCGACAAGGCGTTGCCAAACCTGGCGTCCACCGTGTGCGTGTTGATCGGCATGATCATGATGCTGGTCACCATCCGACATCTTGGCAGGTCGTTCAGCCTGGTGCCACAGGCGCGCAACGTGGTGCAAACGGGTCCGTATCGATGGATCAAGCACCCGCTCTACCTTGCGGAAGAAATCGCCGTGTTGGGTGTGGTGCTGAGAAGCCCGACGCCGCTGACAGCGGTCTTGCTCGTCTTGCATATCGGCGTTCAGGTTTGCCGGATTTATTACGAAGAGGACCTGCTACGTCGCAACTGCCCGGAATATTCTGGTTACGAAGCATCGCGCTGGAGAGTGATCCCTTACGTTTGGTGAGTTCTGTTCCGGTCGACGACCGGAAGGTGAGTATCGGTCGAGGTCAACTCATGAGCCACAAGAGGTCGTTCGTCGTGGATCAGCGCGGCGCCGTCGCATTTGAGACATTGATCGTCTACCCGGTTTTGGTGGCGTTCCTGCTCATGCCGCTCGCCGACCTGGCTGCTGCAGGCTTCCAGTTTATCTCCGCATGGAGCGCATTGCGCTCCTTCGGGCAGTATGTGCAGTACGCTAATCCGCTCGCCCCTGACGGCACGGTGAGCTGGAAGACAGGGCTACAGACCACAGTCGCTGGTCATGCGATCAGCAACCTTCAGGTCTTGTGCGGAGACGCAGGGGCCACCTGTTCGCCAGGCAATCTGGCTTCTCCCAAGTACATTACATTCTCGACAACCATCACTTTGGCTCCAATTGTGTGGAGAGGGGTGCTGTGTCCCACCACTTGTACCTACACGCTGCCTTACTCGGAACGCTTCCAGTAGGGGCTTCCATGCGTAGCCTGCTCCGTTCCCAACGAGGCTCCGTCGCGTTCGCAACGGTCATCGCTCTCGTGCCGCTGATCGGAGTAGTCGCACTCGGGGCTGAGGCCGGATCGTGGTACGTCACCCGCCAGCATGCGCAGAACGCCGCCGACTCGGCCGCCTATTCGGGCGCATTGCGGCTTTCATGTACGATGGCGGGTGCGGCCTGCGAAACCCAGACGGTGGATTATCGCGGCAAGGAATTCGCGGCGCAGAATGGGTTTTGCAACTCCAGCCCGAATGACAGCACGCCCTATCCTGGCACCACGTGTGCACCTAGTCTTCCGAGCAGAATATCGCGTGCCGTGCAGATCGATATCGGCAACTACAATGCGGGCACGTTCACAACGCCCGTCGCGGGCACGGGCAACGCCGTTCGCGCCAGGGTCAGCCAGCAACAACCGGCGTACTTGGCGGCAGTGCTGGGTTTGACCACCGTCGACATCCCCGCCCAAGCCATTGCAGTGGTTCAGCAGCCGACCAAGGCCTGCGTCCTGGCGCTTGGACCTGACTTAGGCGCACTCAAGCTTGCTGGTAACCTCAGCAACAACGGAACTGGCTGCGCTCTGATGTCGGATACCAGTGTTCAACTTGCCAGCACTCCAACGTTCACCGGCTCGGGATGGGCAGTTTATGGTGTAAATGGCTGCACCCCCTCAAGCAGCTGCAGCAATGTTGGTGTACCGTACAACTATTTCATGACGTACGCTAACAATCCGCTCAGCAAACTGAACACCGCATCGTTCAATAGCAGGACTGGCAATGCAAGTATGCCATGCACCCTTCAGGCGGATGGGTGGAAGCATTGCGCGCCGAATAGCGCCGGGACTGGAGCTTACGGCAGTTTCACGGTGCAGAACGGCGACAAGTACGTTTTGGACCCGGGAACATATTTCTTCTACAAGGCAAACATAAAGGTCACCGGCGGGCAACTGAAAGGCGCAGGCGTAACCCTCGTCTTGCTCGGAGACTCGCAGCTTACCATCAACGGGGGTACGGTTGATCTCTCCGCACCCGCCACTAACACGTTCTCCTCTGATCTCAATGGCGTCCTGATTGATGATCAGGCTCCGAGCAAGACCAGCAACAAGGTCACCATAAACGGTGGCGGTCTGGTGAGCCTGGGCGGGGCTATCTACTTCCCCAACGTCGACGTTAGCTGGGCCGGTACGACTGCCAGTACGAACACGACCTGTTCGCAAGTGATCGCGAAAACGCTCGACATGAGCGGTGGCGGCTACCTCAGCACGCAAGGCTGTGATCCGGCCACAATCGTATACACCCAGGTTGTCGCTTTGGTGCAATGATGAGAAAGCTCGACAATCGCGGTATGGCGCCGTTTGAATTTATCATGGTGTCCGTGGCGCTTTTCACATTGATGTTCGCCATCTTCGATCTCGGGCGCTATGCCATCACGATGCAATCCTTGCGGACGCTTGCGAGTGCTGGCGCCCGTGCGGTCATGATCAGCTGCTATACGCCTGCCTTGCTTCAAAGCCCGCCGCAGTCGCCGGCCGGCTGCACCGGGGATCCCCTGTCCACCGCTGCCAAGCAGAACGCGGCCCCCTTCCTGTTTTTCGGTGGTCTGACGCCAACGCTGACCGTGGGGGCCAACAGCAACAGCTTGAGCGTTACAGCTTCCCAGGCAAACTTCACGATGCTGATGCCCATATGGGGCGCAGCGCTCAATGCGCCGAGCGCCTCCAACCAAATTCCCTTCTAGCACAAATATGGCAGCACGACTGACATGTTTCGCTCGACGGCTTTTGTGGACGCGGCGTGCGGACCAAACGCGCGGGGGGCGGAATTACTCGGCCAGGCGAATCGCCAAGCGTGCCACCGACTGTCCTTCGATCGCAAAGCCACGACGGGACCGCGCGCCAAGAGCGGTTGTGCTGCGGGATAGTTCCCCACAACCAGTGAGAATGATGCGCGCTGGCAACATCGAAGGGTTTTCTTTCTGCTTGCGGCGGTGCGGTAAGTATCTCGTCTTGCAAGCTGCCTGCATGAGGGAGGATGATCTTGGAAACACGAAGTAACGAATTGTAGTGGGACAGATTGTAAGCTCTGCGACGTGGTGCGCAGAGGGGAAATGTTGAGGACGTCGGGCACGTAGATTTGCGGGGATCTCCGTGGATCGCAGTGGGGGGACTCGGATGAGTGGCGATCGCATTTGGGGTAACGGGGCCGGGAGGCTTCTCGCCTTCGGCGTGATGGGTCTGGGCGCGGCGCTCGCCTCCTCTGGGTTCGCTGACCGCGCGGCGGCTGCAGACCGGCGGGGCTCCTCCGGCGGCGTCATCGTCAGCGAGATGAATGACGTCCAGCGGGTCAAGCTCGTCGTCAACAAGTCACGTACCTTCAAGGTCGACACGGCCTTTGCGACGATCGTGGCGGGCTCGTCTGACATCGTCGACGTGAAGTCGCTGAGCGATCATCTCATCTACGTGCAGGGCAAGCAGACCGGCACCACCAACGTCATCCTGTTCGACAGCTCGATGAAGCAGATCGGGATCCTCGACGTCGAAGTCGTGATCGATACCGGCAACCTACAGCAGAACATCCGGACCAGCACCGGCGGGCAGGGTATCCGCGTGTCGGCTTCCGAGGGCCAGGTGGTGCTCAGCGGGGTCGCCGCCGACGCAGTTACGGCCGAGCGGGCCATGGCGATCGCCACAAGCACGGTCGCGAAAGGGGGCGTCGTCGTTAACGCGATGAGCGTCGCGGCGCCGCAACAGGTGATGCTCGAGGTGCGCTTTCTAGAGGTGAGCCGGGAGGCTGGACGCAACCTGGGCGTCAATCTGTACGCGGCGAATGCCAATGGTACCAACGTCGGCAATACCGGTCTTGGTTCAACCACGGCCGTCGGGCGGGCACCCATCGGTGGCGTCAATAGTCTCACTAGGGTACCCACCACCGGCGGCACCAGCAACCTTAGTGCCAGCAGCACTCCTGTTGGTGCCAATCCTGCTGGCAGCCTTCCGATACTCGGGACTCTCGGGACGCTCGCCGGTACTGCAGGGGGCATTGCGCCGGCGCCGTTCGGAAGCTTGTTGACCAGCATTATCAGGACCAGCAGCGGGGGCTCGGTGGACCTGTTGATCTCGGCGTTGGAAACCAAAGGATTGGCTCGCCGGCTGGCGGAGCCAAATCTGACCACGCTGTCCGGCGATGCTGCCCGCTTTCTCGCTGGCGGCGAGTTTCCAGTGCCGATACCGACCCAGACGCAGAACGGCTTTCCCACCATCACAATTGACTACAAGAAGTTCGGTGTTGAGCTCGCCTTCGTCCCCACTGTGCTCTCGCGCGGTGTGATCAATCTTCGCGTCGAGCCGTCGGTCAGCGAACTTGATTTCGCCAACGCTGTGACGATCCAGGGGACGACCGTTCCTGCGCTGACCCGCCGCGACGCGCGAACCACGGTTGAGCTGCGCGATGGCCAGAGCTTTGCCATCGCCGGCCTGTTGCAGACCCGCAATCGCCAGGACGTCTCGCAGTTGCCTTGGATCGGCTCGGTGCCGGTGATTGGAAGCCTGTTCAGCAGCAAATCGTATCAGCAGGAGGAAACCGATCTGGTGATCATCGTGACGCCGCGCCTGGTCGCGCCGGCGGCACCCGGTCAGCAACTGGCATCGCCACTCGACTCCCGCCTGCCGGCCAACGACGTCGATTTCTTCCTCAATGGTCAGATGGAAGTCCGCAAGCGGTACAATGACTACGTCAATTCCGGAGGCGAGGTGAAGGGGCCGTATGGCCATATCATCGCGCCTGAAGTCCGGACCCCCGTCGTCGTCCCGGCCGCGAGTGCCGATCAGACGGTCGTCAAAACTCTAAACTAGAGGACGCGCGAGATGACGATCAGGTATCTGGCTCTGTTTGCGCCCTTCCTCCTCGGGGGATGTTACGGCGTCGCCGGTCATGACGAGGTGGACCGCTACTTTCAGCGTTCCGACAGCATCACGATGACCGCCGGCGATGCCAAGCAGGTCAACGCCGTGACCCATACAATTCATCCATGGCCGCGATACGTCGGTGATCGCCGGATCGCCTACGACGCTCGACGTGTGGGCTCGGCCGTGACGCGTTACGGCAACCAGCAACAGCCGGTGGATCAGCTTCCCGACATGGGCGATCCGACGAAACTCATGGGCCAGCGGCCTCCGGTCACGCAGAATGTCAACATAACTGGATTGGGTGCGGGAGCATCGGCGGGAGTATCGGTGCCAGTCGGCGGGGCAGCGGGCAGGTAGCGGCTTCTGGTAAATGAGTTTAGCGACGGGACAGTTGAGTGCGGTGCAGTGCGTCCGCTGGGCCGGGCGGGGGACAAAATTATGCGACGTGCCATTCTACTGCTGACCTGTTGCTGGCTGGCGCCAGGCCTTGCGGCATGTGACTATACCACGAGAGAGGCTGCCATCGTGGCTCCGGTCGAGCCACCGGGTGGGGACCCGGTGCAGGAGCCGACGGACGTCAAGTACTACCCGTCGGACGAGCCTGTGCGGCTGGGCCTGGAGCATTACAATCGCGGCAGTTACGGGCTCTCACAGCGCTATTTCAAGGACGCCGTCGAGAAATCACCCAAGGACGTCACGGCCTGGATTGGTCTCGCAGCGAGCTACGACAAGCTGCGTCGTTTCGACCTGGCCGATCAGGCCTATGCCCAAGCGATCCGGCTGGGAGGCGAAACCGTTCAGATCCTGAATGACCAGGGGTATTCGTACATGCTGCGCGGCAATCTGAGTGCGGCGCGACGGAAGTTCGAGAAGGCTTATTCGCTCGATCCAGGCAATCCGGTCATCGCCAATAACCTCGAGCTTCTCAATGGCAGCCGGCGGTTCATTGAAAGACCACCAAACAACCAGCCTTAGGTGGTCGATCGGCTACTGCGATCGCGGCCAGTTCTCGTCAATTTGGCCCAATCACAGCATCAGCGTGACGGCTGCCGCTCCGGATGATGACAACAACGCCATTGCGAACGGTAAATCGCGCGCCGAGCAGTTTCCGCACCTTCTCCGTGATCGGAGAGGGAAAGGGAACGGTTTCTCCCACGACGGGTTCGCCGACCTTTATCGTCTCAGTCGCTGGGCCAGCAACTGGTGCGGGCTTGATATAGTCTCGGATAAGCTGAATCTCTTCACGTGACAGGATGAGCGGAGCCTGGTCAGGTTGGGTCTCCGACAGCGGCTTGGGTGTTCCGCTGCTTGCCTTTTCACGTATCTCATTGGTGCTTGCGATCTGATCGAGCCTGGCTACGCGTAGCTTGAGCGCGATGATGTCACGTTGCAGTGTTGCGATCTCCAATTTGCGCGCGTTGACCTGCATGAAGACGATGATCGCGCAAACGCAGCTCACGATGAAGCCGACGCTCAGCAGTGCGATCAGCCAACGCTCGAAGTTTCCCATCGACCCTCCAGTCGTCCGGGGGAGTTGATCGCGCTGGAGATGGCGCCGCCAGATGCGGCGTCCTCGGTCGATCCAATCGGTAGAGCCCGTTACGCCGGTCGCCGCCTGGCCCGACCCAAAATGCGCAGGCGACGAGGTGGCTTCCTCGCGGGCCGGATCGACGAACGACGTCGTGTCGACTTGCTCAAGCTCTGGATTCTCGGGAAGGCGATCCGCCGTCGTCAGATGGGCGGCAGGATGGAAAGGATCCATCTGCTTATCGAGCCGGCCCATCTCCGCTCTCCATGCAGCCATCTATCAACTTCAGCAGTTCCGCCGACGCGGCTAGAATAGGGTACCCGAGGATTCGATCAATCGGAACGGAAAAGGCTCTAAGCCGCGGAGCCGCTCGAAGGGTAGCTTCAAGAGATGGGGTGCCAACTCGAAGCCAGGGTTCACCCGCGCGGATGCTCCGACCACGCAGAACTCGGCAACCACCCTCGCATAGTAAGCACAACCATAAGTAGTAGAATGCCCGCTCTTGAAAAGCCGGAACGCGGGCGTCGGCCACCAGAAGATTCAAATTCGACGGAGAATCGACCAGGATCAACGTCCACTTGCCGCCAGCGGCGCGACACGGCTATGGAGCAGGGCCACCGAAAATTGCCTAGGTGACCACGTCCGGCAAGTGGATTGGTGGAATGCCAATCCTTGATTGAAGTTGATTGATACCCTAATACCGTTGCTGACAGGCAACACAGGTGCGGACCGGTGCGGACGATCATTGCTGACGATCACGCGATCATGCGGGAAGGTCTGAAGCAGCTCCTGTCGACCGTCGATGATCTTATTGTCAGCGGAGAGGCGGCGGACGCAGAGGCTGTTCATCGGCTTCTGAACGAAAGCTCCGCCGATCTTCTCATCCTTGATCTCGGCATGCCGGGTGTGAGCGGCTTTCAATTCATAGCTCACCTGAGAACCGTTTGGCCGGAGCTGCGGGTTCTCGTCCTCACCGCCAATGTCGAGCCGCGTTCCGTTCGAGCAGCTTTTTCCGCGGGCGCGAGCGGCTATTTGACCAAGAGCGGCGATCCGTCCGAACTCGTTGCTGCGATCGATGCCATCAGAAAAGGCAACCTCTATGTTGCGGAGGAGGTTCGCTTCGCAGTGGACCACGGCCCGAACGTAATCCCGGAGCCGATCGCCGCGATCGTATCTCCGGTTGCGCTGACAAGGCGTGAGCGGCAAATCCTGGCGATGATTCCTCACGGCGCCACCAACCGCGATATCGCCAGCCGTCTCGGCATCAGCCCGCTCACCGCCCGGAAACATCGCGAAAATCTCATGCGGAAGCTTGACCTGCACAATGGCGCTGAGTTGACCGCCTACGCGGTTCGTCTCGGCCTTCCAGCGGGGTAGCGCAACGGCAACTCGCAACCGAAGCCGCCGCACCTGCCGGCGCGCGGAGAGGTCTCGATGCAAGAGGACAAGATACGCGAGGCGCTCGTTGAACTCCTGTATCGCAATTCCTATGGAGTGGTGGCTTCCAACGTCGTCATCTCCCTAGCGGCAGCGTCCGTGCTAAGGAGCGCGGTGCCGGCGAGCTGGTTGATCGGATGGCTCGGCGCGGTGTATCTGCTCACCGCCATACGCGTCCTGGCGGCGCGCCGGTTCTTCAAACGGGTTAGAGAGCCGACCTCAGTGTTGCGATGGGCTTGGCTTGCGGCTGCGTTTTCCTGCGTGTCGGGCCTGCTGTGGGGAATGCTCGGTTGGGTTGGCTTCCGTCCCGAGGAGCCCATTCTTTTTTCATTCACTGCTGTTGTCTTGACCGGTCTGATCTGCGGCACGGTTCCGTCGCTCTCGGCCTTTCCGCCTGCCTTGGTCGGCTCGATCGTCGCAACGATGCTGCCATTCACGGTACGCTCGATCACCAATGGAGGCGATATTTCCGGCGCATATCTCGCCCTGCTCGCCGGGCTTTTGACCATCAATCTCTATTACTGCCGTACGACGTACCGCATGCTGCATGAGAGCATCAGGTTGCGTTTGGAAAATGTCGAGCTCGTTAGCCACCTCCAGGAAGAACGCGACCGCGCACAAGCCGCGGACCGCGCGAAAACGCGTTTCCTCGCGGCCGCCAGTCATGACCTGCGCCAGCCGATCCATGCCTTGAGTCTTCTGATTGCCACGCTGGCGGCGCTGGGCCACCGCGGCGTTGTCCAGTCCGGCGATGCACGCGATCTGGCAGGCAAGGCAAAATCCATCGTCGGAAATCTCAGCGCCCTTCTGAACGGACTGCTCGACATCTCCCGTCTTGATGCCGGCGTCGTCACTGTTGCGCGGGAGACGGTGAATCTGTCCCAGCTTTTCAACCAGCTCAGCAATGAATTCGCTCCCGAAGCGAAGGATCGCGGCCTGGATTGGCGTGTCGTTGAAAGCCGTCTCCATGTGGACAGCGATCCCATGATGCTGAAACGGGTCCTGGGCAATCTGCTGTCGAACGCCTTTCGATACACGAGGTCCGGTGGCGTTCTGCTCGGTTGCCGCAGGCGCGGTGCCTCGGTGGAAATCCAGATATGGGATACCGGCCCCGGCATTCCCGCAGATCAGCAAGCGATGATCTTCGAGGAGTTCGTGCAGTTGCAGAACCCGGCGAGGGATCGCACCCAAGGCCTTGGCCTTGGCCTCGCCATCGTTCGCCGCACCGCCGCACTGCTGCAACATCCGCTGAAGCTGGTTTCCGTCGTCGATCGCGGTTCGATGTTTTCCGTTACGGTTCCGCAAGCCAGTGCAGTGGCGCCTCCCTTGCCCGATCACAGCGCGCCACCTGCAGATATCGCCATCAGCATCATGGTCGTGGAAGACGAGGGGGATGTTCTCGACGTCATGGTGCGGCTGCTCACGCTGCAGGGCCATCGGGTCTATGCCGGCCGGTCTGCAGCCGAGGTGCAACAAATTCACGCGGAGGCAATGGCGACCGGCGATGCGCCAGTCGATCTGATCGTCACCGACTACCGCCTCGGAGGTGGTGCTACTGGCCAGGACGCAATCGAGGCTCTTTGCGCATATATCGGCCGCTCCCTGCCTGCCATCATCGTGACCGGCGATACCTCGCCGGCGCGCATCAAGGAAGCCAGCGCCAGCGGTCATCGTATTCTCCACAAGCCGATCGCCGGCGAGCAATTGAATGAAGCGATTGTTGCCGCCTATGTAGATCGCAAGCAATCAATCAATAGCGGCTGCTAAAAGCACGCGTAGCTTGCTACCAAAATTGGCGATCAACCGGCCACGGTTGAGGTTGCATCTCCGCGCGGACGCCCACCGCGCCACTACCTGTGGCGACAAAGGTCTTTCGGCTTTCCCTTCCAGCCGGGTACGAAATACGACATCTGCCGTATCGCTCGCGGATTGCCCCAGTGATATCCATGTGGATGTCATTGCCGCCGTCGCTGGGTACGGTGCTATTTCGCCCAGCAGCGATAATCAATTTCGAGTTTAAAGCATGACGCTCGAATATGAGAAGCAGACGATGTGTCATCAATCGCGCGATTTAGCTCCCTCAGTATCTATTTTCGACAGCAGGGTGCGAAGCGTCCTCAAAGATATTCTCGTCTCCCTTCACGTATCGCGGCGCCTTGGAGCGAAACGCGTAATCGGAGAGTACCGGCATTTGCTTGCGAAGGACTGTGCTTCGTTGAATTTTCGGACGCGCACAATGCGTAATCTGAACAGGGGAGTTGCCGATAACCCCCGCGCCCGGCGAGCAGCGCCACCTCTCAAGGCGTGGACAATGGCTGTCCTGGTTGGCTTCGGCATTTTGCACGTCGTCGGAGAACGCACGCTGCATCAGGCGCCGAGTATTCGACCGATCGAGCCGGCAACGGCAGCGATCCAAGGCGACTAGATGGATTGGTTGTTTGTCGTTTGAGTGAGCTCGAACGACCCGACGCTGTCCCGCCATCCACGACGACCAGCATCTTTAGGAAGCGGTGTCATGTCCGACATAGCGGTTTATCTTGTGCTAAGCGGGGCGGTGTTTGCAGGCGCGTTCGTGTCTGGCCTTTCCGGGTTTGCGTTCTCGGCGGTCGCTGGCGCCATCCTGCTACACGTGTTTCCGCCTATCGAAGCTGTGCCGTTGATGATGGCCTGCAGCATCACCGTGCAAGCCGCCAATCTGTATGCTCTCCGCAAGAGCATGCAATGGAGAACCAGCCTGGTTTTCATCGCTGGTGGACTATTAGGCGTTCCGATTGCGATCTATCTCCTGCAGAACGTGGATACAGGTATTTTCAGATTGGGATTTGGAGCGCTCGTGTCGCTTTACGCGGCATACGCCCTGGTGCGGCCGACGGCTGCCTACTTGCGTCAGATGGAGAGCCAGAGCAGGAACGCGCTGGTGGGGTTTGGCGGCGGCCTGGTCGGCGGGTTGACAGCGATGCCTGGCGCACTTCCTGCGATCTGGTGCGATATCCATGGTCTTCCGAAAACGCAGCAGCGCGGCCTGGTTCAACCCTACATCGGGGTCATGCAACTTTTTGCCCTCGCTCTCATGCTTTCGCACCACAGCCTTTCCTTAAAAGTCTTGATCGACTTTGGCATTTCTCTGCCCGCCTTAGCTGCGGGAACGGCTGCAGGTATCGTCCTGTTCGGTCGGATCAACGAAGCAGCCTTCAAACGTATCATCCTTGGCTTGCTGCTGTTTTCGGGATTTTGCCTTGTGATTTAGCAGGACCTCGTGGGAAGGCATGCGTGCTTCTGCGTGCGCGCCGGTCCGGGCTGGCTGCTCATCTGCGCGAGCACGGAATTGAAGTTGTCGCCGACCTACCGGGTGTGGGCGAAAAGACCGTCAGCCGTCACGTCCACGAAATGTCAGGGCAGTGGCTGGAGTTTCCGCAGCATGGTCGGCGACGGTATCGAGCGGAGGAGCGGTGTCCACGGGCCTCATCCCCCGAAGCCATAATAGTCACGCACCACGGTCTCGCGGAGCTTGCCGGGCTCGAAGATCTCGATCACGACCCCGTCGGGTGCGCCGAGCATGAAATAGCCGCCGCCTCCGCCGAGGCGACGAATCGGATTGGGAACATGAAGGCCCGCAGCGGTCATGCGTTCGTAAAGCTCGTCGATGCCGACGACCTGCATGCCGAGATGATGGACGGCATTCTTGCCCTCGCCGCGTGGCAACTGGTCATAGAGATGCAGGGCGCCGATGCCGACCTTGATGAAGACGTTGCGGGCACCGGCAACGTCGCCATCCCACTTCACCTCGGCATCGAACCACTTTTTGTAGAAGGCGATTGTCGCATCGACGTTGGATGCGAACAGATGTACGTGCTGGAGGTGGTAGCGCTGCTTGGTGCCGTAGGGGTACTGCCACTCGTTCTCGGGTGTCGTCATTGTCGTCCTCGGATGTTGAAGTCGGATATCGGGTCAGCGCTTCACGAGCGGGCAGCTGCTCTCGGCCAGCGGAATGGTGACGTCCTGGGCCGGGATCGTGCGGAGGATCTTATAAAGGTCCCACTCGCCCTTAGAGTCCTTGGGGGCTTTCACCTCCGCCAGGTACATGTCGCGAACGACGCGGCCGTCCTTGCGGATCGTGGCGCCATGCGTGAAGGCGCTCTCGATCCGCGTTGCGCGCATTTTCCGACGTCTTGATTTGCGTCGTCCGACCGGTCGCCTCCACGGCCTGTAGATAGTGACGCACCGCCTCGTAAACGCCGATCTGCATGAAGGTCGGCCGCTGTCCCTTGCGGCCGGGCAATCGGAGCAAGCGCGCGCGACGAGCATCCCGAATACAGCCTCATCCGGCGTTCCCCCATCATTGCTGTGGAGGGTCTGTGTCAGAGCCGGTTCAGGCTGGCAAACGAGGTTTTCGCGGTGTCCCTTGAGTGAAACTCAACTCAATCGTTTGCACGCTTTCGCGAGGATGTCCTGGCCGCCGCCTTGTTGGCGCCCTGTTGCTTGCAGGCGTTGCAGAGCCACGTGGCAAAGGCCGCGACCGCCGGATCGTCCGCCATGCGTTGCTCATATTCGAGCACGAAATGGCGCCGCGTCGGCCGGACCACGGGATGCGCTCTGACGAGATTGAGTTGTGCAAGATCCGGAGCGAGCAGGCTCTCGATGGCGATGGCGGCGCCGAGCCCGGCCGCAGCGGCCTCGATCGCGAGCCCCAGATTTTCAAAGCTGCTTCCGCCGCGGATCGGCACCTTGGTGAGCTGCGCGTGGTCGAGCCAGCGTCGCCAATCGTCTGGCCGCGGCCTGTTGTGCAGCAGCGGAACTGACGCGAAATCCAGCACGCCATCCTTCAACAGAGCTGGCGAGCAGACCGGCACGGTGGCGATCGGCAGCAGAGGCCGGGTGACGAGGCCGGCTCTCGGCTCTCCGTCCGAGACGGCAATGACGGCATCGTAGCGGCTGGCAAGAAGATCAACCGGGTTGGCGCTGGTGTGCAGATCGATCTCCAACTCGGGATGTGCCGCCTTGAGCCCCGGCCATATCGGCAGGAGAAAACGCGACAGGAAGAATCCGTAGACGCCGACGGATAGCCGTCTGAACTGCCGCAGGTGCAGGCCTTCAGCGGCATCCGCAATGCGATCGAGGGCCTCGCGGGTGGAATCGGCGAACGCCTTGCCGGCCGAGGTCAGGACGAGGCCGCGCGACCCCCGCAGGAACAGCGCGGTGCCCATGCGCACCTCGAGTGCGCGGACGTGCCTGCTGACTGCGCCGACCGTCACGTTCAACTCGTCGGCGGCTCGCGTGATCGACAGGTGTCGTGCGGCCGCTTCGAATGCCCGCACGGCATGGAGTGGAGGAAGTCGTCGTGAAGCCATGATAGTGCGCCCCGCGGGATGACCGGGCCTTGAGTTTCGCTCAAGGCGCCCGCCCAAGAAGTCGTTTGCGTGGAGCGCTGTCAAGTCATACCCGAACACTGGCCCGGGGTCCGCCCCGCCCAAGATACGTCCGTCCGGAGAGGAAGCTCATGACCGTTCATGCCGGTTTGGCCCGTCGCGAAGCGTCGTCCCGACGCTCGATGGTGTTAGCGCCCACCTGCCGTGGGCTGAACTACTTTGCGATCGACCGGAGCATTCGGGATCTGCTTCCCCTGTACATGGAAGCGCCACTGTTGGCGCATCTCGAGCCGCATCTCGCCGAGCTCGGCGCGCTTGCCGGAAGTAAGCTCTACGATCTGTCCGATCAGGCCGAGCGCCATCAGCCGGTGCTGCATCCGCGCGATGGCTATGGCCGCGATGAGGAGTGGGTCGAATACCACCCGGCTTACCGGGAGATGGAGCGGATCGCATTCGGACAATTCGGTATGCACGCGATGTGCAATCGAGGTGGCGTGCTGGGCTGGCCCTCGGTGATGCCGCCGATCGCAAAATACGTTTTTCACTACCTGTTTTCGCAAGCCGAGTTCGGCCTGCTGTGCCCGGTGAATCTGACCGACAGCTCGTCCGAGCTGGTGCGACGTTTCGGCAGCGACGAGCTTCATAAGCGCTATCTGCAACGCATGTGGAGCCAGGATCCGGCCACGCTGTTCAAATGCGCGCAGTTCATGACCGAGAAGGCGGGCGGCTCCGATGTCGGTGCGGCCGAACTGACCGCCGTGCGCGATGGCGCGCATTGGAGGCTCTATGGTGAAAAATGGTTCTGCTCCAACGCCGATGCGGAGCTTGCCGTGTTGCTGGCACGGCCGGAGGGCGCAGTCGGCGGCGGGCGCGGCCTTGGCCTGTTCCTGATGCCGAAGACGCTGCCGGACGGCAGCCGCAACGCCTATCGCATCGTGAGGCTCAAGGACAAGCTCGGCAGCCGCACCATGGCCAGCGGCGAGATCGTGTTCGATGGTGCCGTCGCCTATCAGCTCGGTGAGCTCGATCAGGGCTTGAAGCATATGCTGGTGATGGTGAATTCCAGCCGTGTCTCGCATCTGGCGCGCGCCGCCGGCATGATGCGCCGCTGCCTCAACGAGGCGCTGCAGGCCTCCCGTCACCGCAACGCCTTCGGCCGCGCAGTGGTCGATCATCCCCTGATGCGCCGGCAGCTCGTCAAGCTGATGGTGCCGACCGAGCAGGCGCTGTCCGCGCTTCTCTATTCGGCAACCGCACCGGAGAAGGTGCTGCGGCTGCTGACGCCGATCGTCAAATACCGAGCCTGCCGCGACAATGTCACGGTGGCGACCGGTGCGATGGAGGCGCGCGGCGGCAACGGCTACATCGAGGACTGGCCGAACGCGCGGCTGGTGCGCGATGCCCATCTCGGCCTGATCTGGGAGGGCACCAGCAACATCAACGCGCTGGATGCCGTGCAGCGCGCCGTTGGAAAGGTCGGCGCGCACGCCGCCCTGCGCGACGATCTCCTCACCCGGCTCGCGGATACACAGGGCATTCCCGGACAGTTTCGCACGCGGCTCGATGGCGCAGTCAATGGCGCGCTGCGCTTTGCGGAAGAGGTCGCGTCCCGCAAGGAGAATGAGCGCTTCTGCCGGGCCGCGGCGGGCAAGCTCTATCACGCTGTCACCGCCGCGCTGTTCATTCAGGAGGGCTTGCGTCTGGGTGCATCCGGCGGCGACGCCCGCCGCCTGCTGCTCGCGCGCTTCGTGCTGGAGCACCGCTTGCAAGCGCCGAACACGCTGAACCTGGAGAGCCAGCGCTGGGAGGACGAGGCCATCGACCTGCTGCTGGATGAGGCGCCAGTGCCGTTGTCGCGCGCGGCCGCGCTGCTGGTGAGGTAATCGCGATGGATCAGTCGGCCCAGCGCGAACTCGCTCGCCTGCTTGCTACCCTGCGCCGCGAAGGACGCCAGCAGAGCGGCCTCGACCAGCGCCTCGTGCCGCCGGACAAGCCGACCGCCTATCGCGTCGCGCGCATGGTCGAGGAGGAGCTCGGCTGGACCGTCGCGGGCTGGAAGATCGCAGCGATGAAGGAAGTGCTGCAGCGCGAGTTGCGTACGGATTCGCCGATCTATGGCCGGGTCTACGCGCCGCTCATCAAGGCGTCGCCAGTTACGGTCGAGTATGCACGTCAGTGCAGTCCGATTCCCGAAGTCGAGTACCAGGCGCTGCTCGGCGCCGATCTTCCGCCGCGTGAAGCTCCCTACAGCATCGAAGAAGTCAAGCAGGCCGTCGTTTCGCTGCATCCGGGCGTGGAGCTGGCCGAGTGTCGTTTCGTCCACGACGCCGCGTTTCCTCCGTTGCCCGCTATCCTTGCGGACGGAGCCGGCAGCGGGACGATTGCATACGGTCCGCCGATCGAGAATTGGCGGCAGCGCGACATTGCCGGCCAGGAGGTCGTGCTGACCTGCAACGGGACGCTGAGGCGGAAAGGCAGTGCGGCGATCGCGCTGGACCATCCGATCGTGCCGGTGACATGGCTCGCCAACGAACTCTCGCGGACCGGCATCGGCCTGAAGGCGGGGCAGATGATCAGCACCGGCACCGTGACGGGAATGTTGAGACCGAAGGCCGGAGAGACGTTCGTCGCGGATTTCGGACCTTTCGGCAGCGTGACGGTGACGTACGCGTGATCTGATCGAACTGACAATCTTCCAAGAACAACAGTCGGACGTGGGGGCGCGATGATGTCGTGGTCACACACCCAACCGGCGAGGAGTTGGAAACGGCATGGCGCCAGCCTTGCCTCGAGGGAGGGGAGAAGCCTATGGGATTGATCAGTCTTTGCCGCAAATTACTTCTCGTGTCAGCCGTTGCGTTATCCATGCCTGCGATGGCGAGGGCGGAATTTCCCGAGCGACCGATCAAATTCGTGGTGCCTTTTGCCGCAGGTGGACCGACGGACGCATTGGCGAGATCTCTGGCTGAGGGGGTCCGAGCCAAGCTCGGCCAGCCCGTCATTGTCGAAAACCGCGCCGGCGCCGGCGCCAACGTCGGAGCAGACTTCGTCGCTAACGCACCGGCCGATGGCTACACCCTCTTGTTTGGTACATCTGGACCGCTTGCCATCAACGTAGGCCTCTACGCAAAGCTCAGCTACGATCCAATCAAGAGCTTTGATCCGATCATCATGATCGGCAAGATGCCGAACGTTCTCTCGGTGCATCCCTCCGTGCCGGCGCAGAATGTGCAGGAGCTGATCGCGTATGCGAAAGCCAATCCGGGAAAATTGAGCTTTTCCTCGTCCGGCAACGGCGCATCGACGCATCTCGCTGGCGTCATGTTCAATGCCATCGCCGGCACCGACATCCTGCATGTGCCTTACCGCGGCGGCGCACCCGCGATCAACGATCTCATCGGCGGCCAGGTTCAGATGAGCTTTGCCGACATCTTCGTCTCCGCCCCTCACATCAAGGCCGGACTCCTTCGCGCGCTCGGCGTGACGACGATCGAGCGGACGCCGGTTCTGCCCGATGTGCCGACCTTCGACGAGCAGGGCCTGAAGGGTTTCGATGTCAGCGTGTTCTTCGGCGTCGTCGCCCCAAAGGGCGTACCTGAGCCGATCATCGAGAAGCTCAATGCGGCTTTCGTCGCCGCCATGAACGACAACTCGATCAAACCGATCCTCGATGCGCAGGGAATCATCCCGGCGCCGTCGAGCAGTCCCGCCTATCTGGGGACGTTCATGGCGCAGGAAATTCCAAAATGGCGGGACGTCATCAACTCCATCGCACTGCGAATTGATTGAGGCGGGAGAAGCCATCGGCAGTCGTGGTTCGCCAGGGGGCGGTAATTCACGGTGCCGATGACGAGCCGCCGGCAGGACACATGAAGACACGAGCTTGGCCCCGAGCGAACCACTGGAGAGAGGATCTTATGTTTCAACGCAGCAGTTTGATGATTGCGATCGCGGCGCTCGCCATGCTCGTGCCCGTCTACGCCGGCGCACAGGAATACCCGACCAAGCCGATCACGCTGATCATTCCCTGGCCGGCCGGCGGATCGACCGACCTCACCATGCGCGCGATCGCCGAGAAGGCCTCCAAGGTACTGAGACAGCCGATTGCGATCGACAACAAGGCCGGGGGCAGTGGCACGGTCGGCCCGGCTACCATGGCTGCATCCGCGAAGCCCGACGGCTACATCATCGCGCAGCTCCCGATGGGAGTGTTCCGCCTGCCGCTGATGCAGGAGGTCCCGTGGGATCCGTCGAAGGATTTCACCTATATCATCCACCTCTCGGGCTACACCTTCGGCGTGACGACCAGTGCGGAAGGTCCGTTCAAGACATGGCAGGACGTGGTTGACTACGCCAAGGCCAATCCGGGCAAGGTCACCTATGCGACGCCTGGCGTCGGGACTTCGCCGCATGTCGGGATGGAACAGATCGCCATGCTCGCGGGCATCAAGCTCACGGCTGTTCCGTTCAAGGGCGGCGCGGAGACGAATGCCGCGGTGCTCGGCCAGCACACCATTCTGCAGGCCGACGCCACCGGCTGGCGTCCGCTGGTCGATGCCGGCAAGCTGCGCCTGCTGATGGTGTGGACCGCGAGCCGCTCGCCGAACTTTCCCGACGCGCCGACGCTAAAGGAGCTCGGCTATCCCGTGGTCTACGACTCGCCGTTCGGCATAGCCGGCCCGAAGGGAATGGATCCCAAGATCGTCGCCAAGCTGCACGACGCCTTCAAGAAGGCGCTGGATGATCCGGCCGTGGTCGCGACGCTGTCCAAATACGACATGGTGCCGAACTACAAGAACAGCGAGGACTACAAGAAGTTCGTCGTCGAGGTCACGGACTCCGAACGCAAGGTGATCGATGCACTCGGGCTCGGCAAGAAGAACTGAGCCATGAGTGACAACAGCAACGTCAAGTTCCATCCCAACAACACCGAACTCTGGGGCGGGCTGATCGGTCTCGGGCTCGGCCTCTTCGTGATACGGTCGGGGCTGCACCTCAAGCTCGGCACGATCCACGATCCCGGCTCGGGTTTCGTGCTGTTCTACGCCGGCATCCTGATGTGCGCGTTCGCTGCAACGATCATCGTTGCCGCGCTGGCCGACGGCGGACCGACGTTCGGCGCGCGCTGGAAAGATGTGCACTGGGCCAAGCCTGTCGTCGTCATCGCGTGTCTCATCATGTTCGCCTTCGCGCTCGATCCTTTCGGCTTCCTGCTGTCCTCGATCCCGCTGATGCTGCTGCTGCTGATGCGTCTGATCGATCCGGTACGCTGGGTCCTCGCGGTGCCGATCTCCGTCCTGGTCCCAGTCGGCATGTGGTGGCTGCTCAAGCATGGGCTTGGCATCCAACTGCCATCCGGCATGTTCGAAATCGGCTGAGCGCTCGCCATGGATACTCTCGTCAATGTCGCGCATGGGTTCGGGGTCGCACTGGCGCCGATCAACCTGCTTTACTGTTTCATCGGCGTCTTCATCGGCACGCTGGTCGGCGTGTTGCCGGGCATCGGGCCGATCTCGGCGATGTCGTTGCTGCTGCCCGTGACGCTCTCGGGCACGCCGGAATCCGGCATCATCATGATGGCCGGCATCTATTACGGCTCGATGTATGGTGGCTCCACCACCTCGATCCTGGTCAATATCCCCGGCGAGGCGGCATCCGTCGTCACTTGCATCGACGGCCACCAGATGGCGAAGCAGGGCCGCGCGGGTCCCGCGCTCGGCATCGCCGCCTTCGGCTCCTTCATCGCCGGCACCTTTTCGCTGGTCGCCTTGATGCTGGTCGCGCCGAAGCTCGCCAGCGTCGCCATCGTTTTTGGTCCCGCCGAGTATTTCAGCCTGATGGCGCTCGGGCTCGTGGTGCTGACCTTCCTCACCCAGGGCTCGATGGCGAAGGCCTTGTTGATGGCCTGTATCGGCGTCGTGCTCGGCTTGATCGGGCTCGACAGCATTACCGCGCAGCCGCGCCTGACGTTCGGCCGCATGGAACTGATGGACGGCATCGGGCTCGTGCCTGTCGTGATGGGCCTGTTTGGCGTCGCCGAGGTACTGCTCAACACCGAGCAGTTGATCCGGCGCGACGTTATCAATGCCAAGATCACCCGGCTCTTCCCGAACAAGGAGGATTGGAAGGCGAGCGCCGGCCCGGTCGGCCGCGGCACCATTCTCGGCTTTTTCCTCGGCATCCTGCCGGGCGGCGGCGCGGTAGTAGCCTCCTTTGCTTCCTATGCCCTGGAGAGGCGGCTCTCCAGGACTCCCGAGCGCTTCGGCCACGGCGCGATCGAGGGCGTCGCGGGGCCGGAATCCGCCAATAATGCCGCCGCCGGTGGCGCCTTCATTCCGCTGATGACGCTTGGGATTCCACCGAATGTCGTGATGGCGCTGTTGCTTGGCGCCTTCGTGATTCACGGCCTGCAACCGGGACCGCTGATGATCACGCAGAACCCCGGACTGTTCTGGGGCATCGTCGCCAGCATGTATATCGGCAACCTCATGCTGCTGGTGCTCAATTTGCCGATGATCGGCATGTGGGTGCAGCTCCTGAAGCTGCCCTACAACATTCTGTTCCCCCTCATCATCCTCTTCACCATCATCGGCGTCTATTGCAGCGGCAATAACGTGTTCGACGTCTACGTCATGATCGCGTTCGGAATCATCGGCTATTTCATGCGCAAACTCGGCTACGAGCCGGCACCGCTGGTGCTGGCCTTCGTGCTGGGACCGATGCTGGAGAACAATCTGCGCAAGTCGCTGATCCTCTCGCAGGGCGATCTCGGCACCTTCGTGACGCGGCCGATCTCGGCGGTGTGCCTCGCGCTTGCTCTGGTGCTGCTGATCGGACCGCTGTTGCCGGCGCTGCGCAGAAAGCGCGAACTGGTGGCGCTTGACGAGGGAGCCTGACGTTGACCTGTGCGGCTCTCGCTACGCTATGGCTTGTCGATTGCGCTCTTTAGCAGGAGCTCGAGCTCGTGGCTGACCTCCTCCAGGGGGTGGGCGCTACGCGCAGCCCTGCACATGGCGACCGTACCTTCGACCGATGCGACGATCAGCGTGGCAAGCCGCCGCGCGCGCGACGCGGTGAGGCCTTCCTGCTTCAGCGCATTGGACAGGATCTGCTGCCAATCCGCAAAGATGCCCTGAGCGAGATCAAGCAGATGGCGCTGGACCGCCTGTCCGCCGGCGGTTTCCTGATCGGAGGGATCGCTGACATATTCCTCGACGGCAACTGCCAGGATCGGACATCCGGCCTGATAATTCGTCTGCTCCAGCGTCCTCTTCCAAAACGTGATGAAGGCGCGCAGGCCGGCCATGGCCCCCCGTTCGCTGGTGAGATGTCGCAAGGGACCGCTGACGTGGGTGCCCGCAAAGACAATGGCATCTTCGATGAGCTGCCGTTTGCCCCCGGGAAAATGATGGCTGATCGATCCGCGCGGCGTGCCGGTGTGGCGCACGACCTCCCGTACGCTCGTCGCATTCACGCCGCGGCGGCTCATCAGATCGGCGGCCCCGGCCACCATTTTCGCTCTCGTATCGGACGTCATCGGGCACCTCGTCGTCCGACGCTACAATATGACAGTTGACATAGCCAGCGCCGTGTGGGTGTATGTCACGTGACATAGTCAGCCCCGGAGAGCTCGAGATGACCTTTATCCACGTGATGACCCCGCAAGGCCGATTGACCGGTCAGCAGCGCCGGGTGCTTGCCAAGACGCTGACGGATGCCGTGCTGGTGCCTGAGGTCGGCCGGCTCGTTACCCAGGCACGGCGAGGTTACCAGGTGCATTTCCTCGAGCGCCCGCTCGACATGATCGCGCACGGCGGAGAGCTGCTCTCGGACCAGCCGAGCGACGTCATGGTGGTGGACGTCGTCGTGATGGACTGCTGCTGGACCCGCGAGGATCGAGCCGCCGTCATTCGCAATGTGCTGAGGGCGCTCGCCGATGCTTGCGAGATGAAGGAGCCCTCTCCGAGCTGGTGGGTCAATTTCCGTATCATCGAAGAGGGCAATTGGGGCTCTCGCGGCGGCGTGTTGTCCTTCCTCGACATTCTCCAGGAGGGCGCAGCGGCGTTCCCGCCGGAGCGGGCAGCAGCCATTCGAACCGCACTCGCCATCAAGAACGACAGGTAGACAGGAGACGCTCGCATGACCACCGAAGGCACGATCCGCACCGAGGCGCATGATCACATCCTGAAGATCATCATCGACAATCCCGCGAAGAAGAACTCCTTCTCCCCCCAGATGATGGATCTGCTGTCGGACGCGTTGACCGAGTTGCACGACAACGACGGCTACTGGGTCGGCGTGATTTGCGCGGAAGGCAGGGACTTCACCGCGGGCCTCGACATGCCGAAATTCTTCGGCCCGAACGCCGAGAAGCGGACTGTCAAGGAAGGCAATGTCGACGTTTTCGGCCTCACCAAGCGCTGCAAGAAGCCGATCGTCACCGCGACGCAAGGCATCGTCTACACCGTCGGCATCGAGCTGATGCTGGCCGGCGACATCGTGGTGGCCGCCGACGACAGCCGGTTCTGCCAGATGGAGGCCAAGCGCGGCATCGCGCCCCTGGGCGGCGCTCACTTCCGCTATCTTTCCCGCGCAGGCTGGGGTAACGCCATGTACCACCTCTTCCTCTGCGACGAGTTCACGGCGCAGCGGGCGCGGGAGATCGGTCTCGTTCAGGAGGTCGTTCCGGCCGGCCAGCAGATCGGCCGTGCCATGGAGATCGCGGCGATCATCGCCCGCAACGCACCGCTGGGGATTCAGGTGACCAAGGAAGCGGCCGCGAAATACACCGAGCAGGGTGAGGCGGCTGCGATCGCCTGCATTCCGGCGATCCGGGAGCGTGTGCTCAAGAGCGCCGACGCGCGCGAGGGCATCCAGTCGTTTATTGAGCGGCGGCCAGCAGTCTTCCAGGGACGGTGAGCCAATGCCACAAGCATCTTTGTGACGGGCGACAGGCGGATGAAGGTGGCTGATAACCAGATCTTTGGACAGTCATCAGCCCCTGGGGCCTTCTTCGTTGAACGAAGCAGCGTTGCGGGATGCTAGGCACCCCCAGAGCCTGTCTAGATTGCATTGCGGTCGGGCGATTTCGGCTGATGGCTTGACTTGAAGGCCGCCTTCGCCCGCTCACGCAGGCGCTGCAAAACCACGTAGAGCATCGGCACGATGAATATTCCGATCGAGCTTGCGGCCAGCATGCCGGCGAAGACCGCCGTGCCGACCGCACGCCGGCTGAGCGCGGCAGCGCCGGTCGCGATCACGAGCGGCAAGAGGCCCAGGATGAAGGCCGCCGAGGTCATCATGACGGCGCGAAAGCGCATATGTGCGCCCTGGATCGCGGCCTCGTCGAGCGGCACGCCGGCCTCGCGTTGCTCCTTGGCGAACTCGACGATCAGGATGCCGTTCTTGGCGGCAAGCGCGATCAGGACGACGAGGCCGATCTGACCGTAGAGGTCGAGATTGAGCCCGGCGATCTTGATGCCGAGGTAGGATCCGAGCACGCCGACGACGACCGAGAGCAGCACGGGAATCGGAATCACGGTGCTTTCATAGAGCGCGACCAGGAACAGATAAGCGAAGAGGACGGCGAGCATAAGCACGATGCCGGTCTGGCCCGCCGCCTGCTGCTCCTGGTAGGCGGTGCCAGTCCACGCGAAGCTGTAACCCGGCGGCAGAACATCCTCCGAGATCTGCGCCATGGCGGCGATCGCGGTTCCGGAGGAGATGCCCGATGCCGGGCTGCCGTTGACGGTCACCGAACGATAATTGTTGTAGCGGGTGATGACCTGTGGCCCGGTCACGATCTTGAGGCCGGCGAGGGATCGTAACGGCACCATCTCGCCCGAGCTGTTACGCACATGGATGCGCCAGACATCGGACGTATCGGCGCGATCGAATGCTTCACCTTGCAGATTGACCTGCCAGGTGCGACCGAACAGGTTGAAGTTGTTGACGTAGATGCCGCCAAGCGTGGCCTGGAGCGCCGTAAAGATGTCGTTGACGGTGACGCCCAGCGCCTGGGCCTTGCGGCGGTCAATATCGAGATAGAGCGATGGATTGGTCGCCGTGAATGTCGAGAACACGCGCGCGAGCTGCGGATCGGCATTGGCTGCGCCGATCAATGCGTTCGTGACGCTGGAGATCGCGGCCGGGGCCTGACCCTCCAGGGCCTGCAATTGATATTCGAAGCCACCGCCGGTGGAGAGCCCGATGATCGGCGGCAGGTTGAACGGTAGCACATTGGCTTGCCGGATCTGCGCGCCGGCGGCGAAGGTCTTGGCGATCAACGCCTGGGCGGAATCCGTTGCCGTCTTGCGGTCGGCGAACGGCTTCAGTCGCGCCACCACGAGTGCGCTGTTCGGCTCGGAGGCTCCGTCGAGCAGGGAAAAGCCGATCACCGCGAGGACGTGGTCGACGGCCGGCATCTGTTTCAAGATGTCCTCGATCTGCCGGGTGGTCTCGCTGGTCCGCGCTACCGATGCGCCGTCCGGCAACTGAACCGAGGTGAAGAAGGCACCCTGGTCCTCCTCGGGCAGGAAGCCCGTCGGGGTCACCAGCGACAGGCCGAAGATTCCTGCGGCAAAGGCTGCCACCAGCAGGAGCGACAAGGCTGCCATGCGCACCAGCCGGCGGACCGCGCCGCTGTAGCGATCGCGCACCCAGTCGATGCCGGTGAGCATGCGGCCGATGATGCCGCGGCGCTGTCCTGTATGACGCAGCAGCAGCGCACAAAGGGCTGGCGACAGCGTCAGGGCATTCAATGCCGAGATCATCATGGCGGCGCTGATCGTCACCGCGAATTGGCGGAACAGCGTGCCCGAGATACCGGGAATGAAAGCGATAGGCACGAACACCGAGAGCAGTACCAGCGTGATCGCGACGATCGGCGCGGTGATCTGGCTCATGGCTTTCTTGCTGGCCTCGGCCGGAGACAGGGCAGGCTCCTCCGCCATGACACGTTCGACATTCTCGACCACGACGATGGCGTCGTCCACCACGATGCCGATCGCGAGCACCATTGCGAGCAGGGATACGGTGTTGGCGGAATAACCGAGCGCGAGCAGGACAGCGAAGGTGCCCACGAGGCTTACCGGGACCGCGACGGCCGGAATCGCGGTGGCACGCATGTTTCCGAGGAACAGATAGACCACGATCACCACCAGGACGAAGGCCTCGCCCAACGTCCACAGCACCTCCGTGATCGTGTCGCGTACGAACGTGGTGGAGTCGTATTGCACGAGATAACCGAGCCCTGCCGGAAACCGGCCGGACAGCCGCTGCATCGTGTCCGCGACCGCACGCGCGGTGGTCACCGCGTTGGCGCCGGGGGCGAGGTAGATCGCAATCGGAACGGCAGCTCGCCCGTCGATCCGGGCTTCGCTGTCGAGATTTTGCGCGCCCAACTCGACGCGGGCGACGTCCTTGACCAGCAGTGAGGATCCGTCCGGCTCGGCGCGCAGCACGATGTTGGCGAATTGATCGACAGTGGCGAGGCGGCCCATTGTCTGCACGTTGAACTGGAACTGCTGATCGTCGCTGATCGGCCGCGCGCCAATGCGGCCGACGGGAGCCTGGACGCTCTGTGCGCGAATGGCGGCGACCACGTCCGAGGGGGTCAGGTTGAGGCTTGTGAGGCGCTGCGTATCGAACCAGATCCGCATCGAATAATTCATCCTGGCGAACAGATTGGCCTGGCCGACACCCGGCGTGCTCGCAATCGCGTCCAGCACGTTGATGATGGCGTAATTGGTGATGAAGAGCGGGTCCTGCTGGCCATCTGCACTGTAGAGCACCAGGAACTGCAGGATCGAAGAGGATCGTTTCTGGACGGTCACGCCCTGCTGTTGCACTTCCGTGGGCAATTGCGACAATGCGCTCTGGACGCGATTATTGACGTTGACCGTGTTGATGTCGGGATTGGTGCCGAGCGCGAACGAAACTGTCAGCGTATAGCTGCCGTCGTTGCCGCTGGTCGATTTCATATAGAGCGCGCGGTCGACGCCGACCACCTGCGCCTCCAACGGCTGTGCGACGCTGCTCTCCACGACCTCGGCGGAGGCGCCGGGAAAGTTCGCGGCTACGGTGACCTGCGGCGGCACGATATCGGGAAACTGCGCCACCGGGATCTGCGTGAGCGCCAGCGCGCCGGCGATGGTGATGACAAAGGCGATCACCATCGAAAGACGTGGCCGGTCGACGAAGACGCTCGATATCATTGGCTGCCGCCCTTGCCGGTTCGGGGCGGCGGGGCGCGCCCGCCTTGCGGAGTCGCCTCGCCAGTTGAGTCTTTCATGCTCGACAAGATCAGCGGACTTGCCGCCTCTGGAGAGACGGTTTGGCCGGCGCGAACCCGCTGCAGCCCTTCCGCGATCACCTTGTCACCGGCCGTCAATCCGCTGATGACGGCGGCGATCGTGGGAGTCGATTGCCCGAGCTGAATGCGCCGCTGCTCTGCCTTGTCGTTTGCCCCGACGACAAGAACGTAGTCGCCGCGCTGGTCGGACAGCACCGCCGAGCGCGGAATCGCCAGCACCTCGACAGGCTGGACTCCTTCGAGGACGACGGTGACGAATTCGCCGTTGGTGAGCTCGTGGACGGTGACGCCAGCGGCCGAGGGAGCGCGCAGGATCGGGTTGGCGATCTCTCCGCGCACCGTGATCGTGTCGGTGTTCTGGGCGATGGTGTTGTCGACGAAATTCAGCTTGCCGGATTGCCCATACATGCGCCCGTCGGGCAGCCGCAACCGGATCGTCACCGCCTCGAGGCCGCCTTGGGGGCCGTAGCGTTCGCGCAGCTCGAGCCCCTGGCGCAGCGGCACCGGGAACGTGACATACATTGGATCCTGGCTGACGATCGTGGTCAGCACGCCCGAACTCGGACTGACGATGTTGCCTTCCGTCACGGCCGTGCGCCCGATCTTGCCGTCGATCGGCGCGCTGATGATGGTGTAGTCGAGGTTGATCTGTGAGGCCTGGACCTGCGCCTGCGCAGCCTTGACCTGGGCCTCGAGGCTGCGCTGGCTCGCGAGCGCGGCATCGTAGGTCGATTGCTGCCCGGCCGGTCCGCCAAGCAGGGTGCGGGCGCGCTCGGTGGTCAATCTGGCATTCTCAAGCGTCGCCTCGAGCTGTGCCACCTCCGCCTGCTTGGCGGCGACATCGGCCTCGAACGGGCCGCGTTCGAGCTTATAGAGCTGCTCGCCTTTCCTGATTTCGGCGCCCTCGGTGAACAGCCGCTGCTCCAGAAATGCGGTGATGCGAGCGGCAATGTTGACCTGGTTGATGGCCTCGATCCGGCCGAGAAACTCACTGCTCTCGGTGATCGGCCGCCGCGCCGCTTCGACGACGCCGACGGCGGGCGCAGGCGG
Source organism: Bradyrhizobium sp. WSM2793 (assembly GCF_000379585.1). NCBI lineage: Bacteria > Pseudomonadati > Pseudomonadota > Alphaproteobacteria > Hyphomicrobiales > Nitrobacteraceae > Bradyrhizobium > Bradyrhizobium sp. WSM2793. Next base: position 73,421 of record NZ_KB902778.1, on the reverse strand, counting down.
GGCCGGCTGCGGCCGCGCGGGTTCGCCGGCCAACAATGTCAACAATGTCACGAGGCTCGCCGCCAGCAGTCCGAGCCGGACGTCAGCAAGGTTCATCGTCCGCTCCCTGCACCAGGCTCGGAACTGCCGGCGTCAGGCCTCCGCGATTCGACCAGCTGAGCTAGTCCCGCGCGGTTCGGTTGCTGCGCGCCGGCTCGTCGTAGCCCTTGCGATGGCTATAGAACATCAGCGCGATCAGGCCGCAGCCGAGCACCAGAACAAGGATGGCGGCCGCCGCCAGCACGATGTTTCCGTAAAGCGGCATCGAGGGTGTCGTCGTCCAGACTGACAGGCAGAACCAGCTCGCGCCGAGGAAAAGCACTGCAAGCACGGCGACGAGGATCCATTGGTTCTTGTTGCGTACCATTTCCTCATCCTCTTCGGACTACCAGCGCCATCCGCAATGACGGCGCCCACGATGCCACCAGCAAACCCAGCGGCGGCGCCGGCGCGGTCGCGGGCCCCAGCCAGGATGAGAAGGGCCCCAGCCGGGCCGCGGCGGAGGTCCCCATTGCACCGGGATGGCGCGATCCCCCGGTGCCCGGCCGGCCCGAGAGAGACCGGGATCGGCCGGCATTGCGTCCGCAACACCGATGAACTGAGCGCCGGACGCTCCGATCGCGGCGACGGCAATGGTGTTCATCGCAAGGCTGAGGAAGACGCGGCGACTGGGAGCATCCATGGTTGTTCTCTCCTCTGTTATCCGGTCGTTCGCACCGATTGCAGCGCATAGAGCAGCCATGCCAGGCCATGGGCAATCAGGTCGACGCCCAACAGGAAGCCGAGAGCCCAAGCGCTGATGGTGGGGAAGCCGAACAGGACCAGCACGCCGGCGATCACCGCGAAGACGCCCGAGATCAGCATCATCCATCCGTTCTGCCGCCAATAGGCAAAGCTCAGCACGCATCGAATGACACCCGAAGCGAACAGCACCGCGCCGAGGAAATAGGTCAGGATAAGCGCGCCCGAGACCGGCTGGGTGAGCAGCACGACACCGAAGGCGAGGTAGAGCGCGCCGAGCACGACTTGCCAAAGGAACCCGCCCCACCCCTTGGTCCAGAAGGCGTGGGCAATCTCGAATGCGCCGGCGGCGATCGCGGTGAGCCCGATGAGCTTGACACTGACGACGGTGGCGAAGGCAAGGTCGCCGAGCGCGAACAGGCCGGCGGCGATCAGGACGACGCCGAGGAGCGCACAAACCCACAGCGGCGGAGCAACCACGGCATCGAGACTTCCGCGACTGTCATACACTGTCATGCGATCCTCCTGGGCGGCTACGGCCCGAACGAGCATGCATCGGATCCTAGCTTCGAACACCCGACGCCGACATCGGAGGAAACCCTGAGCGGCGGGGCGGGAATGTTCTCATCCTCTCCCTGCGCGAACCGGCATCAAGAGCGGACCGAACCGCGGGACCGAGACGATGGGATCAGAGCCCGCCTCGCGGTCCCAGTGTCAGATGAGTTACGCCAGCCGCGAGATTGAGCCCGATCGAGCGTTCGACCGAGATCGGCTGCAGCATCACGCTCCTGCGCGAGCCGCCGACCAGGACGTTGGCGCCGAGGCCGGGACCGAATGCAAGATTGCCGCTCGCGCCGACGTAACTGCCGCGCAACGTGCCGGGGCCTATCCGCGAGTTCCTGGCGAGGACGGCCCACGATAGCGCGCCGGCGCTGGTCACGCCGATATCAACGCCGACGCGCCGTATTCGCCCCTCGTAGATGTACTGCCGGGGCGGGCGCAGCGCGTTGAACACGCAACGCAGCGCCTGCGTCGATCCAAGCACCAGTCCGACGCGTGGCTCCGAGAAGCACAGGAGCCTGCCCACCCTGAATCTCTCGGCTTGCGCGGGCGAGGTGACGGCGCAAAGAACGAGTGATGCGCCGATGGCGGCAAGATATCGCAACGTTCGCATTCAATCCTCCCGGTGGTTCGTGATGTCCCTGGCGCTCTGCGAGGGGCTGCCGTCCTGACGCCACCAGAACGAGATGGCGAGGCCAATCAGCAGCACCGCCCCGAGCAGGAAGAAGAAGATGGATTGCTTCAGCCAGGAAATCGCCGGAACAGCGGCGCCCATCGCAAGGCCAAGGAAGGCGATCTGCAACGACAGCAGGCTCAGGCCCGCAAGGAACGTGCCGAGCGCGAGCAACGTCAGCAGGACGAGTCCCGTTGCAGGGGTCGGAAGCAGTTGCTGCACGCCGGAGATCAGCATGATGTTCATCGTGATCAGGACCGCGATCCAGTGCAGAGCCTGCGTCCAGATCAGCCGGATCTGGCCCTCCTTGCCCTCGATCTCCGGCCACTTGGTGACAACGCAGACGACGCCGATGGCGAGCGCCAGGAATTCCCAATAGCCGGTCAACGGCTGGTGCGAGACGTTGGTATAGGCAACGCCGACGATGGCGAGCAGCAGCGCGACGACGTAGGGGAGTTGCTGCCACAGGAAACGCGCCGTCGTCGAACGCGCAGGGGCATCACTCGGCTGCGCTTCGAATTCGCTCATGGCTGCTCGCTCGCAATTAATGGCGGCTTGGGATCGCCGCCCAGATAGTCCTCGACATAGAACCTGACGATCGCAACCCGACCGATCGCAACCAGCGGCATCGCGACCGCGACGCCCATGACGCCGAACTGAGCGCCGAGAAGGACGATCGCAACCAGTGTCCACGCCGGCGGGGTCTCGACTGCCTGGCGCTGGATCAATGGGCCGATCACGTAGCCTTCGATCGACTGGATGATGGTGTACACGGCGACCGCCCAGATCAGGGGCGATGCGCCGAGCGGCATCGCGACGAGCGCGATGGGGATCGCGGCAACGATCGGCCCGAGATAGGGAATGAAGTTGGACAGACCGGCCTGAAGTCCAAGCACGAAGGGACCGGGCAGCCCGATAAGATAGAGCGCGAGCCACACGCACAACGTCATCAGCATGATGCGGATCAATTGTCCGACGAACCACAGCCGCATGACGTTGCCCATCTCGTCCATCACGGCGCGCGCACGGGCGCGATGGGAATGCCTGACCAGCGCGATCACGCTCTCGCGGTGGCCGGTGGGATCGAAAGCGAAGAGAATGCCGAGGAACAGGATCACCAGCACGGCGGTCAGAACGCTCGATGCTCCGCCGAGCAGAAATTGAGCGTGGCTGAAGAACCGGCCCTGATCGGCGAACAGCCATTGTGCAAAGTCGCGGCCCCATTCCGGGCCGAGCAGGTCGACGCCATACGACAGCAGGTGCTCCTGGAGCAGGTCGACCTGCGCATCCATCACTTTCAGAAGCAGACGCGTCTGTTCCGGCAGCTTGCGCGCGCCCCAGGCGAGGCCAAAGCAGGAGAGCGCGGACAGAAGCAGGACAACGAGCGTCAACCGCCAGGCTCGTTTGAGTGGAAGGACCGGCGCCAAGGTTCGCGCCAAGGCGTCCAGAAAGGCGGCGAACAGCACCCCGGCGAAGACAATCAGAAGGCTGGAGACCGTTTGCCAGATCAGGAACAAAGCGATGCCGGCGGCGAGCAGGGTGAGACCGACGGCCAGCAGACTTGGCCGTCCGGCCTCTCCGGTCTCGTCGACAGCGGTCTCGTCGCGAGGGAGTTCTCGGTAGTTTAGGGAGCGCATCCCGGAAACGCTGTCAGGTTGATCCATTGGAGGGGCCACTACGATGTCTCAGGTGCGAAGGCGGCGGCTGCCATAGTGCGGGTGTCTGCCGCCGCGATGACGCCAGTACCGGTGCTTTGTCGGATTGGTGTTGGTGTTCGGAGGCGCCTGCTTTTTGGATGCGGCGGTGCCGGTCTCCTTTGTCATCGCCGCGCTGTTGTCCTTCGATTGCGCGAGCGTGACGGTGGGTGGCGCCGTGACGGCCAGCAACCCGGCGAGGAGTAAGCTGCAACGCGTGATCGTCATGTTCATGTTCGCCTCCCTACAATTCAAAGACGCCGGGTCAGATCGAAATGGCACCGACGGCGAGCCCATAGACTCCGCCGCCCGCCGCGATTGCGACCGCTGCAAACAGGATGGCTTCGGTTCTCGTGAAGGTGCTTTCCTTGCGCTCGCGTTTGGCCATCAGGAACAGCAAGGTTCCGGGCGCGTAGAGGATCGAGGACAGCAGGAGAAACTTCGGGCCGCCGGCGTAGATCATCGCGGCGGCGTAGAGCGTCGCAACGGCGGCGCGGATCCAATCGGCCGTGCGGGCGCGCTCGCCGGCGCAATAGGTCTCGCCGGTCGATGCGAGCTTGAGGCCATAGGCCGCGACGAGGACGTACGGGATCAGCGTCATCGCACTCGTCATCTTGAGTGCGAGCGTGAAGGCATATTCGGCGAACCAGCTGACGAGCAGAAACGCCTGGATCACGCAGTTGGTCAGCCAGAGCGCACCGACAGGAACCTTGTTCGCATTCTCACGCGCGAGAAAGGACGGCATCGTGTGGTGTATCGCCGCCGAATGCAGGATCTCCGCGGCGAGCAGCGACCAAGACAGATAGTTGCCGAGGATCGAGATCAACAGCGCCACGCTGATGAACACGTTGCCCCAGCGCCCGACCATTGATTCCATCACGCCTGCCATCGATGGCGTCGAAAGATCCGCCAGCTCGTTCCGCGGCAACACTCCGTAGGAGAGCAGCGTCACCAGGACAAGCAGGCAGAGAACGCTCAGAAAGCCCACCACCGTCGCAATGCCGATGTCGGCGCGATTCCTGGCGTAGCGCGAATAGACGCTCGCGCCTTCGACGCCGACGAAGACGAATACGGTAAGCAGCATCGTAGAGCGTACCTGGCTCAGCACCTGTCCGAGACTCGGCGGCTCCGTTCCCCAGAAATTCCGCACCAACAGGTCGCGATCGAGAACGAACGCGGCCACGACGATGAACAGGAGTATCGGAACGATCTTTGCGAAGGTTGCAATCGTGTTGAGCCTGGCCGCGCCCCTGATGCCCCGCAGGACAAGAAAGTGCACACTCCATAAAAGCATTGTCGCCGATGCAATGGCCGTCAGTGTCGTGCCGTCGCCAAAGATCGGAAAGAACTGCCCGAGTGTGGCCTTGATCAGAATGAGACAGGCGACGTCGGCAAGACAGCAGCCGATCCAGTAGCCGGCTGCCGAGGCGAATCCGATGTAGTCGCCGAATCCGGCCTTGGCGTAGGCATAAATGCCGGCATCCAGTTCCGGTTTGCGCTGCGACAGCGACTGGAAAACGAGCGCCAGCATAAGCATGCCCGTCCCTGCGATGATCCATGCGATGATCGCACCGAAGGCGCCGGTGGCACGTCCGAATGCAGCCGGCAGGGCGAAGATACCGGATCCCACCATCGATCCGATCACAAGCGCAATCAACGCGTTGCGGGAAAGCTCTTGATCGGCCTCGTTCGACGAAGACGCCATGACGGAAGGTGGCCTCCCAATCCGGAGCGTGGCGGTGGTCACATCTGCCGACCGCCCCCCGCGGACGACCTTAGAAGTGTCTGCCGCATGCGCACATCAGGGATTCTCTGTAGGAGGTGAGGGCAGAAAAATCAGCCGCCGCCCGGGGCTCCGCAAGCCGTCTGCGGCGGGCTGGCCACAAGCACGACGCCGCCGCGGCAGAATTCACCGGCCTTGGCGAGCTCGGCGGCGAGGCGCCTGGCGTGCAGGATGGCTGCATCCTGATCTCGGCAGTCCTGTCCGATCCCGTCGGGAAAGAGGCCGTATTTGTCGGCGATGTGAAAGAAGAAGCGCATGGCATGGGTTAGATCGCGACCCGCCCGGCTTCCAAGTGACAAAGCTGTAAGGAGCGTAGGCCAAAAGGCTTAGACGTCGTTCCACGCTCTCGCATCGGTCATGTGCGGCATCGCTGCGATGCCCGCAGTTGCGACAGAGAAGGGTAATTTCCACGGGCGGCATTCGGGTGATTGTCCGATGCCGCTCCGGAAGCCCGAGGATTAGTGTCGCCTCCCTCGGCAAAGTCCTGAGGAGGCGGATGTGTCAAATTTCGATCAAGACCTGACTGCGGCAGAGACGACTGGCAGTGCGTTTGCGGTGGACGCCGGCCTGCATGAATACATGCTCCGCATCTACGCTCACATGGCCGCGGGCGTCGGCTTGACCGCCGTTGTGGCCTGGCTGGCCTATCAGGTCACAGGCCCGGCACTGCTGCAGAGTCCATTGATGTGGGTCTTCATTCTGGCGCCGTTGGGGCTGGTGTTCTTCATCGGCTCGCGCATCAACACGCTGTCCGTGTCGACGGCACGGCTGCTGTTCTTCCTCTACGCAGCCTTGGTCGGCGTATCGCTCTCGACATTGTTCCACATCTACACGGACTCGTCGATTGCCCGGGTCTTCTTCATCGCCGCCGCGAGTTTCGGAGCGCTCAGTGCGTTCGGGTATACGACGCGACGCGATCTCTCCGGGTTAGGCACGTTCCTGTTCATGGGGTTGATCGGCGTCATCATCGCAAGCCTGATCAACATCTTTCTGTCCTCGAGCGCGCTCGACTGGCTGATCTCGATCGTTGGCGTCGGCGTATTTGCCGGGCTTACGGCCTACGACACGCAGCGGATCAAGGCGATGTACGACAGCGCGGATGACCATACCGCTGCGGGTCGCAAGTCGGTCATCGCGGCGCTGTCGCTCTATCTGAATTTCATCAACCTCTTCATGATGCTGCTGCGGCTTGCGGGCGGCCGGCGCTGAGACAGGGAGGAACGCCCCGGCTTCAGGCCGCGGGCCGCTCCACCGCACTCGTCAGCGCATCGCGGAGGAGCTTTTCCTTCGTCTCGTCCAGTGACGTCTTGAGCACGACGCCGCCGGCGCTCTTGATCTCGTTGATTACCTTGTCCGCCGTCATGTGCTTGATCAGGACGAACAGGGCCGCGTTGCCGGGCTGGAGGCTGGTCGACAGGCTCTTCATGAAGGCGTCGTCGATGCCGAAGTCCGAGAGCGCGCCGCCGAGCGCGCCGGACGCGGCGCCTACCGCGACTCCGAGGATCGGGTTCAGGAACAGGACGCCGATGAGAAGGCCCCAGAAGCTTCCCGTCATTGCGCCCATGGCAGTGGTATTGACGAGTTGATTGAGCTTGATGCCGCCCGCGTCCGTCTTAACGGCAATCACGGCGTCGCTGATTGTGATCAGATATTCCTTCTGCAGCCTGAACAGCTGCTGGCGGACTTCTTCTGCCTTTGCTTCCGACGGATACACGATCGCGACAAGATCGGACATTGACACCTCCCGTTGATCCAAATGCGAACCGGAGCAGTCGATGCTACCGTGCAAGGAGACCCGGCGCGATTGGAGGAAACCCCGGACGTTGGCGGAGGAATGTCCCGATGGGGCAGGCACAGTTGGCGTTCATGCCGAATCCGGGTGGCGTACGACAACCAACAGCTCGTCATTTACGCCGCCCGGCCGATATCGGACTGAGCGCTGCCGTCAGCGGCGGCGATTTTGCACGCAGGTGCCCTGCCGCCCGCTCACCGATGCGCGGCATTGGGAGCGGGTCTCATACATGCAGTTGAGCATTCCCTTGATCTTCGAGCACCATGCCAGATCCTGCGCCTGTACGGGCGTCGTCGAACCCATCGCGCTGAGCGCAATGAAGATGGCCGCGGACAGCAAAGCCAGCTTTCTCATGTCGATCCTCCTGTCGTCTTGTGAATCATTCGGAGCCTGAGCGGCCGGTTCCCTTGCCACCTGCTGCTTTGGCGAACGCGCCGCGGCGGGAGCAGGTGCAGCCTTAATGCACCGCTTGCTGCGTTTCCGGTATCGGGTGATTGCCTGACGTTGCCCTGGGAATCTTCTGACTGCTGCCGGAAGGTTCTCCGGACCACGATTGCATCTGTGATCGCTCAGTAGATTTACCGATGGAAGGGAGATGATCTATCGACAAGATCGGCAGCGGAGCAGTTGACCGATGATCATGTCATGCCGATGCGGCCGCTGAACATCGCGCTTGTCGCAGCGGTCACCACGCTGCTGGTTGCCGCCTGTGAACGGGACCCGGTGGAGGATACGCCCCCGGCGCCACGTCCGGTTCGCACGACCACGGTCGAGAAGCGCGAGCAGTTAACGCCGTTCACGTTTACGGGGCGTATCGAGGCGGAGGACGAGGTAAGCATCGCATTTCGAATCGGCGGGCGGCTGCTTTCGAACAACACCCGGCTTGGTGATCGCATCCAGGCCGGCCAGCTTCTGGCGCAACTGGAATCGCAGAACGAAGCGAACGCGCTACGCCAGGCGCAGGCGGCACTTGCTGCTGCGCAAGGCCAGCTCACTCAGGCCCGCAATCATTTCGAGCGTCAGCAGACGCTGCTGGCGCAGGGTTGGACCACCCGCGCCAACTTCGAAGCCGCGACGCAGGCGCAGCAGACCGCCCAATCGCAGCTCGATATGGCCGAAGCCCAGTTGAGCGCCGCCCACGATCAGGTCGGCTTTACCGAGCTGCGCGCCGATGCGCCGGGCAAGGTCACCGAAACCGGCCCCGCCGCCGGCGAGGTCGTTCAGGCCGGGCAGACGATTGCGAAGATCGCTCGCCAGCACGGTCGCGATGCGGTCTTCGATGTGCCCGCCCAACTGGTGAGAGCGGCGCCTGCCAATCTGCAGGTAACGGTCGCGCTCACGGACGATCCGGCAGTGACGGCACAAGGGCGCATCCGGCAGGTCGCCGCCCAGGCCAACCCGGTCACGCGGACCTTCGAGGTCAAGGTGGGCCTTACCGATCCGCCGGCTGCGATGCGGCTCGGGGCGACCGTGATCGGGCGCGCCGAGGCGAGCTCCGGCCCGATGATCGGCATTCCCGCAACCGCGCTGACGAGGATGAATCAACAGCCGGCCGTCTGGGTCTTCGATCCCTCGGCCAATACGGTCTCAGTGCGGAACGTCGACGTGCTGCGGTTCGACCAGGCGCAGGTGATCGTCGCGCAAGGGCTTGATAGCGGCGAGATCGTCGTGACAGCAGGCGTTCAGGCACTTCATCCAGGCCAGAAGGTGCGCGTGCTCGGGTCGGGGCGATGAGTGGATTCAACCTTTCGGAATGGGCACTGGGGCGACGCTCGCTGGTCGTCTACCTCATGCTGATAGCGGTGGCCGCCGGCGTCCTGTCATATTTCCGGCTGGGCCGGAACGAGGATCCCGCCTTCACGATCCGGACCATGGTCGTTCATGCCGTCTGGCCAGGGGCGACGGCCGACGAGACGATGAAGCAGCTGACGGAGCGCCTCGAGCGCCAATTGCAGGAGACCCCGCATCTGGATTTCCTGCGCAGCTTCACCCGGCCAGGCCTCACGACCATCTTCGTGAACCTCAAGGGAAGCACCAATGCGCGGGATGTCTCCGATACCTGGTACCACGTGCGGAAGACGATTGGCGACATTCGCCATACGCTGCCTGCCGGTGTCGTCGGGCCGTTCTTCGACGACGATTTCGGCGACACCTTTGGCATCGTCTATGGCTTTACCAGCGACGGCTTCGCGCAACGCGAGCTGCGTGACCGGGTCGAGGCGATCCGTTCGCAGCTCCTGGCTGTACCGGATGTCGCGAAGATCGAGCTGCTGGGCGCACAAGAGGAAGTGATCTTCGTCGAGTTCTCCAAGCAGGAGCTTGCAAATCTCGGTGTTGATCGCACGGCTCTGATCGCGGCGTTGCGGGCGCAGAATATCGTGATGCCGGCTGGAACGATTCAGACCGGCACCGAGCGGATATCGCTGCAGGTGTCGGGCAGCTTCCTATCCGAGCAGGACATCGCCGATATCAACTTCGCCGCCGGCGGTCGCATGCTGCGCCTGAGCGACCTTGCGAGAGTGCGGCGGGGCTACGCCGATCCACCCCAGCCGCTGTTCCGGATCAATGGCCGCCCGGCGATCGGGCTTGCCATCGCCATGCGCGACGGCGGCGACATCCTCGCGCTCGGCAGGAACGTCAAGGCGGCGATGGCGCGGATCACCGCTGATCTGCCGATCGGGATCGAGCCCAGCCTGGTGGCCGACCAGGCCGTCGTCGTGGGCAAGGCGGTCGGCGAGTTCATGACCTCGTTGTTGCAGGCGATCGCCATCATTCTGGCCGTGAGCTTCATCAGCCTTGGGGTTCGTCCGGGCCTGATCATCGCGCTGGCGATCCCGCTCACGCTCGCGGTCGTGTTTCCGGTCATGGCGGTGCTTCAGATCGACATGCAGCGGATATCGCTCGGGGCCCTGATCATTGCGCTTGCCCTGCTGGTCGATGACGCCATGACGACGACGGATGCCACGCTCATTCGCCTGGCGTTGGGCGACAGCAAGGTCGAGGCCGCCAGCTACGCCTTTCGGACCCACGCGCTGGCCATGCTTGCGGGGACGCTCGTGACGATCGCGGGCTTCATTCCGGTCGGCTTTGCCGCCAGCGCCGCGAGCGAATACACGTTCTCGCTGTTCGCGGTGGTCGCGATCGCGCTGCTGGCGTCCTGGTTCGTCGCGGTGATCTTCGCGCCACTGCTCGGCGTTGCCATCCTTGTCCCGCCCAAGCAGAAGGGCGCTGCGGCTCCCGGACGGGTATTCCGGCTGTATCGACGCTTGCTGATATCGGCGATCCGCGCCAAATGGCTGACCCTCGGTGGGACCGCCGCGCTGTTCGTCGCCTCCGTGCTCGCGCTGCCGCTCATTCCGCAACAGTTCTTTCCGTCCTCCGATCGGCCGGAACTGCTGGTCGATCTCAGCCTGCCGCAGAACTCGTCGATTTTTGCCAGCGAAACCGCGGCAAAGCGTCTGGACAAGATGCTGACGGGCGATCCCGATGTCGCGCATTGGAGCACCTATGTCGGGCGCGGTGCGATCCGGTTCTATCTGCCGCTCAGCGTCGAATTGCCGAACGACTTCTTCACGCAGGCGGTCGTCGTCGCCAGAGATATTGGGGCGCGTGAGCGCCTGCATGGCAAGCTGGAACGATTCCTCGCCGATGAGTTTCCGAACGCGATCTCGTCGGTGTCTCCGCTCGGCCTCGGTCCCCCGGTCGGATGGCCGCTGCAGTATCGCGTCAGCGGCCCCGACGTCGAGCGGGTGCGCGACATCGCGCTCGAGGTCGCACGGATCGTCGGGGCCGATCCGGCCGCCAAGAGCGTGAATTTCGACTGGATGGAGCCCGATCGCCAGGTGCGCATTCGCGTCAACCAGGACGAGGCCCGACTTCTTGGCCTCAGTTCGCAGGCGATTTCCACCGTTCTGAACACCGTGATATCCGGCACGCCGGTCACGCAGGTGCGGGACGATATCTACCTGGTCGATGTGGTGGTCCGCGCAACCGATGAACAGCGCGTCTCGCCGGCGAGCTTGCGCACGTTGCAGATGCCGATCGCGGGTGGCCGGACCGTTCCATTGAGCCAGTTTGCATCGTTCGAATATGATCAGGAGTTTCCGCTGATCTGGCGACGAGATCGCGTGCCCACACTCACGGTTCGGGCGGCCATTGCCGACCGTGCGCTGCCGGAGACGGTCGTCAACAGGCAGGCCGCGGCCATGGCAAAGCTGAAGGCGGCGCTACCGGCTTCATACCGCGTCGTGGTCGGTGGCACGGTGGAGGAAAGCCGGAATTCTCAGGCGTCCGTCATGGCGGTGGTGCCCGTGATGCTGTTCGTCATGTTCACGGTCCTGATGGCCCAGTTGCAGAGCTTTCCGCGATTGTTGATGGTCGTCAGCGTTGCACCGCTCGGTCTGATCGGCGTCGTCGCAGCGCTGCTGTTGTCGGGGCGGCCGTTGGGCTTCGTCGCCATTCTCGGTGTGCTTGCTCTGCTCGGCATGATCAGCAAGAACGCGGTCATCCTGATCGGCCAGATCGAGGCGGAGCGTTCACTGGGGAAGGGACCCTGGCAGGCCGCGGTGGATGCCAGCAGTTCCCGCTTTCGTCCAATCATGCTGACGGCCGTCTCCACCGTTCTCGGCATGATCCCGATTGCTCCGACGGTGTTCTGGGGGCCGATGGCCTTTGCGATCATGGGCGGCCTGCTGGTTGCGACAGGTCTGACCCTGGTCTTCCTGCCGACACTGTATGTGGCATGGTTGGGCGGAAAGGAGCCGGCCGAAGCTTCCGGTTCTTCGTTCGCGGCCTGAGGGCGTGTGGGCGGTGAGGGTAATCCCGGACCTCGACTAGGTAATCACCTGATTGGCCATGCGCGCTCCACGGCGCATCGTCCGGCTCGCAGCGAGCGACGCGGCCGCTGCGCCGACCATCGTTCGCGGTCCGAGGCCTTCACATGAGCGCGACGCCGTCGATCCAGAAGCTTTCGCTGTTTGCTCTGACGGCCATGGTGGTCGGCTCCATGGTCGGTTCCGGCATCTTCTCACTGCCGCGCACTTTTGGCATCGCAACCGGTCCATTCGGCGCCATCTTCGCCTGGTGCATCGCTGGCGGTGGCATGTACACGCTGGCGCGCGTGTTTCAGTCGTTGGCGGAGCGCAAGCCTGAACTCGACGCCGGTGTCTACGCCTATGCGAAAGCGGGTTTCGGCGATTATCCCGGCTTCCTCTCGGCGCTTGGCTACTGGATGGGAAGTTGCATTGGCAACGTGTCGTATTGGGTCCTGATCAAGTCGACCTTGGGCGCGTTCTTTCCCGTGTTCGGTGACGGCAATACCGTCACCGCCATCATCGTCGCCTCGATCGGGATCTGGCTCTTCCATTTCATGATCCTGCGTGGCGTGCAACAGGCCGCCGCGATCAACACCATCGTGACCATCGCCAAGATCGTGCCGATCCTGGTCTTTATCGTCATCCTGATCTTCGCCTTCAAGGCCGACCAGTTCAGCGACAATTTCTGGGGCGGCGAGGACATGCCGGACAAGGGTCTCTTCGAGCAGATCCGCGCGACCATGCTGGTCACGGTGTTCGTGTTCCTCGGGATCGAGGGGGCCAGCGTCTATTCCCGCTATGCCAAGGAACGATCCCATGTCGGCGCGGCGACGATCATCGGCTTTGTGATGGTGACCAGCCTGATGGTGCTCGTCACCATGCTGCCCTACGCCGTGCTGCCGCGCGCCGACATCGCCGAGATGCGACAGCCGTCCATGGCGGCGGTGCTGGAGGCCGTGGTCGGGCATTGGGGCGCGGTCTTCGTCAGCATCGGACTTCTGGTTTCGGTGCTCGGGGCTTATCTCGCCTGGAGCTTGATCTGCACCGAAGTTCTTTCGGCCGCGGGCCGCACCAGGGATATGCCGGCCCTGTTCGGCACCGAGAACGAGAACAAGGTCCCGGCTGCGGCGCTGTGGCTGACCAACATCGTCGTCCAGCTCTTCGTCATCAGCACCTACTGGTCGCGGGACGCCTTCTCGCTGATGCTCAATCTGACGAGCGTCATGAATTTGATCCCGTTTTTCCTCGTCGCCGCCTACGGGCTCTTGCTGGTCAAGCGAGGCGAGACCTATGAGAAGCGCCCGGACGCGCGTCGAAGCGGGCTGATCTTTACCGGCATTGCGCTGATCTACACGCTCTTCCTGATCTATGCGGCCGGAATGAAATATCTGCTGCTGTCGGCCATCCTCTACGCGCCCGGCACGGCACTGTATTTGTGGGCGCGCCTCGAGCAGAAGGCGAGAGTCTTCACCTTCGTCGAGTGGATCATCTTCATTGTCGTTGCGATCGGCGCGGTCGTCGGCGTTCATGGCCTGGCCACCGGCTACATCACGATCTGAGCGGAGCAGTTCCGGAGATAGGCCTCATGACAAAGCAGACATCGGATGCAGGGATTCCCTTCGGTGTTCATTCGGAAGTCGGCCAGCTGCGCAAGGTGCTGGTCTGTTCGCCGGGGCGGGCCCATCAACGTCTGACGCCGACGAACTGCGACACCTTGCTCTTTGACGACGTCCTATGGGTCGACAACGCCAAGCGCGATCATTTCGATTTCGTGCAGAAGATGCGTGATCGAGGTATCGAAGTCGTCGAGATGCACAATCTCCTCGCCGACACGGTCGCCATTCCGGAGGCGAGGACGTGGATCCTCGACAACCAGGTGATTCCCAATCAGGTTGGCCTCGGCCTGATCGACGAGCTGCGCGGCTATCTGGAAAGCCTCAAGCCGCGCGAGCTGGCGGAGACGCTGATCGGCGGATTGTCGACCCAGGACTTTCCAGAAGCCCGCGGCGGCGAGACGCTCAGGCTCATCCGGGAAGCGGCCGGCATGACCGAGTATCTTCTGCCGCCCCTTCCCAACACCCTGTACACGCGCGATACGACCTGCTGGATCTACGGGGGCGTTACGCTGAATTCGCTGTTCTGGCCGGCGCGCCACGAAGAGCCTATCCTCGCCGCCGCGATCTATAAGTTCCATCCGGATTTCGCCGGCAAGGTCAATGTCTGGTGGGGCGATCCGACACAGGATCACGGCCTTGCGACGCTCGAGGGCGGCGACGTGATGCCGATCGGAAAAGGCAACGTGTTGATCGGATTGAGCGAGCGTACTTCGCGGCAGGCCATCAGCCAGCTCGCTGCCGCCCTGTTCAAGAAGAAGGCGGCCGAGCGCGTGATCGTGGCTGCCATGCCCAAGCTTCGAGCGGCGATGCACCTGGATACGGTCTTCACATTCGCCGATCGCGATTGCGTGCTGCTTTATCCGGACATCGTCAACAATATCGCGGCATTTTCCTACCGTCCGGCCGACAACTCCGCAGGCATCGAGCTGCGCAAGGACGAAAAGCCCTTCGTCGAGGTCGTCGCAGAGGCGCTTGGGCTGAAGAAGCTGCGCGTGGTGGAGACGGGCGGAAATGCCTATATGCGCGAGCGCACCCAGTGGGATAGCGGTGCCAATCTCGTCTGCGCATCCCCTGGCGTCGTGTTCGCCTATGACCGCAACACCTACACCAACACGCTGCTGCGCAAGGAAGGCATCGAGGTCGTCACCATCGTGGGTGCGGAACTCGGACGTGGTCGCGGCGGCGGTCATTGCATGACCTGTCCGATCACCAGGGACGCGGTCGACTATTAGGCCCGCATCAGCGGTCAATGCGGCCTGTTACGAAACGATGATCGATCTGATCAACCCATGATTTAGTCCGAGAACATTAACACGCCACAATCGTGTCACAGCCTGACGCGAATCCCGATGCACGCGACAGCCATCGAGGGACGCCATGCGAAGATCCAGAATTCTTCTGCCGATCTTTGGTCTGCTCGGCGCGAGCACGGCAGGTGCAGCCGACCTTGATGTCACCGAGTTCAAGACGATCGCGGCTCCTGTCCCGTACACCTCAGTACCATCCTGGAGCGTCGTCGGTTCCATCGCGCCCACCTTCACCGACAACGCCCTGTTTACCCGCGACAACCGCAAGTCGGACGTTTACTACGTGCCCGACGTGAGCGTCCGGCTGGACGGGAACCTCAGCAATGACCTGTCGTACCGCCTCTATGCACGCGCGCAATATGAAGCGTTTTCGCGGGAGAAGGACGGCAACTTTGCCGTCGCGCGGATGGGCGGGCGCCTGACCCAAAATTGGGACGGCTGGCGTTTCTCCGCCATTTACGAGCATCGCTACGATTTTGACGGAATCTACCGCGACCTCGCCTTCACCTCGAACGATGTGATGGGCTCGGTTGCGCGCGACTTCCACTTCAACAACGCGACGTTTTCGCCATTGCTGCTCCTGACCTATCGATTTTCCGACCTGGCGGAGGCGCGCCGCTGGCGCTTTGACGCCGTGCTCGGTATCGAGGTCAAGCTCGATTCCAAATGGTCGATTGTGAGCACGCCGTTGTTCGAAGCTTACTGGTTCACCGATGGACTCAATAGCGGGCGGCGCGATCAGCTCTATTCGGCGGACGTCGGTCTGAAGTATAATTTTGCGAGCAATGTGTCGCTCACGACGACCGTGCTGTACGAGGCGCGAACGTCGAACGTGCCGCTACGGCGATATAGGGACGTTCGCATCGGCCCTCGTCTGGACTTCGCATTCTGAGAGGTATCCGATCAATGCACGCAAGAAGCTTGTCGCTGTTGATCGGCATTGTTGTGGGCATCGCGGCGGCATCCGTTGCCGCCGCCGATCCGCGTGACGCCGTCGATCGAAGCCAGCGTCTTGATACCGATGCGCTTCGGGACGATGCCGCGACAAACCGTCTGACGCCGCCATCGCATCCTCTGCAGATTGCACCGCCTCCAACGGCTCCGAAAGCAAGGACGGAACGCAGGAGGAAGTCCGGCGCAAATGGTGGCGGCAGCCGCTAGCGTCATCGGTACGTTGGTAGGCATGGCCGCCTATCGGCGCGGGAGTTCGTTGTCTCGGAACTCCGCTGTCTCCGAACTCCGCTGTCTCGGAACTCCGCATTTTTAATCTCTGTTGCGCCAAATTCGAACGCGCAGAACCGCTTTCGTCGCGCAGCGCAGACGTCGCGTCGGGGATTCAAGATTTTAATCCCATGGAAATGCTACCTCTTGTTGTGGGTCAATTCCAGGGTGTATAGTCGGATCGGCTCCAAGGCGCGTCCGCGAGCCGGCGAGGGGAGATGTCCCCGAACAGGCGAGCGGACACAGGCGATGCTGTTGTCAGCGTCGCGATGTCGCCGGAGAAGAGTGAGTGCGTATCGTGAAGGTACATGTCTCCCCCGCCAGCGAGTCGCATCGAACCGGCCTCGGGAACTGGCTGCGGACAGGTTCGGAACAATCAATCGAAGCCCTCTATTGGACGTTTTCGGCTGATCTCCTCTTCGTCGTGCGTCCGTCTCCTGAAGGGCGCTTCGTCTATGAGGCGATCAATCCGGAGTTTGGGTCCCGGCTCGGTCTCTCGCCGGGAGACGTCTACGACATGGATGTGTTCGATTGCATGAACGCGGACGACGCTAGAATCGTCTGCCAGGCGCTGGGGGCGTGCGTTGCGGAAGGAGCGGAAATCAGGATCCGGCAGCGTCTCGCGTTCGGCGGCTCGCCCCGGAACGTCGAAACGGTAGTAACTCCGGTCGTTCAATCTTCGTGTGGTGGTGCGGTTCGCTTGATCGGCAGCCACCGCGCCCTGCGCAGCCGCGCGTTCGAGAGCGGGGTCGGACAGGGCAACGGGCTCGACGTGAATCTCGGCCTGGTATCGATCCAGGAAGGCATCCAGCAACGGATAGCGTCCGATCTCCATGATTCGACCTGTCAGCACCTGATTGCCGCGAGTCTCGGTCTCATGCGGATCCGAAGCAGCATCGGCGAACCGGACTTGGCCGAGCGGCTCTGCGACGAGATCGATGCATCAATCGATGAAGCCCTCCGGGAAATCCGCGCCTTTGCCTATCTGCTGCATCCCCGGAACCTCGCCGGTGAGGGCCTGAAGGCTGCGATCGAGCGGTACGCGGAGGGATTTGCGGCGCGCACGTCGTTGCGCGCGAGTGTCGACATCGTGCCGGATGTGGATCGGTTGCCTTACGAGACGAAACGAACGTTGCTGCGGGTCGTTCAGGAAGCACTGACGAACGTCTTCCGTCATGCGAACGCGACCGAGGTGGCCATCGTCATCGATACCGCGGACGGCCGGTTTCACCTGACGCTCAGCGACAATGGAATTGGGCTCCCGCCGGGTTTCGGCAGGAGCGCCGTCTCTGTTGGTGTCGGAATTCCGGCGATGCAAGCGCGGCTGCACGAGATCGGAGGTACGCTCGACATCCAATCCAGTCGCGCGCCGCGGCATGCCGGCACGGTGCTGTGTGCAGTATTTCCCTATGCTCCCCCGGCGAACAGGGCCAATCGCCGCGGGGCCACGACAAATGCAAGGGCCCGCGCAGGCGCACAATCAGCGAAAAAACACTAACCGCGGGGCGGCGGGCCGGGGTCACGGCCCAACGCCGATGCGGATTCGGAGTGCTCTGCCATGAAGCGAATTCTCATCGCGGATGATCATGAGGCGGTACGGTCGGGCTTGCGGGCGGTGCTCGAGCAACGCGTGGATTGGGAGGTGGTCGCCGAGGTGAATGACGGCGGCATGGCGGTAGCAGCCGCGATCGAAAGCCGGCCCCATGTCGCCATCGTCGACTTCTCGATGCCGCGCATGACCGGTGTCGAGGTGGCGCGGCGGATCAGAGAGTATCCGCTGCAGACGGAGGTGCTGATCTTCACGGTGCACAATTCGGGCTTGCTTGCCCAGCAAGCATTCGAGGCGGGGGCGCGTGCATTCCTGGTGAAGTCCGACGCCAACAAGCTGCTTGTCGCAGCTGTCGAAGCCTTGTTGCTGCACCGGCCATTCTGGCCCCGGAAGACCGAACTCGACCATGCGCCGCGGACCAACGGCGAGCGGCATCACGAACTCACGGCCCGCGAGCAACTGGTCGTCAAGCTGGTCGCGGAAGGATACAGCAACAAGGGCATCAGTGCGATCCTCGACCTCAGCGTCAAGACCACCGAGGCCCATCGGGCAGCCGCGATGCGCAAGCTGGAAGTGAACTCGACGGCGGGGCTGGTCCGGTACGCCGTTCGGACCGGGCTGGTCGAGGCTTGAAACGGCGATATTGGCGAGCAATACGGGCGTCGGTACCTTCGCCCGGAGATATCAGGGTTTTGTGGGATAACGATTCCATCCACGCTCCCTATGATCGTTCGACTGTGCTGCCGGTTTGCTGCCGGTATCGGCCCGGAAGCGCAAAGGTCGGCCAACGGGAACGACACGGTGAAACGCATCTTGATTGCGGATGATCATGAAGTTGTGCGTTCCGGGCTGCGTGCAATCATCGAAGCGCATTCCAGCTGGATCGTGAGCGGCGTGGCGACCGATGGCGAGCAGGCGGTCGCGCTGGCGCTCGAGACCAGGCCGGACATCGTGATCGTCGATTATTCCATGCCGGTCATGAACGGGTTGGAGGTCAGTCGCCGCCTCAAGGCACTCCACCTTGGCGCGCAGGTCCTGATCCTGACGATGCACGAGAGCGAAGAGCTTCTGACCGAAGCCATTCTGGCCGGGGTACGCGGGTTTCTGTTCAAGTCAGACGCACGCAAGCACCTCATTTCCGCCATCGAGGCCCTGCTGGACGGCAGGCCTTACTTCACCAGCATCCTGTTGGAGAGGCTGCTGCACGACTACCAGGGCAACAAGGAGAATCGGACCGACATGCTGCTGACTTCGCGCGAGCAGAGCGTGGTCCAGCTGATCGCGGAGGGGCATACCAACAGGTCGATCAGCTCCATCCTGAAATTGAGTGTGAAGACCGTCGAGACCCATCGCGCCTCGGCCATGCGCAAGCTCAGGATGTCGTCCACCGCTGAGCTCGTCCGCTATGCGATCCGCAAGAAGTTGGTCTTGCCCTGAACAGATGCTGATGTCGGCAGTCGCCAAAGGCGCCGGAGTTTGCGCCTCGACAAAGTGGTCGTGACTGCAACTGCTTACCTTTTCGGGTGCTGACACAGGTTTCGTGTCGCACGCGATGGGAAGCAAGCCGTGACTGGAACCAGCCTCTGTAGATGGGCCATCAGTTACTTCGCGGTCGCAATCGTATGGCTGCTGCTTGCGGAAGTGCTTGTTGTCGCCGGGTTCGGTTTTCCGAACCACGACATCGGCGGCCCGGACACGCTCGTCATCGTGCACATCGTCAGCATCGGCTGGTTGAGCACGGTCCTGTGTGGCGCGCTGTTCCAGTTCGTGCCGGTGCTGGTCGCAAGGCCGCTCTATGCGGAGCGCTGGACACTGCCGGCTCTGGCGCTGCTGACGCTTGGGCTGACCATCCTGCTCGCGGGCTTCCTGACGCTTGGCGGGCACTTCACCGGGCCGCCCTGGCTGCTTCCGGTCGGCGCGAGCCTGCTGATTGCTGGTTTCGCGTTGGTCGTTGCCAATCTCGGCATGACGCTCTGGTCGGCCCGTCCGCTGCTGGGGCCGGCGCGGTTCGTCGCAGCCGGGCTTGCCTGCATCTGTGTCACGGCGGCATTCGGCGGCATGTTCTCTCTGGTGCTGTCCGGAACCGCCGTCGGCACGCAATGGCCGGACCTGCTGGTGTCCGGCGTTCCGATCCACGCGATTGCCGGGCTTGGCGGATGGCTGACATTCACGGCCATGGGCGTCAGCTATCGCCTGCTGGCGATGTTCATGCTCGCGCCCGACGGCGATGCGCGGCTGGGCCGGCTGGCCTGGCTTGCCGGCGTTGGCGCGCTGGCCGTCGGAGCTGTCGGCGGCGTGCTCGCACTCTGGCGCGCGACCGGGGTGAATTTGGCACTTCTGCTGGCAGGAGTTGCGGCGCTGCTGTCGCTAATCGCCTACGGCCGCGACATGCTCGGCCTGTACAGAGCCCGCAAGCGCCGCGCGCTCGAGCTCAATACGCGCATGAGCCTCGTTGCGCTGGCGAGCCTGGTTGCGGTCGCAATCCTCGGCGCCGCGTTCGTCGCGACCGGTTCTCTCCCGTCGCATGTCGGAGCGCTCGCCTTTCTCGGCGCGTTCGGCTGGCTCACTGGCCTCGTGCTCGCCAATCTCTACAAGATCGTCCCGTTCCTGACCTGGCTCGAGACCTACGGTCCGGTGATGGGCAGAGTGCCGACGCCCCGCGTGCAGGATCTCGTTGACGAGCGCCGCGCGTTGAAATGGTTCGTGCTGTTCTTTGCCGGAAGCTGGGCGGCAACCTTGATGCTCCTGGTCGACGCGGCACTCGGCTTCCGCGTCGCCGTCGCGGTCGTGACGCTTGCGACGCTCGGCCTGGGCGAGGAGCTCATCAGGGCCCGGCGGCTTGCGGACGTGGCGGAGCCGCTGCGTCTGCCGACCGGAGCAGTCGTGCCCCAACTGTTGGTCTCGCGCAATTGAAAGGAGACTGCAATGACCGAATTCATCGACATTGATGTCCGGCCGATCCTGCGTGCAGGCGGCGAGCCGTTCTCGATCATCATGGCCGCGCTCGCGCGGCTCGCGCCCGGGGAGGGGTTGCGGCTCTATGCCCCCTTCAAGCCGGTACCCCTGTTCGACGTTATGGCGAGCAAGGGCTTTGCGCATCGGGAGGCCGAGCTCGAAGGCGGCGAATGGGAGATCCGCTTCATGCCGGACGACGGCTTGCCCGATGCGGCCGAACCGGCGCGCGCGGAGTTGAGCGGTGGCGATTGGCCGGAGCCTGTGGTTCACCTCGACAACCGCGACCTCGATCCGCCGGAGCCGATGGTCCTGATTCTGGTTGCAGTGGAGCGGCTCGCCCCCGGGCAGACGCTCGGCGCCTTGCTCAGTCGTGAGCCGGTCTTCCTGTTTCGGGAGCTGACCAAGCGCGGCCATCAGTGGCGCGGCGGCTTCACGCCGCAGAAGGATTCCTATCAACTGACCGTGAGGGTGCGCGCATGAATTTCAACGATGATGATCTCGTGGAGCAGATCAGGCAGGCGCTGAAGGTTGTGATCGACCCCGAGCTCGGCCACAACATCGTCGATCTCGGCTTCGTCTATGATGTGTCGATCGACGACGGCGCGGCGCACATCACCATGACGGCGACGACACCGGGTTGTCCCGCCGCATCATTTCTCAAGGAGGGCGTCGCCAACAGCGCGTGCCTGGTTCCTGGCGTGCGATCGGTCGACGTCACCATGACGTTCGAGCCACCTTGGCAACCCTGGATGATCGCGCCGGGCGTCAAGGCGTCGCTCGGATTTGCCGAGGTGAACTGATCCGCCGAGGCGGCCGGCTAGACGCCTTCGGCGCCCGGGCCGGACCAGATCCTTGCCGGTATTCGAAGCTTTGCAAGGTCGAGCAGGTTGATCGCCCGGGCGGCGATCTGGTCGATCACCTCATCCAGCGATTGTGGTTTCAGATAGAAGGCCGGCATCGGCGGGGCGATGATCGCGCCGATCTCGGTCGCCTGCAGCATCGCTCTGAGATGGCCGAGATGCAGCGGGCTTTCGCGGACCAGCAACACCAGCCGGCGCCGTTCCTTGAGCTGCACGTCGGCCGCGCGCGTCAGAAGGTTGTCGAGCTGCCCCCAGGCGATGGCCGAGAGCGTACGGATCGAGCACGGCGCCACGATCATGCCCGCGACCGGATACGAGCCGCTGGCGATCGCGGCGCCGATATCGGAATGAAGATGATGGCGGAAGGCGAGGGCGCGCAGCCGCGCGAGCGCATCGCTTCCCACTTCCTCGCTCAGCGTACGCTCTGCCGCGGGCGAAACCACGAGGTGCACCGCGTAGTGTGGATCATCGGCCAGAAGCTCGACGATGCGCATGCCGATCGCAGCACCCGAGGCGCCGCTGATGCCGACGATGATGCCTTGCCGCCCGCTCATGCGAGGACCGGAGCGCGCGCCGGCATGCCCGACAGGCCGAGGCTCGACCACATCGCATCGACCCGCGCGACCACGGCGGGATCCATGGCCAGCGGAACGCCCCATTCGCGATCCGTCTCCGGCGGAATCTTCGTGGTGGCGTCGATGCCGAGCTTGCCGCCGAGACCGGATTTCGGCGAGGCGAAGTCGAGATAGTCGATCGGCGTGTCGGTAAGCGTCACGAGATCGCGCGAGGAATCGCTGCGCGTCGAGACGGCCCACATCACCGCGCGCCAGTCGCGGATGTCGATGTCGTCGTCGACCACGATGAGGAGCTTCGTGTAGCTGAACTGCGGCAGCATCGACCACAGGCCCAGCATCAGCCGCCGCGCCTGGCCGGGATAGCGTTTCTTGATCGCCGCAATCGCGACGCGGTAGGAGCAGGCCTCCGGTGGCAGCCAGCAGTCGGTCACTTCAGGGAATTGCTGCCGGATCAGCGGCACGAACAGCTGGTTGAGCGCCTCGCCGATCCGCGACGGCTCGTCCGGGGGGCGGCCGGTGAAGGTCGAGAGATAGACGGGCTGACGTCGGCTGGTGATCGCGGTCACGCGCATCACGGGGAACTGTTCGACGGAATTATAGTACCCGGTGTGATCGCCATAGGGCCCCTCGGGCGCGGTTTCGGTCGCGGAGACGAAGCCCTCGATGACGATTTCGGCCTCGGCCGGGATCGCGAGCGGAACGGTGAGGCATGGTGCGAGGTCAGGCCGCTCGCCGCGCAGGATGCCGGAAAAGCGCAGCTCGGACAGCGTTTCGGGCAGGGGCAGCACTGCGGCCAGGATGGTGGCGGGATCGGCGCCGATGACGATCGCGACCGGCATGTCGCGTCCGATCGCCTTCCATTGCTGGTGATGCCGGGCGCCGCCGCGATGCGCCAGCCAGCGGATGATGGCGCGGTCGCGGCCGAGCACCTGCATGCGGTAGACGCCGACATTCTCCTCCTGGTCGGCCGTCGCGGAGCCCGGTGGCACGGTGATCACGAGTGGCCAGGTGATCAGCGGTGCCGGCTCGCCGGGCCAGCAGATCTGGACCGGCAATCTCGCAAGATCGATGTCGGGCCCCATCGCGACGCAGTCCTGGGCCGGTGCCGCCGCCCGTGTGCGTGGGCGCGTCGCCAGCGCTGCGCGGGCGAGCGGGATCTTGTCGAAGGCATCCCTGATGCCGTGCGGCGGTCGCGGCGCGCGGAGCTCGGCCATCAGCGCGCCCAGCTCTCCGAGACGGTCGGGCGTGATGCCCATTCCCCATGCGATCCGCTCGACCGTTCCAAATAAATTGGTGAGGAGCGGCATCTCCGAGGGCCGGCCGTCGGCCTTGACGGGCTGCTCGAACAATAGTGCCGGTCCGTGTGCCTCGAGCACACGCCGGTGAATTTCCGTGATCTCGTGGACGACGGAGACCTTCTCGCGAATGCGTCGCAACTGTCCCCGGCCTTCGATGAAGCGCAGGAAGTCGGACAAGTCGCGAAAGCGCGGCACATCACGTTGCAACTGGACAAGCTCCTAAAAAATGAGAGCTAGCCGGGTTGTTTTCGGTCTTCATTGTTCCCGCTCAAATACAGCGGCGTGCAATCCGTCCAGATGTGTGGCCATGAATGATCCGTCCGCCGCATCGCCCGGCCCGTTGCCGACGATTCCGCCGCTTGTCGCATTGGCCATGCGTCCGCTGCCTCTGCTGCCGCTGCAGCTCGCTCTGGGCGGTGTCCTGCAGCGGATCCATCGGCGCAACCCCGCAATATTCGACAGGCTCGGGGATCACGCGCGCGCGCGGTTCGGTATCAAGCCGATCGATCTGCCGTTCGCCTTCGTGGTCGAGGCCAGGCCGCCGCGCCTGTCGGTGGTGCGTGACTTGCCGCGTGGTCTGGATGCGCGGATCTCGGCTTCGCTCGCCAATCTTCTGGCGCTGCTCGAAGGCAGGGTCGATGGCGATGCCCTGATGTTCTCGCGTGAGCTCGTGGTCGAGGGCGATGTCGAGGCGGTGCTGGCGCTGCGCAATGCGATCGACGACGCCCAGCTCGATCTGGCCGAAGAGCTGTCCTCGCTGTTCGGTCCGCTGGGCGCGCCGGCGAGGCGGGCCTTCGAGGCTACCCGTGGCCGCGTGATCGCCTCATCCGGCCATGGCGGGCAATCGAGATGATGGAGCTGATCTGTCCCGCCGGCACGCCGGCGGCGTTGAAGAGCGCCATCGATGCCGGCGCCGATGCGATCTATTGCGGCTTCAACGACGAGACCAACGCGCGCAATTTTCCGGGGCTGAATTTCAGCCGCGACGAGCTGCGCAAGGGGATCGCGCTGGCGCATGGCCGCGGCGCGAAGATCCTGGTGGCCATCAACACCTTCCCGCGCGCCTCCGCGGTCGACATCTGGCATCGCGCGGTGGACGATGCGGCGAGCGCGGGGGCCGATGCGCTGATCCTCGCCGATATCGGATTGATGGACTACGCCGCGCGGCGCCATCCGAACCAGCGCTTGCACGTCTCGGTTCAGGCCGCGGCCGCAAATCCCGATGCTATCGCCTTCTACGCCGAGAATTTCGGGGCGCGGCGCGTCGTGCTGCCCCGCGTCCTGAGTGTGCCGGAGATCGCCGAGATCACCCGGGAATCGGCCTGCGAGACCGAAGTCTTCGTGTTCGGCGGCCTCTGCGTGATGGCCGAGGGGCGCTGTTCGCTGTCGTCCTATGCAACCGGCAAGTCACCGAACATGCAGGGCGTCTGCTCGCCGCCGAGCCATGTGACCTACGAACAGACTGCGGATGGGACGAAGTCCAGTCTGGGCGGCTTCACCATCAACCGGTTCGGGTCGAGCGAGCCTGCGGGCTATCCGACGCTGTGCAAGGGGCGCTTCTCGACCGCGCAGGGCGCCGGCTATATTTTCGAGGACCCCGTCAGCCTGGATGCCACGACGCTGCTCAAAGGCTTGCGCGATGCCGGCGTGACCGCGCTCAAGATCGAGGGCCGCCAGCGCGGCCGTGCCTATGTCGAGAGCGTGGTGCGCCATTTCCGCTATGCGCTCGCCGCGCTCGAGAGCGGCAGTGAGGCAGACATCGCAAGCCTGAAGCCGTTCACCGAAGGGCAGGCCTCCACGGTCGGCGCCTATCGCAAGACCTGGCGCTAATCTTTTCGAATAGGTGAGGTCCGGAAGATGCAACTCAGCCTCGGTCCCGTTCTGTACAATTGGGCGCCGGAACGCTGGCGCGACTTCTATTTCCGGATCGCCGACGAAGCGCCGGTCGACGTCGTATCCGTCGGCGAGATCGTCTGCTCGAAGCGCTCGCCGTTCTTCGCAGACTTCATTCCGGGCGTGGTCGAACGGCTGCAGAGCGCGGGCAAGCAGGTGTTGCTGGGTTCGCTGATCCTGGTTTCGCTGCGGCGTGAGCGCCGCCAGACCGAGGAGCTTGCGGCGGCCGAAGGCGTGCTGGTCGAGGTCAATGACCTGACCTGTCTCAGGGCGCTCGCAGGCCGGCCGCACGCGATCGGGCCGTTCGTCAACATCTACAACGAGGCGAGCGCGGCCTTTCACGCCGCGCGCGGGGCGAGGCGCATCTGCCTGCCGCCGGAGCTGCCGCTGGCCTCGGTGGCGACCATCGCAAGGGCTGTTCCCGATGCCACGATCGAAGTGTTCGCGTTCGGCAGGGTGCCGCTGGCCATCTCGGCCCGTTGCTATCATGCGCGCCTGCACAAGCTCGCCAAGGACAATTGCCGCTTCGTCTGTGAGAAGGACCCGGATGGTCTCCTTCTGAACACGCTGGAGCAGCAGGATTTTCTGACCATCAACGGGGTGCAGACCCTGTCGCACACCTGCGCCAATCTGCTGGGCGAGGCCGGCATCTTGCACGAGAGCAACGTCGGCTCACTTCGCCTGTCGCCGCAGGATTGCGACATGGTCGTCGTCGCCAGGACCTTTCGCGACGTGCTGAACGGCCGTGACGATGTCGAGGGCGGCAACCGCCGGCTTGCGGCGGCCTATCCTGGTGTGCCGTTCTCGAATGGGTTTCTGTGGGCAGAGCCCGGGCACGTCTATCGTCAGGCCCGATCAGGCGACGCGCAAGGCTCAGCGCAAATCGGGCCTCTCTGAACGGGTTCGGCGTTGGCGGGCGCTCAGAAATTCGCGGCCATTGCGGCCAGACGTCGATGGGCCCTTTCCCGCGCAGCGTCGATCGGCTGCTGCGGTCCCGTGGTTGGCCCGATCGGCACGAAGCGGACATTGTCGATACCGATGAAGCGCAGGATGTCTCGCAGGTAAGGCGTTGCCATGTCGATGCGGCCGCGGTTCATGCCGGTGGCAAAGTCGCTGCCGCTGGCGAGAATCACCAGCGTCGGCCGGTCCTTGAGCAGTGGCAGATAGCCCTGTGACGGGTCGTACCGGAACGTCAGCCCGGGCTGAACGATGATGTCGAACCACTGCTTGAGCTTGTAGGGAATGCTGAAGTTCCACATCGGCGTCGAGATCAGCACCCGATCGGCCAACGAAAACCGCAGCGCCATGCGCTCGGCCTCGGCAAAGCTGTCGCGTTGCGTGTCGTTGAAGGCTTGCCCGTTCATCCGTGCATATTTGGCCTCGGCGATGGGGCCCGAGAATTCCGGCATCCGCTCCCGCCAGAGGTCCACGACATCGAGGTCCCAGTCCGGCCGGACCTGGCGAAAGCCGTCAAGAAAGACGCGCGCGCCGGCACTTGACTCGGAGTCAGGACGTGGCGAGCAGGAGAGGTGCAAAATCTTTGCCACCGCTCATCCCAACGCCCTGATGACGGCATCTGCCCTCGTGACGATCGCGACGTTCTGCATGGCGAAATTGATCGACGCGTGGTGCCAGTCGGCGTTCATGGTCGAGCAGCAATCTTCGGGGACGATCATGAAGTAGCCCTTGTCCGCCCCGGTGCGGGCGGTGTGCTCGACCGACATGTTGGTCCAGGCGCCGGTGTTGATGATCATGTCGCGCCCGGTCGCCTTGAGGATCGTCTCCAGCCGAGTGCCCTCCCACGCGCTCATCCGCATCTTCTCGACGACGAAATCGCCGGGCCGGGGTTCGAGGCCGGAGACGGGCGCCGCGCCCCAGCTTCCGCGCACCATCGCCTTGCTGTCGACGAGGCCTTCGAACAGCGGTGCGTTCAGCGTGACGCCGGGCGCGCCCGGCTCGACGACAAACCAGACATGAATGATCGCAACGCCCCGTGCCCGCGCGGTCTCCGCGAGACGGCGGACATTCTCGACAACATGCTGCTGCTTCGCATGTCCCGGCGCACCGGAGTCGGCGAACGCGCCGCCGTCCATGACGACGTCGTTCTGGAGGTCCTGGATGATCATGGCACAGCGCTGCGGATCGAGCCGCATGTCGCCGTCAGCAAGGATAGGCGCCGCCGGCGAGGCGCTTGGCGTCGCGCCGCCGCCGCTTCGCCGGCCGCTCATGTAAGGTTCGTGCCGCGGACCGACCTTGGTCGGAATGGCATAGACCGAATGTGTCGAGGTCAGATAAAGCGTACGGAAATCCGGCCCGCCCCAGGCGAGGTTGGCGACCATCTCGGGCACCCGGACCTTGCCGAGCAGCTCGCCGCGCGGCGAATAGACCCAGACGCCGCCGGGCGCGGTGACCCAGACATTGCCGTGCTGGTCGCACTTCATGCCGTCGGGCAGGCCGGCCTCGAGCTCGGAGCGGATGCCGCTTGCGAACACCCGCGCATTCGACAGCGAGCCGTCGGCGTTGACGTCGAAGACGCGGATCAGCGCCTGCACGGTGTCGTTGACATAGAGCAGCTTCTCGTCCGGCGAGAAGCACAGCCCATTCGGCTGGTCGAACAGATTGCGCTCGACCACGAGCTTCGGTTCGCCGCCGGGCACGAGGCGATAGACGCCCTGGAAGCCGAGCTGACGCGGCCGCTCGACGCCATAGACCGGCATGCGGCCGTACCAGGGGTCGGAGAAATAGATCGCGCCGGAGGAGTGCACGCAGACGTCGTTCGGGCTGTTCAGCTCCTGGCCCTGGAAGTGCGAAGCCAGCACCTCGCGCCGCCCGTCCGGCCGCTCGCGGATCAGCGACGATGTCGCGTGCTCGCAGACGATCAGATTGAGCTCGGCATCATAGGTCATGCCGTTGCACTTGTTCGAGGGACGCTTGACCTCGACCACGCCGCGCCGCGCATCCCAGCGCCGGCGCACGTCACCCGGCATGTCCGAGAACAGCAGATAGTGATCGACCGGATGCCAGATCGGCCCCTCCGTGAAGTCAAAGCCGGTGCCGACCTGCGCGACCGGCGCATAGGGGTCGATCAGGGTTTCGAATTCGCTTCGCAAGGTGACGTGCGTCATCGGTCGATCCCCAAGATCATCTCAAGCCGGGAACCAGTTGCGTGCGGGCAGGGACTGCACGATCGGTCCGGGGACCTGATCGTGCAGGCGCCCGACGACGTTGCCGCCTTCGATCTTGGCGGGACGGTCGTGCACCGGCAGCAGATAGCGCGAATTGCTCAGCAGCTTCTTGATCGAGGCCTTCTCGGCGCGCTTGCTGGTGCCGTGGTTGCCCGTCGTGCGCGGCTCCCAATCGTGGATCTCGTTGAAGGGCGTCACGATCTGGTCGTTGAAATCGTAGATCACGTCGCCGCAGATGGTCGCAATCCCGTCGGCCGTCTCGACGATGACGTTCATCGAGCCCTCCGTATGCGCATTGGCGGCGTCGCAATAGACGCCGGGCATCAGCTCGATCGGACCGGTGATCTCGAGGTCGAGGAAGCGCAGCGCGCTCTTGGTGTGCAGCCGGTCGATCAGGTGCTTGATGTCGGGCGCCGGATATTGCGGATGCATCAGGCCGGAGACGGAATATTCGAGCTCCTTGCGGTTGAGCACGACGGTCGTGTTCATCGGAAACAGATCGTCCTTGCCGGCATGGTCGATGTGCAGATGGGTGTGGCAGACGAAGCGGACGTCGCCCATGCGCACTCCGTGGCGCGCGAGCTGGTTCTCGATCATGTTCTCGTGGTACTGCAGGCCGCGCATGCCCAGCGTCTCCATGATCTGGTTGGAGCGGTAGCCGGTGTCGACCACGACCGGATATTTCCCCCCGAGGATCAGGAAGCCGAGGGTGAGGACGCGGCGGGTGCGACCGCAGTCGCGGCCGAGAACCAGAAAGCTCGATTCCAGCTCGATATCGCCATAGTCCAGGATCTTGATCTCCAGCGCCATTCGTTGCCCTCCCTCATCTGTCTCTTGTCTGTCAAAGCCGGTAGACGCGCGTCGCCGTCGTCCTGAAGATGGCGTCCTGCTGCTCCGCGCTGAACGGCGCCGCGGCCGTGCGAAAGGCGCCGACGAGCTCGCGATAGCTGGTCCACAATTTCTCGATCGGGAAATTGGAGCCGAACAGGCAGCGCTCGGCGCCGAAGATCGCGACGGTATCCGCGAGTACGGCAGCGATGTGTGCGGGATCGTTGCGATGGATGAAAGTGCCAAGCCCGGAGAGCTTTGAGACCACGTTCGGGCAGGCCGCGAGCCGGGCCATGCCGCCGCGCCAGGCGGCGCGGCCTGCCGGCGAGAGATCCTCCAGCATGCCGGCATGCTGAAGGATGAAGGTCACGTCGGGGCAGGCCTTGGCCAGCGCTGCGGCGTCCGGCATCTGCGGGGTGAACACCTGCAAATCGAAGCTCCAGCCATAATCGGCGAGACGCGCGACGTTGCGGCGGATCATCGGATCGGCGCAGAGATCCGCCCGGGCCGCAAAGCGGTACAGCGGGTTCTCGTGCCAGTGCAGCTGCATGCGCACGCCGCGCACCAGCTTGTAACGCTTCAGGCGATCGAGTTGCGGCCGGACGTCGTCGACGGCAAAATTGGCATAGGCGACGATCGCGTGCGGCCAGCCGTGTTCGTCGGCTGTCTCTTGCAGCCAGGCGGCCTCGTCCTCGAAGCGGTCATTGGCCCAGTTGGTCTGCACATAGACCGAGCGCGTGACGCCGGTACCCTTGAGGTCGTCGAAATATTCCTGGATCGGGTAGTCGCGCCGGATCGGTTCGTAAGGTCCGAAGATGCGCGGCTGCATGGGGCCGGTCAGCCAGGGCAGGTCGGCCTGCCGCCAGATGTGATGATGGCCGTCGACAATATCGGTCACGCCGCTCTCCTTCGTCCCAGCGCCAGAATATGCGCGACGATCGACGCGCTCGAACCGCCATCCACGAGGTCATCGACGAAGCGCTCGATGGCGACGAGCGCTTCGGTCTGCGGGCGGAAGCCGGGGCTTGTCGCCAGCGGCGTCAGCCAGCTCAAGCGCCAGGCCCGCCGCGACAATTTCGCGACGGCGTCGCGAAGTGCGTCGGTCTCACCGCGCTCGAGTCCATCGGAGACGATCACCACCGCGGCGCCGCGCGCATAGCCGCCGAAGCGGGGCACGGCGAGGAAGGCCTGGAGCGCGTCGCCGATGCGGGTGCCACCGTCCCAGTCGCTGACCAGGTGCGCGGCGGCGTTCATGGCCTGCTCGCGGCGCTTCAGCCGCAGCGGGCGGGTGATGCGGGTCAGCCGCGTGCCGAAGGTGAAGACCTCGACACCAGGCGCGGCCTGCAGCAGCGCATGCGCGAGCTTCATGTTCTCCTCGGTGCGACTCTTCATCGAGCCGGAGACGTCGATCAGCAGCAGCATCTTGCGCGGACGCTGGCGCCGCTTCATGTGACGGAGCCGCAGGATCTCGCCGTCGCTGCGGACAGAGTCGCGTAAAGTGCGGCGGAGATCGGCAAACGATCCGCGACGTGCGCGCATGCGGCGATGGCCGCGCCGTCGCGGCAGGCGGCGCGGGGCCTCGCGCGCCAGGCGGCGTAGGGCGTCGGCGGTTGAGGTCATCCGAAAGTGGCGCTCGACCAGCGCCTCGCTTCGGCTCGCGGCGAGGCCTGACTCGTTGGTCTCGTCGGAGAGCAGGGGCGCCTCGTCGCCGCGGCCCTCCTCCTGGAGGCGGACTGTCTCGTCATCCTCGCCCTCGTCGTCTCGTGCGATGGCCTCGCTGCCGCGGAAGTGGAGATCGAACAGCCGGTCGAAGGTCGCGCGGCGTTCGGGCGGCGGAGCCAGCGTCGCCAGGGCGGCCTGCCTGACGTGCTCGATGTCGCGCGGGCCGAGCAGCTCGATCGCGGCGAGGAACGTCGTGGTCTGCTCCGGCGCCACCGCAAAGCCGTTCGCGCGCAGTAGCGGGACGAACGCGACGAAGATGCGCGCGGCGCGCGGAAGCTGCGGCTCGGGGTTCATGCCGTCGCCTCCGCGAGCATGGCATCGAGCCGCGGCGAGATGAAATGCAGGTCCTCTTCGTCCTTCAGCGCCACGCCGATCGAGCGCTTGAACGCGTCCGGCCAGCGCGCGCCGCCCTTGTGCAGGAGCGTCGCGGCCTCGGCCCAATCGACGGCCTCGGCAATGCCGGGCGCCTTGCTCAGGGGCTCGCGCCGCAACTTCTCCACGGCTGCGACGACGGCACGTGCGGTGGCCTCGGCGACGCTGGACGCGCGCATCATGATGATCCGCGCCTCGCGCTCCGCGGTCGGATAGTCGATCCAGTGATAGACGCAGCGCCGGCGGAGGGCCTCATGCAGATCGCGCGTCCGGTTCGAGGTCAGCACGACCACGGGGCGTTCGGCCGCGCGCACCGTGCCGCGCTCGGGAATCGAGATCTGGAAGTCGGACAGGAACTCGAGCAGGAAGGCCTCGAACTCCTGGTCGGCGCGGTCGATTTCGTCGATCAGCAGCACGGTGGAATCGGGCGCGCGGAGCGCGGCCAGCATTGGCCGCTCGATCAGGAAGGTCTCGCCATAGATGTCGATGCTCTCGTCGCCGGCCTGGCGGATCGCCAGCATCTGGCGCGGATAATTCCACTCATAGAGTGCGGCGGAGGCGTCGATGCCCTCGTAGCATTGCAGGCGGATCAGGCGCCGGCCGAGCACGGCCGCGATCGCCTTGGCGGCCTCGGTCTTGCCGACGCCGGGCGCGCCCTCCAACAGCAGGGGCTTGCCGAGCGCGAGGCCGAGATAGGCTGATGTCGCAAGGCCTTCGTCGGCAAGGTAATAGGCCGCCCGAAGCGCTCTCTCCAGCGCCTCCGGACTGTCGATGCCGACGATGTTGCTGCGAACCGCCACGACCGATCCTCTAGCGCCGCGCCTGCGGCCGCGCGCCGCCCTGGGCCTTGATTGCGCGCAACACCTTTTCGGGCGTGATCGGCAGGTCGTCGATGCGTACGCCGACGGCGTTGAAGATCGCATTCGCGACGGCCGGCAGCACCGGATTGGCGCACATCTCGCCGGGACCTTTGGCGCCGAACGGACCGTCGGGAGCGGGCCGTTCCAGCACGGCGATATCGTGCGGGCAGATGTCGCCGGGGCCGGGCATCAGATATTCGACGAAGTCGCGCGGGCCGTGAACGGGATCGGGATAATAGGGCTCCGGGGTTTCGTAGAGCGCGTGGCTGACGCCCATCCAGGCGCCGCCGACCAGCTGCTGCTCGACCAGACGGGGGTTCAGCGCCCGACCGAGCTCATAGGCAGAGTCCATGCGCACCATCGCGACATCGCCGGTCTCGTCGTCGACCTCGACTTCCGCGACGAGACAGGCATGGGCGTAGCATGTGGCCGGCGACATCTCGCCGGTCTCCGGATCGACGTTGGAGAGCGGGACGAGAAAGATGCCGCGGCCCGAAATGGTCTTGCCCTGCTTGAACTGCGCGGCAATCGCGACATCCTTGGTCGAGATCGAGCGATGCGGCGCGCCCTTGACGTGGATATTGCCGCGGCCGTCGGTTTCGAGATCGGCGGCATTGACCTCGAGTTCCTCGGCTGCCGCCTCCATCATCACCCCGCGGGCCTCTCGCGCCGCGGCCATCACGGCGTTGCCGACCCGGTGGGTGCCGCGCGAAGCGAACGAGCCCATGCAATGCGGGCCGGTGTCGGAATCCGCCGTGTCGACATAGACGTCCTCGACCGGCACGCCCAGCGTCTCGGCGCAGATCTGCCGCGTCACCGACTTCATGCCCTGGCCGAGGTCGATCGACGACAGCGCCACCGTGAACTTGCCGCTGGGATTGGAGTGCACCAGGGCCTGGCTCGGGTCGCCGCCGAGATTCATGCCGATGGGATAGTTGATCGACGCCATGCCGCGTCCGCGATGCCTGGTCATGTCAGCGTCTCCTGGTGCCGAACACGGATGAGAACCGCGTCGCGCCATGCGATGGCGAGGCCGGGCGCGGCGGGGGAGGCGGCGGCGTCGGCGGAGGCGGCTCGCGCGGCGGTTCCCGCGTCGCGGTCACCGGCGCGCGGTCATAGCTCGTGCGCTGCTGTGCAGGCGCAGCCGGACGCACACGCGACTCCGTCGGTGTCGGCGGGATCGCGGCGCGGCTGCCGCCGCCGTCCTTGCGCGAGGAGGCGCGCCTGAAATCGTCGCGGATCGGCCATTTGGCCTTTTCGGCAGCGACCTGAACGCATTCGATCAGGGCGGTGTTCTTGGCCTCGCGCCGGTGCGCCTTCATGTCGCCGTCGCGATAGGCATTGAGAATGCGAAACTCCATCGGGTCCATGCCGACGAGGTTTGCGAGCTTGTCCATCTGGCATTCGATCGCAAAGTCCATCGCGGTGACGCCGAAGCCGCGCATCGCGGTCGCGGGCGTGCGATTGGTGAAGACGCAATAGACGTCGCCATAGACGTTCGGGATGGTGTAGGGGCCCGGCAGATGCGCGGCGCATTTCACGGCGGCGTAGCTCGACAGCCGCGTATAGGCGCCGCTGTCGAAAAACGCGCGGATCTTGCGCGCGACGATGCGGCCGTCGCGCATGACGCCGTCCTTTATGTAAATGCGTTCAGCACCGCGCGGCGGGCCGTACTGCATCTCCTCCTCACGGCCGAACACGTAGCGGACCGGCCGTCCCGTCAGCATGGCGCCGAGGATGGCGAGCGGCTCGGTCAAGGTGTCGACCTTGCCGCCGAAGCCGCCGCCGACGGTGCCGCCGATGAAGTGGAACGTGTTGGAGGGCACGTCCAGAATCTTGGCGCAGGTATCGACCGAGAAGAACAGCGCCTGGGTCGAGGTGTAGACGACGTAACGGCCATTGGTGTCGGGTGCCGCAATGGCGCCGTTGGTCTCGGTGGGCGCGTGCTCGATCGGAGACATCTGGTAGCGCTGCTCCAGCACGTGGTCGGCGCTCGCGAGCGCCGCGTCGGCATCGCCGAAGCGCAGGCGCTGGTGATCGTAGACGTCGTGATAGATGAAGGCATTCTTCGGATAGGTCTCGTTGACCACGGGTGCGCCGGGCTTCAGCGCATCCTCGACGTCGAACACAGCCGGGAGTGGCTCGTAGTCGACCTTGACCTTTGCGATGGCCTCGAACGCCTCGCGCTCGCTGTCGGCGACGATGGCGAGGATCGGCTCGCCCTTGTAGCGGACCTTGTCGACCGCCAGCGACGGCTCGTCATCCTTGCCGAAGTTGATCAGGCTGAGAAGCGTGTTGAGATTGACCGGCACGTCGGTGCCGCGAATGATCCGGCGAACGCCGGCCGAACGTTCGGCCTCGGTGGTATCGATGCGACGGATCCTTGCATGGGCCTGCGTCGAGCGTACGACCTTCAGGTGCAGCATGCCCTGCAGCTTGTGATCGTTGAAGTAGCTCGACGTGCCCGTGACATGGCCGAGCATGTCCTGACGCTGGGTGCCCTTGCCGATTTCTTTTAAGTTATCGTCGCGCTCGTCAGCGAAGATATCTTTGCGCAGTTCCAGCATGGTCGCGTTCCCTTACGCGCTGACCCGGCCGCCGGCGGCGGCGAGGATGGCATTGATGATCGGCTCATAGCCGGTGCAGCGGCAGATGTTGCCGGAGATCGCCTCAATGACCTCGTCGCGGCTCGGCGAGGGATTGCGGTCGAGCAGCGCCTTGGCGGCCATCAGCATGCCTGGGGTGCAATAGCCGCACTGGGCCGCGAAATGGTCGGCGAAGGCGCGCTGCAGCGGGTGCAGGTTCGGGCCCTGCTTCATGCCGTCGAGCGTCTCGATGGAACGGCCGGCTACCGTCTCCGCCAGCGTCAGGCAGGAGAGATGAAGCTCGCCATCGATGAGCACGCTGCAGGTGCCGCAGCCGCCCTGGCCACAGCCGAATTTTGGCGTCATGTCGCCGATCAGCTCGCGCAGCGCCACCAGGAGATTGGTGCCGCCGTCGACGAAGATCGCGACATCGCGGCCGTTGTGACGAAACTGCAGGGGGATTTTTGACATGGCGATCTATTCCTGGCCTGACAGCAGGCGCCGCAGATGGACGCCGACGATCTCGCGGCGATACCAGGCGCTGCCGAGCGCGTTGTCGAAAGGCGATGTTCCCTCGGTCGCCGCGGATGCGGCGGCCGCGATGGTCGCGGCATCGAGCGAGCGGCCCTCCAGCGCGCGCTCGGCGGCACGGGCGCGGATCTGGGTCGGCGCCATCGATCCCAGCGCGATCCGGGCGCCCGCAATCCGTCCGCCGCTGATCGGCAGATGCGCCGCGAGTGTGACGACCGAGCCGCCCTTCGGCTTGATGCGCGCGATCTTGCGGTAGCGGAACGCGTCGCTGCTCGCCGGCCGGGTGCAGGAGACCGACAGCACCAGGGTTCCGGCCTGCCGTTCGCGCGCCTGCAGGAACTCTTCGATCGGGATATCGCGCGCGCCAAAGCCGCCCGCGACGGCGACGGTCGCGTCGAGCGCCAACAGCGCCACGGTGAAATCGCCGTAAGGACTCGGCGCGAAAAGATTGCCGCCGACCGTGCCCATGTTGCGCACGGCGGGACCCCCGATCGAACGGGCGGGCGCGTGCAGGAAGGCAAGGTCCCGTTCGGCAAGGATGCGCGCGAAGGTGACGCCGGCGCCGAGCGTGATGCGCGGCCCCGACGCGTCGATCCGGGTCAGCGCCTGGTCCTGGGCGCGGACCACGGTCGAGATCGCGACATCGCCTTCGTTCAGCGCGCGCATCACCAGCGTGCCGCCGCCGAGATACCGCGCGGTGCGGTCCGAGGACAGCGCCCCCGCCGCCTCGCTGGCGCTTGCAAACGTCTTCACTGTCACGGCCATGACTATGCGGCCTCCCTCAGATGCCGGCGGATTGCCTCGAACCCGGCCTGGTAAATGTCTTCCGCGACCATGTGGGTGATGCGGTCGCGATCTTCCGGCTTGGTGGTGAAGCGGGACTCCCAGTGCCAGAAGGTGCGGTCGCCGTCGGTGACCGGCAGCAGCCGGACATGGGCGACGTAGTTGAACATCGGCACCGGCGTATCGAGCAGGCAATAGCTGAAGGACTGTTCCAGGTCCGACAGTGCCAGCAATTGCTCGCGCAGCTCGGAGCCGTCGTTGAGCTTGAACCGCCTGATGCAACCGATCTTGTCGGAAGACTGCGCGCGCTCGATCGAGGACGTCGCGACAACCGGATGCCAACGATCGTGTCCGTTGAAATCGCGCAGCACGGTCCACACCGCATCGGTCGGTGCGTCCAGGATCGTGCTCTTGACGATATGCGGCACGGTCAGCCTCCGAAAACGCGCTTGAGCGCATCAAATCCGCCCTGGAACACGCCGCCGCCGATATTGCTGACGAGCTCGGTCTCGCGCTCCGGCGCGCAATCGAATTCGGCGGTCCATTCCATGAAGGTCTGGTCGCCGTCGGTGACGGGGGTCAGCCGCAGGGTTGCGACATAGTTCTCGACGCCCATCGGAGATTCCAGGATCGAATAGGTGCAGAACATGTCGTAGTCGGAGAGGCCGAGCAGCTTCTCGCGGATGCGGTCGCCGTTGCGCAGGCGGAAATCCCTGACGCAGCCGATCTTGTCGGCGGGCTCGCCGCCCTCGATGCGGCTTTCGGCGATGGCCGGATGCCAGTTCGGCAGGCCGTTGAAATCGCGCACCCGCGCCCAGACGCGGTCGTTGCGGGCATTGACGACAGTGGAGACGTAAACGCGGGCCATGGCGCGACCTCAGCTCTTCTTCCGCGGCCCGCGCTCCGCCGGCGGCTCGCCGCCCTCGGCCGCGGGCGGGGCGGCCGCCGGCTTGTCGCCGCCACCTCCGCCACCACCGCTCTTGCGGGCGGAGTCCTTGATGCCCTGCATGTCGCGGGCTTCGCGGATCAGGCCCGGCATCTTGGCGAGGCTGCCGCCTTCGACGCCGATGTCGGACAGGATGGAATCGATCAGCGGCGCTTGGACGCGATAGCGTAGCGCCGAGTCGATGACCTCGTCGGTGGCGCTGCGGCCGCCATTGCCACCATGGCCGTTGCCGTTGAGGCCGTCGACCTGGAGGATGCGGATGCCCTCGATCTTCTCCATCGGCTTGACGCTCTCGCGGACGATGCCCTCGATCCGGTCGAGCAGCTTGCGGCGGAACAGCGAGTAGCGCGCCTGATCGGTCAGCACGTTCTCGGCCTCGTTCAGCATCCGCTGCGCTTCCGCCTCGACGGCCGCGCGAACGCGCTCAGCTTCCGCGGCGATCCGGGTCTCCTCGGCCTGTTTCTCGGCGAGCAGCACCTCGACCGTCTTGCGCCGTTTGGCGATCTCGCTCTCGCGCGCGGTGATGACGCGCTCGGTGGCTTCGGTCGCGCGCATCCGCGCTTCCTCGGCGGCAGCGCGGGCCGCGGACTCTTCCAGCGATTTCTGATGGATGGCGATGGCCTTTTCCATCAGCACAGTCTCGACGTCCTTTTCGCGGTTGACCTCGAGCTTGCGTAGCTCGCGCTCACGGCCGACGCGGGCCTCGTCGAGGCCGCGATCGGAGGCGATGCGGGCGCGCTCGACTTCCTCGCGGGAGGCGATCTCGGCTTCCTGCAGGGACTGCACGCGGGCGACCTCGAGCTGCTCGATGGCGCGGCGGCGCTCGATGCGGGCGGCCTCCAGCGCCTGCTCGCGCGAGACGTCGGTGGTCTCGACCTCCTTGCGCGCGACGATCTCGGCCTGCCGGACCTGGCGGTCGGCGTCGATCCGCTCGGACTTCTTGGTCGACAGCGCGATGACGCGGTCTTCGTCGGCGATCTCGATCGCCTTCTTCTGCTCGATGTTGAGCACTTCGCGCTTCTTGGAGGAGTTGATGCGCTCGGCCTCGAGCGCCAGGTCGACCGTGATGCGCTGGCGCTCGATGGCGTCGCGCCGCTTCAGCTCGGCCGCCTCCAGCACGCCGGTGCGCTCGATTTCGAGCGAACGGGTGTCGCGCTCGGCCTGGATCCGCTCGGCCGCGACCGCCTTCTCCTGGGCGATGCGGGCCGCCTCGATCGCCTCGCGCGAGGCGATGTCGGCCTCCTCGACGGCGCGGTTGCGGGCGATCTCCAGCGAGCGCACGCGCTCCTCCTGAGCGATCCGGCTGGCCTCCGTGGTCTCGCGCGCGGCGATGCCGGCGACGTCGAGCGCCTGGTTGCGCTCGATCTCCAGCTGCCGCGTGTTCTGCTCGGCGGCGATGCGTTCGGCGGCGAGCGTCCGCTCCCGGGCGATGCGGGCGGCCTCGACCGCGCGCTGGGCCTCGATCTCGGCCTCCTGGATGGTGCGCACCTGCTGGATCTCCAGCGCGCGGGTGCGCTCGTCGGAAGAGATGCGCTCGACATTGACGATCAGCGTCTGGGCGATGCGGGCTTTCTCGGTCGCCTCACGGGCAGCGATCTCGGCCTCGTCGACGGCACGCGTGCGCTCGATCTCGCGGCGCCTGGTTTCCTCCTCGTTGGCGATGCGGGCGTCGGTGACGACGCGGTCCTGCTGGATCCGCGCCTTCTCGATGGCTTCGCGGGCGGCGATCTCGGCTTCCTCGACCGTCCGCATCCGCTCGATCTCGCGCTGACGCACGTCGCGCTCGGATGCGATGCGGGTGGTGTCGATCGAGCGCTGGTTGGCGATCCTGGTCTTCTCGATCTCCTCGCGCGCCAGCAGCTCCTTCTCCTCGATGGTGCGGGTCCGCTCGATCTCCTTCTGGCGGGTTTCGCGCTCCGAGGCGATGCGGGCTTCCGCGATCGCCTGGTCGTTGGCGATGCGGGCGCGCTCGATGGCTTCGCGCGCGGAGATCTGCGCCTGCTCGGCCTCGGTCTCGCGCAGCGCCCGTTCGCGGGCCACTTCCGTGCGCTGAAGCGCACGG
The DNA here is from genome assembly GCF_000379585.1 of Bradyrhizobium sp. WSM2793. Lineage (NCBI taxonomy): Bacteria > Pseudomonadati > Pseudomonadota > Alphaproteobacteria > Hyphomicrobiales > Nitrobacteraceae > Bradyrhizobium > Bradyrhizobium sp. WSM2793. The sequence goes on along the minus strand of NZ_KB902778.1, from coordinate 34,176 downwards.
CGCATCTCGATGTCGCGTTCCTGCTCCAGGCGTGCTGTCTCGCTCTCGCGCTCGATCTCCAGCGCCTGCCGCTCGGCCTCCAGATTGCGCGCGCGGATCTTGATCATCGAATCCTGCTCGATGTCGTTGCGCAGCTTCCGCTTGGCCTCGATGTCCTGCATCAGCTGGGTCAGGCCTTCGGCGTCGAACCGGTTCGACGGGTTGAAGAATTCGAGATCGGTCTGGTCGAGATCGGTGATGGCGACCGATTCCAGCTCGAGGCCGTTCTGAGCGAGGGCCTCTGCCGCGTTGGTCTTGACCCGCACGACATAGTCGCCGCGCCGCTCGTGCATCTCCTCCATGGTCATCTCGGAGGCGACCGAACGGATCGCGGAGATGAACTTGCCGGCCAGCAGCGCATGGAGCTGCCCGGGCTCCATGGTGCGGCGGCCGAGCGTGGCAGCCGCGATCGAGACGGCCTCGCGGGTCGGCTGCACCCGGACATAGAAATCGGCTTCGATGTCGACGCGCATGCGGTCGCGGGTGATCACGGCGTCCTGCCTGGAGCGGACGATGCCCATCGGCAGCACGTTCATGTTGACGGGCGTGTAATCGTGGATGAACGGCAGCACGAAGGCGCCGCCATTGATCACCACGCGCTCACCGAGGAAGCCGGTCCGGACGAACGAGGTCTCCTTGGAGGAGCGATGGTAGAGCCAGTTCACAATATAGACGCCGACCACGATCACGACGACCGCGACGATCAGCCAGAGGATCAATTCACCGACCAACATCCCCGACATCTTTTCCTCCCTCGAACCTTCAGGCGTTACCGCGCGCCGATCGCCTTGAATTGACGTACCTGCTCCGTCAGCGCCCGCTCCACGGGAAGCCGCTCCATCGAGGAGGCCCCGTAGAAGCCGTGGCAATGGCGGGTGTTCTTCATGATGAAATCGGCATCGGCGGGATCAGCGATCGGGCCGCCATGCGCCAGCACCAGGATATCCGGGTTGACGCTGAGCGCGGCGGAGGCCCAGGTGTCGATCTGCGCCGGACAATCCTTCAGCCTCAACGCGGTCTGCGCGCCGATCGACCCGCCGGTCGTCAGCCCCATGTGGCAGACGACGATGTCGGCGCCGGCGATCGCCATCGCGGCCGCTTCCTTCTCGCTGAACACATAGGGCGTCGTCAGCATGTCCTTGTCGTGGGCCTTGGCGATCATGTCGATCTCGAGCGCGTAGGACATCCCGGTCTCTTCGAGATTAGCTCGGAACGTGCCGTCGATCAGGCCGACGGTCGGAAAGTTCTGCACCCCGGCAAATCCGAGCGCCTTCAGCTGGTCGAGAAACGCGTCCATGTCGCGGAACGGATCGGTGCCGTTGACGCCCGCGAGCACCGGCGTCTTCGTGACTACGGGCAGCACCTCGCCGGCCATGTCCAGCACGATGGCGTTGGCGTCGCCGTAAGCCATCAGGCCCGCGAGCGAGCCGCGCCCGGCCATGCGGTAGCGTCCGGAATTGTAGATCACGATGAGATCGACGCCGCCGGCCTCCTCGCATTTGGCTGACAGCCCGGTGCCGGCGCCGCCGCCGACGATCGGCTCGCCGCGCTTCGCCATCTCGCGGAACCGCCTCAGGAGTGCTGCGCGTTCAAACCTTGGCATCGCTCACCTCGCTAGTCTCCGCCGCGTGCCGGTGCGGCCGAACAGGGTTCGGAACGCACCGACGATGGCGGCGGCGAAGTCGGGATCGTTGATGTTCTTGGGCGTGCGGATGAGCTGCCGATTGCCGGTCTGCCGCACGGTGCGCTCCAGCGTGCGGAACAGCGCGGCATCGGCGTCCGGATCCCAGAACGGCTGGCCCCGCGCATCGAGTGCGGAGACGCCGCCCTCGGGCAGGAAGAAGCGCACCGGGCCGTCCATCTGGTTGAGGCGCTCGCCGATCCACCGGCCGATGCGCTCGTTCTCTTCCACGCTCGTCCGCATCAACGTCACCTGCGGATTGTGGACGTGGAATTTGCGGCCGCGATAGCGCTCGGGAATGGTGTCGGGCGCGCCGAAATTGACCATGTCGAGTGCGCCGACCGAGCCGACATAGGGGATACGCGTGCGGATGATCGCACCGAAGCGATCCTCGGTTGCCGGAAACACGCCGCCCATCAGAAGATCGCAGACCTCCGTCGTGGTGAGGTCGATGACGCCGGCGAGCTGGCCGGATTCGACGAGTTTCTCCATGGAGCGGCCGCCGACGCCGGTGGCATGGAAGACCAGGCACTCGAAATCGTCGCGCAGATCGGCGGCGATCTTCTGCACCGCCGGCGTCGTCACGCCGAACATGGTGATGCCGACCGCAGGCAGGCCGCCGGCCTCCCGCGCCGTCGCGGCCCGCACATCCAGCCGCGCCTTGACCATGCCGGCGAGCGCATTGGCACCGTTGGCGAGCACCGCGCGCGAGATCGAGTTCAGCCCCTGCACGTCGGTGACCGAGTGCATCATCGTGATGTCGGCCGGACCGACATAGGGCCCCACATCGCCGGCGGCGACGGAGGAGATGATCAGCTTCGGCACGCCGACGGGAAGCGCGCGCATGCCCGGGGCAACCAGCGACGCCGCGCCCGAGCCGCCGGCCGAGATCACGCCGGCGACATTGCCCTGGCGCCGCAGCCAGCTGGCGAACGCGTCGGCCATCGCGGTCACGGCAGCGCCGCGGTCGGGGCCGAACACCGCGGCACCGCCGCGGCCGTGGTTGAGCGCGATCTCCTGCGCGGAGACATCGCAGCTGGAATGCTTGCCACTGGTCGAGACGTCGACCAGCCGCGTGCGCAGGCCGGTTTCGGCGATGATGTCGCGGATGAAGCGCAGCTCGAGGCCCTTGGTGTCGAGCGTGCCGACGACCAGCACGACGGGCGGGCCGGCGGTCTGCGCCGCCAGCGGCTCGCGCTTGCGCCGCGCGGTCTCGTCGAGCCGCGCGACCTGGGTCGAGAGTGTGCGCGCCGCCGCCTCGATGCGGGCGATCGGCACCGGCTGCGACCATCGCGTCGGCAGCGTTGGGTTGGAGACGTAGATGCGGATCGGCCCGTCGCGGCGCGGCGCCGGCACCGGTTTTGTGTCCGGGCCGGACACTGAGATCTCGAGATCCGGCTCGAGCTCGGCGTGGAGCCCGACGCCGAGCAGGCGCTGCTGGAGCTCGCGGTCGGCGGCGAGCCGCGCGGAGTCGATGATGCGATTGATGCGGCCATTGACCATGATCGCGACGTTGCGCGAGATCGCGGTGGCGACGCCGATGTTCTGCTCGATCACCAGCACGGACATGTCGCCGTCCTCACCGAGCCGCAGCAGCATCTCCTCGACCTGCGCCACGATGACGGGCGCAAGCCCCTCGGTCGGCTCGTCCATGATCAACAGATGCGGATTGGTGAGCAGCGCGCGCGAGATCGCCAGCATCTGCTGCTCGCCGCCGGAGAGCTGGCCGCCGCCGTGGTCCCTACGCTCGGCGAGGCGCGGGAAGGTGTCGTAGATGCGCTCGACGGTCCAGGCGCCGGAGCGCATGCCGCCGGCCAGCCGCAGATGCTCGTCGACGCTGAGCGAGCGCCACAGGCGGCGGCCCTGCGGCACGTAGCCGACGCCGAGCCGCGCAATCTGGGCGGAAGGCCGCCGCGTGATGTCCTCGCCGCGAACACGGATCGATCCGCCGCTGACGCCGACCAGTCCCATGATCGCCTTGCACAGCGTGGTCTTGCCCATGCCGTTGCGGCCGACGACGGAGAACACGCCGCTCTCCAGCGTCAGGTCGACGCCCTGCAGGGCGTGCGAGTGACCGTAATAGACGTCGAGCCCGCGGACCTCGAGCGCGGCGGCGGAGCGGCGGGCCTCATTCATGGCCGCCTCCGAGATAAAGCTCCTGAACCTCGGGGTCGGACTGGATCTCTTCCGGCAGGCCCTCCTTGAAGATGCGGCCGTTGTGCATCATCGTGACGCTCTCGACGACGCGCAAGGCGACGTCCATGTCGTGCTCGATGATGATGTAGCCGATATGCGCCGGCAGCGAGGTCAGGATCTCGATCAGCTCGGCCCGTTCGGTCGGCGACAGGCCCGCGGCCGGCTCGTCGAACAGGACGAAGCGCGGGGCGCCGGCGAGCGCGAGCGCGATCTCGAGCTGGCGCTGCTGGCCGTGCGCGAGCTCGGCGACGCGCTGGTCCTTCACGGCGGCCAGATGCACGGCCTGGACGAGGTTGTCGGCCGCATGCATCAGGGCATCGTTCTGTCCCGGACGCAGAAACGAGAAGCGCCCGCGCGAGACGCCGCGGCAGGCGAGATAGACATTGTCCTGCACGGTGAGGCCGGGGAACAACGCTGAGATCTGGTAGGTCCGGCGCAGCCCGCGGCGGATGCGTTCATAGGGCGGGAAGTGGGTGACGTCCTCGCCGAAGAAGCGGATGGTGCCGGAGGAGGGCGCGAAGTCGCCGGTGATGCAGTTGAACAGCGTGGTCTTGCCTGCGCCGTTGGAGCCGAGCACGGCGCGGCGTTCGCCGGGCCGCACGGTGATGGTGACGTCGGTCAGCGCCGCGAGCGCGCCAAACAGCCTTGTCACGCCGCGCAGCTCCAGCGCGGCACCGGCGCCGACGGCCGAGAGGCGCTGCGCGACGCTATCCATGACCGCGTCCTCCGCTTTGGCGGTCGGTGCGGGAGCGTTGGCTCTGGCGCCAGCGCTGCCATAGGCCGATGACGCCGTCCGAGGACCAGAACACGATGGCGAGGAACCCGAGCCCGATCAGCAGCCGGAAGCGGTTGCCGTCGAGGCCGAGCCTGACCAGGAAGTCGAGCGCGAAGGTGCGCAGCAGCACGAAGATCAGCGCGCCGATGAAGGGGCCGATCGGACGCGTGATGCCGCCGACGACGGCGATGATCAGCACGTCGATGCAGGCCCCGACGCTGACCGAGCCCGGCGAGATCTGGCGGTAGTTCCAGACCTGGAGCACGCCGGCAAGTGCGGCCACGAAGGAGGCGAAGGCATAGGCGGCGACACGGTGCGCATTGACGTTGAAGCCGAGCGCCGCCATGCGGCGCGGATTGTCGCGTACGCCCTGCAGCGCAAGGCCGAAGGGGGCACGCGAGATATATTCGACCGCGAAATAGCAGAGCGCGGCAACCGCGAGCACGACATAATAGAAGGGAATGTCGGCGCGCCAGTTCACGCCCCAGAAGTGCGGCGTGGCCACGGTGTTGATGCCGGTATGGCCGTTGAAGATCGCCCAGTTCTGGTTGGTGAAATAATAGAAGGCAGCTCCAATCGCGAGCGTGATCATGATGGTGTAGATGCCTTCGGTGCGCACCGCGAGCGCACCGCCGAGCGTGCCGAAGGCGGTCGCCAGCGCCAGCGCCATGGGCACCGCGAGCCACCACGGCCAGCCCAGGCTGATATTGGCGTTGCCGCTGACGCCGAACACGGCGACCATGTAGGCCGAGAAACCCGCGATCGTGAGCTGCATCAGGCTGACCATGCCGCCATAGCCGGCGAGGAACATCAGGCTGAGCGCCATGATGCCGAGGATCAGCGTGGTCGCGAAGATCTCGATCAGGAAGAAGCCGCTCGCGATCAGCGGCATGATCAGGAGAATGATCGCGACGATCCAGGCGGCGGGATTGTTGATCTCCGGCCATGTCCGCGCGGGGCGCTGCGCGACATCGGCGGGACGAACGGCAATGCGGGCATCGTGGGTGAGCGACATGTCAGCGCCTCGCCAACAGGCCTTGCGGCCGGATCGCCAGCACCAGCACCATGATCAGGAAGGTCACGACGATGGCATAGGTCGGGATGTAGACCGAGCCGAGCTGCTCGGCGAGGCCGATGATCAGCGCGCCCAGCGCCGCGCCGGGGATCGAGCCCATGCCGCCCACGATCACGACGACGAGGGAGGCGAGCAGGAAGCGGATGTCCTCGCCCGGGGATAATGACTGGAAGGTGCCGCCGACGACGCCGGCAATGCCCGCAAGTCCCGCACCGAACGCGAACACCGCCACGAAAACGAGCTGGATGCGCACCCCGGTCGCGGCGAGGATATCGCGGTCGTCGACGCCAGCGCGGATGATCATGCCGGCGCGGGTGCGATTGAGCGCGAGCCACATCACCACGCCGATCACGACGGAGGCGGCGAAGATCACCAGCCGCACCAGGGGATACCGGAGATAGACCGGCTCGCCCGATGATTTGATCGCCGTGACCAGCGGCAGCTCGATGGGGCCGATCAGCCAGTTCGGCGTCTGGATCTGGTAGAAGTCGCCGCCACAGGCCCAAAGCATGAGATCGGCGAACACGATCGAGAGCCCGATCGTCACCATGGTCTGCCTGAGGTCCTGGCCCTCCATCCGGCGGAATACGATCAACTGGAGCAGGACACCGACCAGGGCGGTGAGGATGAAGGCGACGATGAAGCTGAGCAGCCAGGAGCCGGTCGCCGTGCTGATGGCGTAGCCGACATAGCCGCCGAACAGATAGAGCGAGCCGTGCGCGAGGTTGACGTTGCGCATCAGGCCGAAGATCAGCGTGAATCCGCTGGCGACGAGGAAGTAGAGTCCGCCGAGCGTGATGCCGTTGAAGACCGCGTTGAGGAAGACGCGCTTGCGGCCGATGGCCTCTTCGAGGCCGGGCGGCCAGACCGCGAAGACCAGCCAGAGCGCGACGGCAATGGCAATGATCGAGATCAGCGCCCAGGCCGGGTGGCGTTCGACAAAGCGGCTCATGTGCGCCACCCGCTTGGCCAGGGCGCATCCCGAAGGCCCACCAAATACAGGTCAGGCAGCCTTGCGCCGGCCGCTAGCCTCGCCATGAACGTGCGCTCCCGTCGGTCGCGACCCTCTTTCGGGATCGCGTTGCCCGCATCCTAGCGGGGCTGCGAGGACGACGTTTGATTGTGAGTATCTTTTCGTGGCCCGCTCAGGCGCGCAAAATCTTGGCCGCGCGACGATAATCGGTCGGGGCCATTCCCACATTGGCGGCGAAGAAGCGGGTGAAGCCGCTCTGCGACGAGAAGCCGAGATCGAAGCCGATATCGGCGATCGGCGTCTCGCTCGCCACCAGCGCTTCGAGCGCATGTTCCATGATCAGCGTGTTGAGATAAAGGTTCGGCGTCACGCCGGTCTGGACGCGGAACAGCCGGTAGAAATGCGGTCGCGACAGTCCTGATTCCCGCGCGATCGTATCGAGCTCGATCTCGGCGCCGGGGCTCTCCGACATCATCTTGATGCATTTGCGCACGCGGAAATCGGTGACGGAGCCGTTTGCGCGTGGATCGCGCGCGATCTCCGCCTGCTGCCAGCTTTCGTCGTAACAGATGTCGATCAGCCGCCGCAGCTCGGAATCCAGGCTGGAGAGTGATGGTGCGCCGCACACGAGCGCGGCCGTCCGCCTGATGTGCTTGTCCAGCGCCGGCGTGCGCCGGAACTGGGTGCGGCCGAAACGCATCCGGTGGGTGCCGGAGGCATCAGGCGCAAACCATTCGGCGTTGACATAGAGCACGAAGAAGATCGCGCCGCCGTCGAGATCGGCGGGCAGGAAATTGTGCGGCTCCCAGGGATTGACCGCGACGACGGACGTCTCGTTGAGATCGTGGTGTCCGTCGGAGACGTCGATGCATGCGGGCATGCCGCCAACATGGAAGATCAGATGACCTTCACGATGGGCGTGAATATTGAAAGGGCGGTTCAACTGATAAACCGTCGCCCGGCCGAACCGGCCGTGGAAGACGGCGAGCGCACGGCTCATGCCTTCCCCTCCCGAATGTTCTTGTCTTTTCGCTCAGCGTTCAACAACGCCGACGAGATTGCAAGAGCGGAGAGCGACCGCGTCAGCAAGTCGCTCCCCGGGTTGCGCATCGCAGGGGTGATGCGTCAGTATTTCTTACATTCCGGCACGGTGCGGCTCGGCAGCCCGATCTTGGAGAATACGGCCGGGTCGTAGCCGAGTGTCTGGTTCACGTTTGGGATCACCTTCACGACCTTGCTGAACAGCGCGCCCTTGCCGTCGTCGACCACCTCGGTGACGAAGTTGGTGCCGATCGCTTGGCGGTTGGAGTCGAGCTTGATCTTGCCGTTCGGCGCATCGATCTCGATCTTGGCGAGGGCTTCCTTGTACTTGGCCTGGTTGTTGGAGAGATCGCCATTGACCTGACGCAGCGCCAGGATCAGCGCCATGGTCGAGTCATAATAGTTGGTGGCGAGCAGCGACGGGCTCGGGAAGCGTTTGTTGGGCGGGAAAGCGTCCTGATAGGCCTTCACGAATTTCTGCCAGCCCGGATCCTCCCAGGTATCGGCCTGGCCGCTCGCCGCGATGGTGCCGACCAGGGCGTTCTTGGCGTTGCCCTTCGACGACAGGATGGTCTGGTCGATCATGATGGAACCGCCCATCAGATGCGCCTTGCCGCCGGCCTGCTGGTACTGGTTGAGGAAGTTGACGGCATCGGCGCCGCCAAGCCCGAGATAGATCGCGTCGACATCGTCCGGCAGTGCGGCGATCACCGAGGCGAAATCCTTGGTGCCGAGCGGCACCCATTGCCGGTTGGTGACCTGTCCGCCGGCGCCGCAGAACTCGAGCACGAGGCCGAATACCTGCGTGTAGATGAACGAATAGTCCTCGCCCACGGTTGCGATCTTGCGATACTTCTTTTCCTCATAGGCATATTTGCCGAGGCCGACCTGCCACTGCGCGCCGTCCATGTTGTAGCGGAAGAAGTTCGGGGCGGGATCGACATAGGTCGTTTCCTGCGCGCCGGAGGCCGCGTTGATGAAGGTCAGCTCGGGATGGGTTTTCGCAAAGTTCTTCACCGCGATGCCCTCGTCGCCGGAGAGCGGCGAGAGCAGGATCTGCACCTTGTCCTGCTCGATCAGCTTGCGCACGGCGCGTACCGCGCTGTCCGGCGTCGCGTCGGTCGAGGCGACGATGAATTCGAGTTCCTTGTCGCCGACCTTCTTGCCAAGGACGTTGAGGGCCGTCTGGTGGCCGCGCATGCCGTCCTCGCCGAGCACCGTGTACGTGCCTTCGAGGGTTGCGGTCACGCCCACCTTGATTTTTTCCTGGGCGATCGCTGCGCTTGAAAGAAACAAGCTGCTCAGCGCGAGCAGTCCCACACTGCATTTCGACATTGTGCTCCTCCCTGTGTGTCGTCTTTTGTCGCCGCGTGGCTCTCCGCCCGCGGCTTTGATGGGAAAGCTAACCGAAGTCGGATGCGGTGCATGCGTTGGCGCCCCCTTTGGTTTGACGGGCAGTCTCATTTTTGAATGGTGCGGCGCAAATGGTTTCGCGGTGCAACAGACGGTCACAGGAACGCTTCCGGCGGGGCTCCGTTAGCGGAGCAAATTGCTGGAGTTGTCCATGATCGAATACCCCAAGCCGCCTTATCCTTCGCAACAGCAGCCGATGCCCGGTTCGACGCGTGCGATGAATCCACGTCCCGATCATGGCGAGGAGAGTTACAAGGGCGCCGGACGCCTGGCCGGGAAAAAGGCGCTGATCACCGGAGGCGACAGCGGAATCGGCCGCGCGGTTGCGATCGCCTATGCCCGAGAGGGCGCCGACATCGTCATCTCCTATTTGAACGAGGACGAGGATGCAGCCGAGGTCAAGGCGCTGGTGGAGCAGGCCGGACGCAAGGTCGTCCTGATTCCCGGCGACATCAGCAATCCCGAGCACTGCCGCGGCATCGTGCGTCGCACCGTCGACGAGCTCGGCGGCATCGATATCGTCGTCAACAATGCGGCCCATCAGGCCACGTTCAAGGACATCGCCGACATCAGCGACGAGGAGTGGCAGCGTACGTTCGCGACCAACATCCACGCCATGTTCTATCTGACCAAGGCTGCGGTCCCTCATATGAAGCCGGGAGCTGCGATCATCAACACGGCGTCGGTGAACTCGGACATGCCCAACCCGACGCTGCTGGCCTATGCCACGACCAAGGGCGCCATCCAGAATTTCACGGGTGGGCTGGCGCAGATGCTCGCCGAGAAGGGCATTCGGGTCAACGCCGTCGCTCCAGGTCCGATCTGGACGCCGCTGATCCCGTCGACGATGTCGGAGGAAAGGGTCAAGAATTTCGGCAAGCAGGTCCCGATGCAGCGCGCCGGCCAGCCGGCCGAGCTCGCAACCGCCTACGTCATGCTGGCCGATCCGCTCTCGAGCTACACGTCGGGGGCCACGTTGGCCGTCACCGGCGGGAAGCCGTTCATCTGATTGGATGCGCCTCGTCAGCGTCTGCGACGTTGAGAGCAGCGCAAGAACCGTGGCGGCGCCGGAGGCCGGGCCCCCACGTCCTGGCCAGCAGATCGATCAGGCGGCGTTGGACGCCTTGGCGTTGACTCCCTTGCGGAGCGCCACCGTGTTCAGCTTGGTGTTGGCCGCCTTCTCTTCGTTCAAATTGGTCGTGAGGAAGCGCACGATGTCGTCGTGGCCGAGCTCTTCCGCCCAGGCGATCAACGTGCCGTAGCGGCAAATCTCGTAGTGCTCCACGGCCTGCGCGTTGGCCACGATCGCGGCATCGAGCACCGCCTTGTCCTCGATCTCGCCGGCGGTCGCGTCGGCTTCCTCGATCAGGCCGTCAATGGCCGGACACTGCGTGCCGCTGGGCTCCTTGCCGAGCTTGGCGAACACCTTGTCGAGCCGTTCGACCTGCTTGTTGGTCTCGTCCAGATGAGCCTTCAGGCCGGCGGCGAGATCCCTGTTGGTCGCCTTGTCGATCATCTTCGGCAGCGCCTTCAGGATCTGCTGCTCCGCGTAATAGATGTCCTGCAGCCCGTGCAGCAGCAGGTCTTCCATCGATTTGATGTCCTTAGTGAAGAATCCCATAAAAGACGCCTCCTTTTCACAATGATGACACTGGAACGCTGCGCGGCCGCAGCTGTTCCATTCCCGTGTGCAGATCGGGAGAGCCGAATGAGCGATGGAATTGATCATCTTGCAGGCCTGCTCGGACGTGCGGCGATGGACGTGTGGGGCGACATGCCTCGCGACATCCAGGAAGCGCTGTTCGAGTCCGCCATGAAGGGACGCGAGAGCGAGCGCGAGGAGCTCGCACGGCTGCTGCACGAGCGCCATCCGCGCACGCTTCATCCGGCCCGGCCGGGATGATGCAGCGGGTGGAACGATCGTACGCGCCGCTGATTGGTAAACTGAGTGACGCGTCGCCGAATGGTTCGCATGGGGCCGCGGGAGGCGCATCGCTCGACCGTTGGAAAATTTGTGAGTCGATCGCCGTGACTGAGGTAAACATCGGAAAATGGTACGACCCGATCTCGGAACGGTGGATCGTGCCGCGTGAAGCGCGCGCCATCGCCGGCTATGGTCGGTCCGGCGCCGAGAAGGTGCCGGAAAGCCACGAGAGACGCGAGGCGCAGCGGATCTGGGAGCTGTTGGTGGATTGCTGCGCAGGGGAGTGATGCCGAGCCTCAGGCGGATTTGGGCCGAAGCCAAACTGTCGTGGTCCCCCCTTTAATCGAATAGTTGTGGTCAGATCGATCCCGGGCGCTCCGCGGCACCTTTGAAACCGCTGAGCCTTTCGTTCCTCGCGGTGCGGCCGATAGCTCCGGGCTTGGGCGAACGCCTCCTGCAACGACCTCTGGCATCGCGGGGCAGCCCAGCGTTTCCGTCATCGCTGATCTCGACGACCTCACGATCGGATCGGTATATTACCACCCCGATTACCAGGCCGGACGCCGGAACAAGGATCACGCGATGGACGATACTATTGGCTTTCCCGATCCCGGTCTCGACCTGTCGGATGGCTTCAAGCCGCACACCTCGCATTGGGGCGTGTTTTCCGCGCGTCAGGGCGCGGCCGGGCTTGAGGTCAGGGCCTATGCGGGCGACCCCGATCCGAACGGCATCATCGACAATTTCCCTGGTGCTCTCCGCCATCAGGCGCGCATATCCCAGCCGGCGATCCGCCGCGGCTGGCTCGAGCGCGGGCCGGGTCCCGACGATCGCCGCGGCCGCGACGAATTCGTCTCCGTGAGCTGGGAGAAGGCGCTTGACCTGCTCGGCGACGAGCTGTCGCGCATCCGCGATACAAGCGGGCCTGGCGCTGTGTTCGGCGGTTCCTATGGCTGGTCGAGCGCCGGCCGCTTTCATCACGCCCAGAGCCAGGTGCATCGCTTCCTCAACATCGCGATGGGCGGCTATGTGCGCTCGGTGAACTCCTATTCCTCCGGCGCGTCCTCGGTGCTGCTGCCGCAAATCCTCGCCGGCTACGAGGACATCACCAAGCGCAACGTCACCTGGGAGCAGATCGCCGATCACACCGACATCGTGCTGGCCTTCGGCGGCATGGCGCTGAAGAACTCGATGGTGGCCGGCGGCTCGATCAGCAAGCATGTCGAGCGCGGCGCCATGGCGGCGGCCCGCAGGCGCGGCTGCGAGTTCATCCTGGTCAGCCCGCTTCGCGAAGACCTGCCCGTCGAGGCCGGCGCGGAGTGGATGACCTGCGTGCCGAGCACCGACACCGCCTTGATGCTCGGCCTCGTCCACACGCTGGTCAGCGAAGGCCTGCACGACCAGGCCTTCCTCGATCGTTACACGGAGGGATGGCCGGTCTTCCTGCGCTATCTCACCGGCGAGAGCGACGGGCAGGCAAAGCATGCCGAGTGGGCCGCCGCGATCTCAGGCGTCGAGGCGGAGACGATCCGCAAGCTGGCGCGCCGGCTCGCCGGAAAGCGCGCACTGATCACCGTCTCTCATTCGCTGCAGCGCGCCGAGCATGGCGAGCAGCCGGTATGGATGGGCATGGTGCTGGCGGCGGCGCTCGGCCAGATCGGCCTTCCCGGCGGCGGCTACGCCTATTCGCTCGGAGCGATCGGCTATTACGGCCGCCGCGTCAACGACGTGCCGGGGCCGACGCTGGGGCAGGGCCGCAACGGCGTCGCCGATTTCATTCCGGTGGCGCGCATCGCTGACATGCTGCTCAAGCCGGGCAGCACCTATCGCTACAATGGCGAGACGCGGACCTATCCGGACATCCGCATGGTCTACTGGGCCGGCGGCAACCCCTTCCATCATCACCAGGACATCAATCGCCTGCGCAAGGCATTTGCGAAACTCGATACGTTTGTCGTGCATGAGCTTGCCTGGACCGCCACCGCCCGTCATGCCGACATCGTGCTGCCGTCGACGATGACGCTCGAGCGCGAGGACATCGGCTATTCCAGCAACGACCCCCTCATGGTGGCCATGCACCGGATCGCCGAGCCGTTCGGGCTTTCGCGCGACGACTACGGCATCTTTGCCGATCTCGCCGATCGTTTGGGGGCCCGCGAGCCCTTCACCGAGGGACGCACCTCGCGGCAATGGCTCGAGCATCTCTACGAGCCGACCCGCGCCTCGCTCGCCAAGCGTGGCCTGGAAGCCCCTCACTTCGACGAGTTCTGGGCGCGCGGCAGCCTGGTCGTTCCGCAGCAGCCCGATGACGGCGGACGGCTGCGCCGCTTCCGTGAAGATCCGGTCAATCACGCGCTGCCGACGCCGAGCGGGCGCATCGAGATTTTCTCGCAGAAGATCGCCGGCCATGGTGATGCGGATTGTCCGGGGCATCCGGTCTGGCTCGACAAGACCGACATGCCCAGGCCCGGGGCGCCGTGCTTCCTCGTCGCCAACCAGCCGGTGACGCGGCTGCACAGCCAGCTCGACTTCGGCGGGCATTCGCTTGGCTCGAAACATCGCGGCCGCGAGGTCGCACGGATGAACCCGCGCGATGCGGACGCGCGCGGCATCAAGGACGGCGACATCATCCGGCTGTTCAACGATCGCGGTGCGTGCCTTGCCGCGGTCCACCTCACCGAGGGCATCGCGCCCGGCGTGGTGCAGCTTCCGACCGGCGCCTGGTACGATCCGATGGATCCGGAAGACGAGGCGCCGCTCTGCGTTCACGGCAATCCGAACGTGCTCACCCGCGACATCGGGACCTCGTCGTTCGCGCAAGGCTGCACCGGGCAGCTGACGGTGGTCGAGGTGGAGAAGTTCACCGGTAATCTGCCGCCGATCCGCGCGTTCGATCCGGTGTAGGGTGTCGTAGCCCGGATGGAGCGCAGCGTTGCGCCAAGAAAATGGGGCCGTCCTGTGTGGGAGCAGGGACGGCCCCGAGAGGCTCGCCGGCCCCGGGAGGAGGAGGGCGCGAGCCGCCGGATGCCTAGGCCGCGGCGCTGGCGGTCCAACCAATCTGCGGGGAAGGACGACGCCGCGGCGGCGCTTCGACCTCGAGCCGCTCACCCCTGCTGGCGAGGCGCCAGCGCGCCGGTGATTGACCGCTGATGCGTTTGAACACGGTCGAGAAATGCGCCTGCGTGCTGAAGCCCACGGCAAGCGCGATCTCCGCCAATGGCCGCTCGGTGCTTGCAAGCAGCGTCTTCGCCTGCTCGGTGCGATGATTGAGCAGATATTCGCGGGGACGGTAACCGGTCGCGGCGCGGAATTGTGCCGCAAAGTGCATCCGGGACAGGCCGGCGACATTGGCAAGCTCGGACAGGCTGATGCCGCGGTGGAAATGATCGGCGATATATTGCTCGACACGCCGCAGCCGCCATTTCGGCAAGGCATTGACCCTGGCGCGCGGCAACTCGATCCGGGTGAGATGCATCGCCAGGGTCTGGCCGATGCACTGTGTGAAATGCCGGTCTGCGGCATCACTTTGCTCGATCAGCGCCTTGGCAAGCTCGGCGGCGAGCGGATCGCGCAGCAGCACGAGGTCATTGAGCCCGTCGGCCGCAACGACATGGGCCGGAAGATGATCCGTGGAGATGTAGACGTGGAGGAAGGCGCATGGCGACTGGAATTGCACGCCGAGAGATTTCGACGGAGCGGTGACATAGAGCGTCCCCGCCGGCATGGTGCCGTCGAAAATGATCTGGCGGTCCCGTGTCAGCTTCGCGCGCGTGGTCTTCAGGGCGATGCCGATGAAATAGCGATCGTCCGGCGTCGTCGTTTCGTGCGACGAGCTGCTCCGCGAGTCCTCCCATCGCGAGATCGTGATGTCCTGGATCGCGTCGTCCACAGTGCGATCGATCTGACGCCAGTGGCTCTCCCTGGCGATCACCTGCGTCGGGCGAAGCACCTCGTGATCCCGCGAGTCGGCCGGAAAATCGATCCAGGCATGGGCCGCGTGCAAATTGTTCGACATCGCTCGTCCTCTCCTGGCTTTGCCGCGGTTTGCAACGACCGGCAAAACGCGCAAACCCAATGCTGTCCATGCTCGGAGGATAGGCGTGAGTTGGCCAGGACGCCCGTTAGTGGTGATTAGGATCTGTTAGATTTTGTGCGCGTGCACCAGGTGCGACAGCCCGCCGCAGACGTTTGATTAAGTCCAATTTGTCAGAGATTTGCCCGGCTGCCCCTGTTTGAGGGGACCTCAAGGAGCATCGCGTGGCGCGCAGGCCCTTCGCTGGACCTCGCATCGGTGCCGGGTATAGTCCCTGCGCGTTTCGAGGAAGCAGTCGTCAAGATGAGCAAGATGTGACCGACCTCTCGGCAGGACATGGCTCCCGCAGCGGCGGCGCCGGAACAATCCTTGATCTCGATGCCGTCTCGTTCGGGCCGTTCTCGCTGCGGTCGCGGCTGCTGGAGAAGGACGGCGTGCCAGTCAAGCTCGGCAGCCGTGCGATGGATATTTTGCGCCTGCTTGTCAGCCGTGCCGGCGAGGTGGTGCCAAAGAACGAGATTCTCAGCTACGCGTGGTCCGGCCTCTCCGTCGAGGAGATCAGCCTGCGGGTTCATGTCGCGGAGCTGCGCAAGGTGCTCGGCGACGGCAAGGACGGCGTCCGCTACATCACCAACATTCCGAGCCGGGGTTATTGCTTCGTCGCGCCGGTGCAGCGTGGTCCACGCGCGGAGCCGCCGTCGCTCACGTCGCGACCAGCCGAAAAGGCGACGTCGTCACCGTCTCTGCCGCATCGTTTGGACCGGATGGTCGGACGGGACGAAATCGTGGCCGAGCTGGCGCCGTGCTTGCTCCGCGATCGTTTCGTTACGCTGCGAGGGCCTGGCGGCATCGGCAAGACCACCATTGCGGTCGCGCTCGCGCATGACCTGTGCGACAGGTTCGAGGGCAACGTCCATTTCCTCGAATTCGGACCGCTCAAGGACGCCGCGCTGGTGGCGAGCACGGTTGCCGCCGCGCTGGGTCTCGTCGTGCATCACAATGATCCGAGTGGCAGCATCGTCAGTTTCCTGCGCGGGCGGCGGCTGCTCCTCGTTCTCGATAGCTGTGAGCACGTCATCGACACGGTCGCGCGTCTCGCGGAAGACATCTATCGCGAGGCGCCCGGCGTTGCCATCCTCGCCACCAGCCGCGAGTCGCTGCTGGTGGCCGGCGAGCAGATTTTCGAGCTTGCTCCGCTGCCCGGCCCGCCGCAAGGCACGCGCCTCAGCGCCGGCGAGGTGCTGAATTATCCGGCGGCGCGCCTGTTCGTCGACCGCGCCAGTGCGGCGGGGCACCGCGACGATCTCACCGACGAGGATGCGGAAGTCCTGGTGCAGATCTGCGGCAAGCTCGACGGCATCGCGCTCGCGATCGAACTTGCCGCCGCGCGCGTCGGGCTCTACGGGCTGCGCGAGATGGCGGCGCTGCTCGACAGCCGCCTGCAGCTCGAATGGCGCGGGCGGCGAACGGCGCCGCCGCGGCAGCAGACGCTCGGTGCCACGCTCGACTGGAGTTTCGGCTTGATCGGCGAGAACGAGCGCAACGTGTTCCAGCGGCTCGCGGTCTTCGCAGGTCACTTCACCCTGAAAGGCGCAATAGCGGTGGCGGCCGAGGAGGAAACGCCGGAGGAACGCGTCATCGACGCGCTGGAGCAGCTCGTGGCCAAGTCGCTGGTGTCCTCGCAGCCGGACGGCGCATCGCGGCGCTATCGCCTGCTGGACGCAACGCGTGCCTATGCCATGCAGAAGCTGGCGGATGGCGGTGAGGCAAGCGTCATCGCGCGCCGTCACGCTTGCTATGTTCAACGCACGCTCGAAGCCGGGCTGACGGCGCAGGGTGGCAGCGGCCAGGTGTTCCGCTCGCAGGAGCGCGCGGGCCTGCTCGCCGATGCCCGCGCGGCGCTGGCCTGGAGCTACGCCAATGATGACGGCGCTGATTTGCGCGTGCCGCTTGCCGGCAGTTGCACGGGCCTGTTCGTCGAGCTGAATTTGCTGAATGAGGCGCGCATCTGGTCCGATCGCGCGCTCGCGATGCTCGACGACGCCGATCGTGGCGGCCGATGGGAGCTCGAGCTTCAGTCGACGCTCGGTCACGCCTTCATGTTCACCGAGCGCAACAGCGAGCAGGCGGAAGCGGCGCTCCGGCGCGGACTAGAGATCGCGCAGGCGATCGGCGACCACGCCAACACATTCAGGTTGTTATCGCGACTGAACATGTTCTATCGCCGGACCGGCGGCTACCGGCATCTGGTGCCGACTGCGCGTCACGCCGAGCGGATTGCGCGCCTGATCGGCGATACCGCGGGCATTGCCGGCAGCAAAGCGCTTCTCGGCGTGTCCTATCACCTCGCCGGCGACCAGGCCGAGGCGCAAGCTCATCTCGACGAGGGCATGCGCGACGACGCGGCGCTGCGGGGCACGCAACCCGGACATTTCGCCTATTCGCGCACGCCGCAGATTCCGCTGGCACGCGTGTTGTGGCTGCGCGGCTATCCCGATCGCGCGCTCGAATGCGTCCTCCCGCTCGTCGGCGCGTCAGCGCCGCGCGACGTGGTGATGCATTGTATCGCGCTGTGCTGGTCCGCCTCGGTGTTCGGTTGGGTCGGCGACTGGTCCGCCGTCGAGACCATGAGCGCTCGCCTGGCGACGCATGCGAGTATGCACGGGCTCGTCCCCTATGAGGCCGTTGCGACCGGCTTTCGGGCGCAGACCATGATCGCCCATGGCGAGGCCATTGGCGGCATCGACTTGTTGCGGAGCGCGCTTCCGCGTCTGCACGCGGATCGCTACGAGCTCTATATGTCGGCATTCGCCGCGGATCTGTCTTCCGGGCTGGTCTCATTGGGGCGCTTGGCGGAAGGCGCTCAGGTCCTGCACGAGACCATCGACCGCGTCGAGCAGGAAGGAGGTGCCTTCGACATGCCGGAGCTGCTGCGTCTGCGCGGAGAGCTCGAGGCGCAGAGTGGAAACCTGGACACGGCCGAGGCAAGCCTTGTCGCATCGGCGGAGCTCGCCGAGCAACAGGGCGCGCTGTCCTGGCGGCTGCGAACCGAGATGTCGCTGGCGCGGCTGCGCGAGCGGCAGGGTGTACGAGATCCGCGCCAACAGCTTGCCAAGACCTATGCGCGGTTCACCGAGGGGTTCGACACCGCCAATCTCAGGGCCGCACGGCTCATGCTGAATCCGCCTTCCGCCTGATCAAGCCGAACAGCGGCGGCGCCTCCGCAGCGATCCGCCACCCGGTTGCTGTCAGCCCTTGTGTCCGTCCAGTCGCGCAAGGAAGCCGCGAACGAGCGCAGCGATTTCGTCGGTGGCTTCATCCAGCGCGAAGTGCCCCGCTTCCAGGATGTGAACCTCCGCATCCGGAACGTCGTCGCGATAGGCCGAAGCGCCGGCGACCGCGAACGACGGATCGTATTTGCCCCAGACCACCAGCGTCGGCGGCCGGGTCTTGCGCAACCATTCCTGCCATTTCGGATAGGAGGCGACGTTGGTCCGGTAGTCCAGGAATAGCGTGGTCTGGATCTCGGCCTGTCCCGGACGCGTCAGGAAGGCGTATTCGTCGGTCCAGGTATCGGGGTCGTAACGTTCGGGGTGCGGGCTGGAGCCGAGATGCCGCTGGCGCGTCGCCGCCAGCGAGGTGAAATTGGCCTTGAGCGCCTCGAGCTCGTGGGCCGGATCGGCCCAATATCTGCGACGCGCCTCCCAGAGCGAGCTCAAGCCCTGCTCGTGCGACACGGCATTCTGGATGATGATCCCGCGGACACGTTCAGGATGCGCCAGCGCCATGCGGAAGCCGACCGGGCCGCCATAGTCCTGCATGAACAGGACGTAGTTGCTGAGACCGAGCTTCACCGTAAGCTCGCCGATCACGCCGGCGATGTTGTCGAACGTATAGTTGAAATCGGACGGCGGCGGCGCGCTGCTGTTGCCGAAGCCGGGATAGTCCGGCGCGATCACGTGATATTTGTCGGCGAGCAGCGGCAGCAAGGGCTCCCACATCCGCGACGAGGCCGGAAAGCCGTGCAGCAGCAGCACGGTCGGGGCGTCGGCGGAGCCGGCCTCGCGATAGAAGGTCTTGAGACCGCCGATATCGATGGTGTGATAGCTGATCGAGCGCCGGCTCGATCGCAATTCCTGTGCCGATGCCTGTACGACGGCGCAGGCCATTGCGGCGGAGAGGGCGAGTGCGGCTGGAATGCTCATGTCGTTGCTCTTGCATGTAGCGTGAGGATTTGTAGGAAGTGCTGCCGCGGCGTCGGGAGCCGCCAACTCAGGCATCTCCCGAGACATGGCCGCAGCCAGGATTTACGAAGCCTTCGCCATCGGCTTGCCCGCGAGAGCAGCCAGCAGGGCCTGCGCGGCCGGACCCGACGAGTGCGGGTTCTGGCCCGTGATCAGCAGGCCGTCGCTGACGACATGAGGCGCCCAATTGGCCTTCTTCGAGAAGGTGGCGCCGAGGCGGAGCATCTCGTCCTCGACCAGGAACGGCACCACCTTGGTGAGGCCGACTGCTTCCTCCTCATCATTGGTGAAGCCGGTCACCTCCTTGCCCTGCACCAGCGGCTTGCCGTCCGGCGTCTTGACGTGGCGCAGCGCGGCGGGGGAATGACAGACGATCCCAACATGCTTGCCGGCGGCAAAGAAGGACTCGATGAGCTTGATGGAGTTCGGGTCTTCGGCGAGATCCCACATCGGGCCGTGGCCCCCGGGATAGAACAGCGTGTCGAAGTCCTGCTGCCTGACGCTGTCGAGGCGAAGGGTCCTGTCGAGCTGCGCCTCCGCGGCAGCGTCCTGCTCGAAACGCACCGTCAGGTCGGTGCGGAATTCGGGCTCGTTGCTCTTGGGATCGAGCGGCGGGCGGCCGCCCTTGGGCGAGACCAGCGTGACCTCCGCACCGGAATCCCTGAAGATGTAGTAGGGGGCTGCAAGCTCTTCGAGCCAGAAGCCCGTCTTGCGTCCGGTGTTGCCGAGCTGATCGTGGGACGTGAGAACCATCAGTACCTTCATGACTGTCTCCCTGAGGGCGTTCGTATGTTGACGCATTCCACGCGCGTGGTTGCGTCGCCTGGGTTTCGTTCGAGCACGTCATTCGTTGCTCGCAAACCCAATCTGCGCTCAAGGCGGGCTGTTGGCTCGTTATGTATTGTTAGGCGTTGAGAGCGGTCATGTCGGCCGTACCGCCGCTATTCGAAGACGGCGTCGAAGATCTCGACGTCCATCAGCACCGGCTTGGCAATCACGGTCCCATCGGGCCGCAATGTCTGCGCGCGCCGAAGGGTCGGCACCACGATGCCGCCGAAGCTGTCATGTGCCCAGGAGGAGTGTGCGACCTTCATCCCGAAGAGATCGTGATCTGTCCGCCGCTGCAGGGCGCTCTCGTCGAAATAGAAGATCTGCTCGGGCGCGAGCGTCATCAGGTGAGCCGGGAAGCGTGCCCGCAGCCGTCGCCAGGTTTCGGCATTCTCCTGCCAGGGCGACAGCTCCTCGATCACGACATCGGGGTGGGCAAGCAGGAATGGAATGGTCAGATAACTCCAGATCGCGACGCCGCAGAAGAAGACGAGATGCAGCTCATCCGCGAGCGCCGGTGGATCGACCTCGGAAAGTGCAAGGCCGGGATTAGGCCAGGACCGCAGGACCTCACCATCCAGGCTCTCGATCGTGATCGCATCCGGTTGAAAGGAGCCGGAGTGCTCACCCCCGGTGATGCCGGTGAAGCGCACCGATTGCGTCCGGGTCGAGCCTTCAGCGGTCACGTCCTTGAATTCCCGGGCGTGGCTGGCACTGGAGAACAGCGTCCCGCCAACGGAAATGTGGAGCGTGAACCGGTTCAAGCTGTCCCAGCGGGCCATTCCGCCGCTGGCATCGATTACATCGTCAAGAAGCGCCATGTCCCGCCACATCCACCGTGCAGTGTCTCCACCATGGCGGGGCGCATGCGGCTTGGCGTGTTAGAAGTTGTTAGGAGTTGCGAGCGAGTAGCATGGCAGTATCTCGTTGAAGATACTCTCAATTCAGGGTGCCCAGCAGCTCCCTGGCAGCGATCAGATCGCGGGTCTGCAGGCCCTCCTGGTAGCGCGCAACGAGGGGGTTGAGCAAAGCGCTAGCGTCAGCGGCCTTGCCGGCCCGCTCCCAGATGCGGCCGAGGCTGATCGCCCCGCGAAGCTCCCAGCCGACCGCGGATTGACGCCGGGACAGATCGAGCGATTTGCGCAAGGTGCTCTCCGCCTCTACAGCGTTGCCAGACTCGGCGAGGATGTCACCCTTGATCCTGAGCATCTCCGGCATGTCGAAGGATTCGCCGTGATCGGGAATCTGGGCGATCGCCTCGTTGATCGTCTGCAAGGCCTCGTCGGGCTGGTTCTGGGAAGCGAGCCCCTCCGCGAGCGCCGTCGCAAACACCGTCGTCATGATGCGGTGCCGTGTCGCGTACAACGTGGCCTGACTGCGCCGGAGGTGCTCGATCCCGGCCGCGACGTCGCCGCGGCGCAGCAGCAACTCGCCCTTCTGGCCGATGCCGACCGCGTGATAGGGGCCGAGGAAGTGCCGCGCGGAATGATCGATCAGCCGCTCGATCAGGATTTCGGCACTGGCCCAGTCGCCCACCCAGAGGAACACGTAGATCGTCCAGATCAGGGAGATGCCGAGGGTGAGCGGCTGCTCGAGCAGCTCGGCCTCGCGCACCGTGTATCTGGCCACCTCGACCGCTCGCTCGGGCCGGCCCGTGAGCCAGAGCCCGCGCGCCAGCGCAACCAGCGCCACGATGCGGTCGTCATAGCCGAGATGCCCGATATTCAGCCGTTGCGAGCCGGGATTGTGCACCATCGCGCTTTCGCAGAACCGAACCGCCTTGTCCTGGTTGCCGATCAGATGATGCGCGACGCCGCGCATCCAATCCACGTTCAGCGTGGCGGCGGAATCATTCAGTTTGCGCGCAACGCCCTCGCCCTGTTCGCTGGTCTCGAGTGCGCCGTGAAAATCTCCGACCCTAGTGAGGTAGATGTGCAATCCGCGCAGCAGCCAGAGCTGCCAATGCAGGTCCTCGAGCTGGCGGGCAAGCTCGAGACTGCGCGTGAAGGCCGACCGGACCGCTTCCGTATTACCTTGCGTGAACATCACGGAGACGCCGAGCGCGGCCTGCAGGGTCATCTCCTGCCGGCTGTCCACGGCGCCCGTGTCGAGGGACGCCAGCGCCTGCTGGGTCCATCGGTAGCATTCCGTCAGCAATGTCAGTTCGAGGAAGAACTGCGCGGCCGAGGCCGCCAGATCCACGCCGATCGTCCGGTCGCCGCCGTCCGAAAAGCTGTAGGTCAGCGCAGCCCTGACATTGGGCAAATGGTCGGCATAGGGAAGGAAGCCGCCCGCGCTCTGCATGCCCGTGGATTTCAGCGCAATGTCGCGCAGGAAATCGCGGAAATATTCGGCGTGGGCGTGCGCGACGCGGTCCGCTTCGCCGTTCTCGACGAGCTTGTGCGCCATGAAGGCGCGGGTGGTGTCGAGCAGGCGATAGCGCAGCCGCCGCTCCGCCGGCGAGGTCGCGATCAGGGATTTGGAGAGCAGGTTCGAAATGGCTTCCACACCTTCGCCCTCGCTGATGCCCTGGCAGGATGCGATCGCAAGCGCGGCTTCCAGCGTGAACGGCCCGACGAACACCGACAATCCGCGCAGGGTCGCGCTCTCGGTCGGCGGCAGCAAATCGTAGCTCCAGGCGAGCGCCGCGCTCAGGGTCTGGTGCCGCGGAATCGCGGTGCGCCGTCCCCGCCACAGCAGCGAGAAGCGGCTGTCCAGCAGTGATGCGGTCCCGGCAATGCCATAAGCGTTCACACGTCCGGCCGCGAGCTCGATCGCCAGGGCAATGCCGTCCAGCCGCCGGCAGATCTCTGCAACGAGCGGCGCATCCTCCTCGGTGAGCTCGAATTCGCTCAGGCTCTCGGCAATGCGTTCCACGAAGAGCTGGCTTGCGGGATAGGCAAGGATGTCGGCAATGCCGAGGCCTTCGCGCTGCGGCGGGCAATCCAGCGGAAACAGCCGGTGGACGCGCTCACCTTCGGTGCGAAAGGATTCGCGGCTGGTGGCCAGAATATGCAGCTTCGGCGCCTCGCGGACCATGCGTTCGGCCAGAGGGGCGAGTTCGTCGAGGATATGCTCGCAACTGTCGAACACCAGCAGCATGCGCCGGCTGCGCAAGACCGTCAGCAGGCTCGGCACGGGATCGTCGGCATTGACGGTCAGGCCCAGCGCGGCCGCAATGGTGCCGGGAACGAGCCGGACATCCGTCAGCGCGCCGAAATCGACGAAACATACCTGGTCATCGAAGCCGGCGAGCTCGCGATGCGCGACGGCAAGCGCGACCGACGTCTTGCCGATCCCGCCCGGGCCGACGATTGTGACGAAGCGATGCTGGGCAAGCTCGGCCGAGATCTTCTCGACCGCATCGTTCCGCCCGATCATCTTGGCGAGCGGCGCGGGCAGCGAGCGGGGCGAAGCGTCGGGCAGGCTGGTCCGGCTCTCCGAAGGCGCAGCCCGGAGCAGCGGGGCCGCGAAGCAATAGCCACGTCCGGGGACGTTGATCACGTAGCGGGAGCCTTCGCCGGCATCGTTCAAGGCCTTGTCGTTCAAAGCCTTATCGTTCAAAGCCTTGCGCAACGTCGTGATGTGGAAACGCAGGCTGCCTTCGTCGACGTTCACATCGGCCCAGATGCGCTTGATCAGCTCCCGCTTGTCAACGACCTCACCCGCACGCTCGGCGAGAAAAATGAGGATGTCGAGCGCACGGCCGCCGAGGTGAAGCGGGACGCCGTCCTTCTCGAGCAGCCGCGACTTCGTGAACAAGCGAAATGGCCCGAAGGCAATGACCGAATCTTGCTCGTTAGTGTCCGGCACGGGCCAACAATTCCAGTGAAAAGGCTGAAGTCTGCAGTTTTGGTCTAACAGAACGAGACGTCCAGTAAACTGGCCGAAAGTGGCGAAATCGCGTGGCGATCATCGCAATCGCCTGATCACGCGAGGAGCGTCGCAAATCTAACTTAAACGCGAGTGGTCCAGCGAGCGATCGGGACAATCCGGCAATGCGCTGGACCGCGATGGCGGATCTGGATCTCGGTCGTCGCGACGGTGATCATAACAGAATCTTGCAACGTCTAACGAGCAAAGCACGCGAACAGCATCCAGTATGGCATTCGCGTTAGATGCAATTTTCAACGGGAGGCTATGATGTCCGCGATCGGCGCTCGGCCGAACGACCATCTCGTTCGCTCTCAATTTGTACCTGGTCTCGATGATCAGTCGCGTGACTGGGAGCTCGTGCTGCGGGAATCCCACCATCGCATGAAGAACACGCTGACGCTGCTGGGTGCGTCAGTCCGTCGCGATTTCACGCGCGCGGGCACGGGCGATGTGTCGCTGGCGGTGGACCGGTTCGAGCGGCGCATCGTCGCCTTCGGCAGGCTCTATCAACTTTTGTCCGATCATGACGATCTGCCGGTCGTCTCCGCAGCGGCCTTCTTCGAAAGCCTGTGCGAAGCGATCTCCGAGGCTGTGCTGGAGCCGGCAGGCATCCGCTGCGAGGCTGCAATCGAAAACGGCTCGTTGCCGGCGGCGCAGTGTCATCGGCTCGCGCTGATGCTGACGGAGCTGGTCACGAACGCGGCAAAGCATGCCTTCCCGAGCAAGAAGGGTGCGCTGATCCGCATCGGCCTGGCCCGGCGCGGCGGCGCCTGGCTCTGCACGGTGGCCGACAACGGCATCGGTGCGACCGGTCCGCTCCAGGGCACCGGCAGCCGGATCCTCGAAGGGCTCGCACGCAGCATCCAGGCGCGGCTGCAGGGCGAGGCGGGCGAGGGCGGCACCCGGGTCACCATCGTGATGCCGATCGCTGCGGCGTGAGCCCTCCCTCACAACGGCTAGCGGACTCTAACACCCCATAACGGGTAAAAATCTCTCGTTTGCGCGACAGTCCTGACGTTCGGAGCGGGTGTCGATCCCGGACCCGCGGCTTGAAACAAGGAGTTGGACATGGCTGTGATCGAGCTGAATCGCCAAGCTGAAACCAAGCCCTCGAAATCTCATGGAGTTGATTTGAAGCTCGAGGTCCTCGTGATCCCGGTGTCCGATGTCGACCGCGCCAAGGCGTTCTACACGCGCCTCGGCTGGCGACTGGATGCCGATTTCACGTCAGGCGACGACTGGCGCGTGATCCAGTTCACGCCGCCGGGCTCGGCCTGTTCGGTGATCTTCGGCAGGAACGTCACGTCGGCCGCGCCGGGCTCGGCGCGCGGCCTGTATCTGGTCGTCTCCGATCTCGAGGCGGCACGACAGGATCTGCTCGACCGCGGCGTCGAGGTCAGCGCGCCGTTCCACGGAGCCGGCGACCTTCATGCCGGGCCTGACGAGCCATATCTGTTCGGCAGCGTTCGAGTCAGTGGTGCTGACCCGAAGCGCGGCAGCTATGCTTCATTCGCCGCGTTCAGCGATCCCGACGGCAATGGCTGGCTGTTCCAGGAAGTCACGACACGATTGCCCGGACGCATCGCAGGCGACGGCACGGCATTCGCCTCAGCGACCGATCTGGCCGCAGCGCTGCGTCGCGCGGCGCTGGCGCATGGCGAGCATGAGGCGCGGACCGGCGGACACGACGAGAACTGGCCGGACTGGTACGCCGACTACATCGTCCGCGAGCAGGCCGGCCAGCCGCTGCCGACTTGAGCTGCAGCGAAAGGCATCTTCCGATCCTGGCCGACACGGCGCGCGATGACCTGGTCGTCGCGCGCCGTGTCGTATTGCGCGGATGTCATCGCACTCTTGCGCCGACTCGCAACGGCTAACGCAGGCTAACAATGCATAACGAGCAAACTGCCGGGGCCTGCGCCAACCTCTCTGCACGCCAACCGACGCGTCGATTTCGAACTCGGTCAGCGTCACCGACCAAAGCAAGGGAGATCCAACATGACCGCGCAAGCCCGAACCGAGAGCCTCAATCCCGACCGCCGTCAATTGCTGAGCCAGGCCGCGATGACCGCGGTTGCCGCCAGCGTGTCGAGCCTGTTGCCGCTGCATCCTGCCAAGGCTGCCGCAGGCGGCGCCATCCGGCCCTTTCAGATCAGTGTGCCCGAGCAGGATCTGCTCGACCTGCGCCGGCGCCTGGCTGCCACGCGCTGGCCGGATCGCGAGATCGTCACCGATCAGTCGCAGGGCGTGCAGCTGACGACGGTGCAACAGCTCGTGCGTTACTGGCAGAGCGATTACGACTGGCGCAAGGTGGAGGGCCGGTTGAACGCCTTGCCGCAATTCGTCACCGAAATCGACGGCGTCGACATTCACTTCATCCACGTCCGCTCGCGGCACGAGAACGCACTGCCGATGATCGTCACGCATGGTTGGCCCGGCTCGATCATCGAGCAGATGAAGATCGTCGGTCCGCTCACCGATCCGACCGCGCACGGCGCCAAGGCCGCGGACGCGTTCGACCTTGTGATTCCCTCGCTTCCCGGCCACGGCTTCTCGGGCAAGCCGACGGTGCTCGGCTGGGACCCCCAGCGCATCGCGCGGGCCTGGATCGTGCTGATGAAGCGGCTCGGCTACAGCCGCTATGTCGCGCAAGGCGGCGATTGGGGCAATGCCGTGACGGAGCAGATGGCGCTGATCGCGCCGCCGGAATTGCTCGGCATCCACACCAACATGCCCGCGACCGTCCCCGACGACATCGCCAGGGCGCTTCAACCCGGCGGAACGCGCCCGGCGAACCTCTCGACTGAGGAGCGCCTTGCCTACGACCAGCTCGATGATTTCTACAAGCATGGCCTCGGCTACGCGATCGAGATGTCGAACCGGCCGCAGACGCTCAATGGCCTCGTGGATTCGCCCGCGGGCCTCGCGTCCTGGATGCTCGATCACGATGCGCGCAGCGCCGCGATGATCGCGCGCGTGTTCGATGGCCGGACGGAAGGGCTGTCGCGCGACGATGTGATCGACAACATCACGCTCTATTGGCTCACCAACACCGCGGTCTCCTCGGCGCGGCTGTACTGGGAGAACAAGCTGGTGTTCTTCGCGCCCAAGCAGGTCAAGATTTCCGTCGCCGTCAGCGTCTTTCCGGACGAGATCTACGCCGCGCCGCGGAGCTGGGCCGAGAAGGCCTACCCCAAGCTGATCCACTACAACCGCCTCGACAAGGGCGGACACTTCGCGGCCTGGGAGCAGCCGGCGCTGTTCTCTGAGGAAGTGCGGACCGCGTTCCGTCCGCTGCGGCAATCGATCTGAGATGCGAACCCATACATCAGGAGTGCAAGCAATGAACCGTCCCGAACGCACCTTCACGACCCAAGACATCCACCTCGAGCGCCGCCTGCCGTCCTACTGGCGTGTCACCTTCGACATGCCGCCGGTGAATATTTTCGGTCCGAAGCAACTGCCGCTGCTGGGCGACATCGTCACCAGGATCGAGACCGATCCGGACGTGAAGGTCGTGGTGTTCGACAGTGCCGTCGAAGGCTTCTTCATCACCCATTACGATTTCCTCGCGCCGTTGGAGGATTCGCTTCGTATCCCGCCCGGGCCGACCGGCCTCGAGGCGCTGCCCGACATGCTGGTGCGCCTCAGCCGCGCGCCGGTCGTCTCCATCGCCGCGATCCGGGGCCGCGCGACCGGTGTCGGCAGCGAGCTCGCGCTCGCGAGCGACATGCGTTTTGCCAGCCGCGAGAAGGCGATCCTGTCGCAATGGGAGGTCGGCGCGGGCCTCGTGCCCGGCGGCGGGCCGATGGCGCGGCTGCCGCGCCTGATGGGCCGCGGCCGTGCGCTCGAAGTCCTGCTCGGCGCCGACGACATCCATGGCGATCTCGCCGAACGCTACGGTTACGTCAACCGGTCGTTGCCGGATGCCGAGCTCGACGGTTTCGTCGAGGCACTCGCAATGCGCATCGCCTCGTTCGACAAGGAGGCGATCGCCGAGACCAAGCGTCTTGTCGATGTCGCAAGCCTGCCGCCGGACGCCGAAATCAAGCCGGAGTGGGACGCGTTCCTGGCCTCGCTCGGCCGCCCCGCGAGCCAGACCCGCATCAAGGCGCTGATGGCGCGGGGCTTCCACCGCGCCGGGGACGTCGAGAACCGGCTCGGCTTCCACGTTGGTCAAATCGGCAGCTAACGGAACCGTTGCGACACGCGGCCGGTTGGAGCGGCGGCAGGCGGTCACGCCGATGCCGCCTTCCACCGGTACAGAGCGCCGGTGCGCAAAACAAACGAGGAGAGTTGAGATGATCCGCAAAGCGAAAGCAGTATGGAAGGGCACCGGCCGCGACGGCACCGGCCATCTGACGAGCGAGTCCGGCGTGCTGGCCGAGACGCCCTATTCGTTCAAGACCCGCTTCGAGAACGAGAAGGGCACCAATGCCGAGGAGTTGATCGCTGCGGCCCATGCCGGCTGTTTTACGATGGCGCTGGCCTTCGGGCTTCAGATGGCAGGTTTCACGCCGGACGAGCTCTCGACCGAAGCCGCGGTGACCCTGGAGCCCGAAGGCAAGGGCTTCAAGATCAGCAAGTCCGCGCTGACCTTGCGTGCCAAGGTGCCGAACCTCGACGAGGCAGGTTTTGCCAAGTTCGCCGGCGAGGCCGAGAAGAACTGCCCGGTGTCGAAGGTGCTCAACGCCGCGATCACGCTCGACGCCAAGCTGGGCTAGCGGCGAGGGACAGTTCGTGCCATCCGGGTGGACGACCCGGATGGTCGTACAGGGTATGCCCGGCTTTCGGCAGGGCTGCGGAAGGCATAGGATGTGGCAGATGCAGGACCGACAGAACGGTCAATTGGGAGCGGACAAATGACGACGGAACGCGCAGTTTTGGCCGGAGGCTGCTTCTGGGGCATGCAGGATCTGATCCGCAAGCAACCAGGCGTGATCTCCACACGCGTCGGCTACACCGGCGGCAAGGTGAAGAACGCGACCTACCGCAACCACGAAGGCCACGCCGAGGCGATCGAGATCATGTTCGATCCCGCCAGGACCAGCTACCGGGCCATGCTGGAGTTCTTCTTCCAGATCCACGATCCCACCACGCTCGATCGCCAGGGCAATGACCGAGGCACCAGCTATCGCTCCGCGATCTTCTATGCGAGCGATGAGCAGAAGAAGATCGCCGAAGACACCATTGCCGACGTCGAGGCGTCCGGCCTGTGGCCCGGCAAGGTGGTGACCGAGGTTGCGCCCGCAGGAGAGTTCTGGGAGGCCGAGCCCGAGCATCAGGACTATCTCGAACGCTATCCTGACGGCTACACCTGCCACTTCATCCGGCCCGGCTGGAAGCTGCCGCGCCGCGCTGCTGCGGTGGGAGGCTAGATCAAGACGCCAGGCGCCGTCAGGCCCGCGATCGCGCGATCAGATCGCGGGCCATGCGCATGTCGGCGATGGCGGAGCCTTCGGCAAACTTCCCGCAGACATTGTCGAGAACCACCCGCGCTTCCGCGCCCCGGCCGGCTCCGATCATGGCCCGCGCGAGGCTGGTCGCGCAGCGGAGCTCCCAGAAGCGCGCGCCCTGCTCAACGGCAATGTGGATGGCCTCGCGAAAGTGCGCCTCGGCGTCTGCTGAATGCCGCGCGCTCCTGAGCATCAATTCCCCCTTGATGCGGAGCAGCTCCGGCAGATACCAGCGCTCCTGCCGGTCGTTGCAGCGGGTCAGGACGTCCTCGATCGTGTCGAGGCCACGGTCGACCTGGTCGGCTTCGAGGAAGCACGCGGCGAGCTCGCCGAGCAGCGGCAGAAAGCGCGGCAGGAAGCGCGCATCGCCGGCGCGGTTGAGCTCTTCGCGCAAAAGCGGCAGGCCGGTGGCGATGTCGCCGCGCCTGGCCACGACCGCGGCGTTGAAGGCGCGTGCCCATAGGCCCCACAGCCGGATTCCGTGGCGCTCGGTGTGTTCGAGCAGCTCGGCGCCGTGGCGCTCGGCGGCCTCGAAATCGCCTGACCAGAACGCGATCGGGCAGGCGGCCTGTCCCAGCACGCTGCAGAAGGTCAGCGCATGGCCGTTGGCGCGGCCTTCCTCGATGTTCTCAGCGGCGAGAGCCTGGGCCTGATCGGCGAGGCCCTGAAGCCAGAGGATGCGGGCCCGGAAATATTGCGTCGATATCCTGAGATCGAGCGGGAAGATTTTCGGCTTCGCCACCAGCACATGCAGCGAGGCGTTCACCCGGTCGATGCGCTGCCGCGCGTCGTTCTGGTCCCCGAGATAGTGCAGCGCGACGGCCATCAGGCGGTCGCCCAGCATGAGATCGGTGCTGTCGGGCGAATTCGCTGCCACCTTCGCAAAGCGCTCGGCGAGCCCGCGGGCCTTGCCGAACTGCCCGTTGTTGAACTGGTCGATGCACAGGCCCCAGAGTGCGCGCAGCCGGAAGTCCTTGTCGTCGAGGCTCTCAGCCAGCTCGAGCGTCGTCTCGAGGATCGGGCGCGCCTCGCGCGCGCGACCCTCGCCGTACATCAGCGACCAGCCGAGTGCCGACAGGAGCTGCATGCGGATGCGGTCGTTGTCGCCGTCGTCTCCGAGCGCCGCCAGTGCCGTTCTGCTGCGCTCGCGGCATTCGGCGAACAGCGACAGACGCACCCACAGGGTGACCGCGGCGGCCGTCAGCGCAATGCCGAGCCTGCTGTCGCCGTCGGGCGCGAAGGCCCAGTCCAGCGCCGCGCGCACATTGTCGAGCTCGCCGCCATAGGTGCTGAGCCATTCGGGCAGCGGCGTCGACGTGTCGGCCCCCGCGCGCTCGAAGAAATCGCGAAAATGCTCCGCATGACGCCGCGCGAACTGCCTGGTTTCACCGAGCTCGTTCAGTTTCCCGAGCGCGTAGGTGCGCGTGGTGTCGAGCAGGCGATAGCGCAGCGCCCGCGAGCCGGATGGCGAGATCAGCGATTTGGTGACCAGGCTGTCGATCGCCTCCAGCGTCTCCGAGGTGCTGAGGCCGTCGCCCGACGCGACCGCGGCGGCCGCCTCCGGCGCGAACGGCCCTGCGAACACCGACAATCGTCGCAAGGTGGCGCTTTCCGCCGGAGACAGGAGGTCGTAGCTCCAGTCGAGGGCGGCGGCGAGCGTCTGGTGCCGGGGGACGGCGGTGCGCCGTCCGCGCCATTGCAGCGAGAAACGGCTGTCGAGCAGGGAGGCGGTGCCGGCGATGCCATACGCATTGACACGGCCCGCCGCGAGCTCGATCGCCAGCGCAATGCCGTCGAGCCGCCGGCAGATGCTGGCGACAAGCGGCGCCTCTTCCGCGCTGAGCTGGAACGGCCCGGAGCTCTGCGCGATGCGCTCGACGAAGAGCTGGGCGGCGGGATAGGCAAGAACTTCCGCGACGTCGAGGCCCTCGCGCTCGGGCGGACAATCCAGCGGAAACAGCCGGAATATCCGCTCGCCTTCGCTCCGGAACGACTCGCGGCTGGTGGCGAGAACACGAAGCTGAGGCGCTTCGCGAACGATGCGCTCAACGAGAGGCGCCAGCGTATCAAGCACATGCTCGCAGCTGTCGAAGATCAGCAGGGCCGGCCCGGTCTTCAAAAATGTCAGCACGGCCGGCGTCGGATCCTCCGCGCTGACGGTCAGTCCGAGGACGGAGGCGATGGTTGTCGGGACATGGCTCGCATCCCGCAGCGGACCGAAATCGACGAAGAAGACGCGGCCGTCGAAATCCGCCGAGCGCCGATGCCCGACCGTGACGGCGACCGCCGTTTTGCCGATGCCGCCCGGGCCGACCAGGGTCATGAAGCGATAGAGCGTCAGGCCGTTTGAAATCTTCTCGATGACCTCCTCGCGTCCGACCATCTTCGCAAGCTGAGTGGGCAGCGAGCGAGGAGGAATGATCTCGGCGGCGGCTGGCGCGACCTGCGAGGCGATTTGGGCGAACGGGGCGACAAAACAATAGCCGCGGCCGGGCACATTGAGGACATAACGGGCCGATTTACCGGTATCGCCGAGCACCTTGCGCAACGCTGCGACATGGAAGCGCAGGCTGCCCTCGTCGACATTCACGTCGGCCCAGATGCGCTTGACCAGCTCTCTCTTGTCGATGACTTCTCCGGGGCGCTCGGCAAGCAGGATGAGAATATCGAGCGCGCGGCCGCCGACATGAAGCGGCTCCCCTTCCTTCTCCAGGAGCCGGGACTTGGGAAACAGCCGAAATGGCCCGAATGAAATGGCCGAGTCTTGGTTGTTATTGTGAGCTGGCACGTGCCATTGCCCCCCGCAACGGGAGTCAAAAGGTATTGTTGTGGTCTAGCAGAACGAGGCGTCCAGTAAACTGGCCGAAAGCAGCATGGCTGGCAGACCTGCGCAGATGGCGTGGGTCGGCTTCGGCCCCGCCTGAATCATGCCGGAAATGGAAGGGGTTAGGTCGCCGTGGTCTTACCCGGGTCCTTCGTGACGATGTGCGCCGACAGCGTGACCAGACCCATCAGCGCAGCCAGCAGCCAGAACGCCAAGGGCAATCCGGCAAAACGTGCGACGAAGCCGACGCCGGCGGGCCCGATGAGAATCCCTGCGTAGCCCGCGGTCGTGATCGCCGCGACCGCAAGGCCGGTGGGCATCACCGTTTGCCGCGCCGCCCGGCGGAACAGCACCGGCACCAGATTCGACGCGCCGAGCCCGATCAGCAGGAATCCGCCGATGGCGACCGCCGCAATGGGCGCCGTCAACAGGACCACGAAACCGGCGATCGCGATGAGGCTGCCCCAGAGCAATGTCGCGCGATCGCCGATGCGCGCAACGACGGCGTCGCCGCCGAGCCGGCCCGCAGTCATCGCGATCGAGAACACGATGTAGCCGGCGCCGCCTTGCGCCTCGGTGACCAGACCTGCGCCGATGACGAGCAGCGCGCCCCAATCCAGCATCGCACCTTCGACCAGGAAGGTGATGGCGCCGAGCAGCGCGAGCAGCAGCACCGATCCGTGCGGCAGCACGAACAGCGGGCCCTCCTGCATCTGCACGGAGCGAAGCAGGCGCGGCGAGGTCGCGACCATCGCGATCAGCATCAGGACGGAGCAGATCAGCGTGCAGGCGAGCGTTCCGAATTGCAGCGAGAGCAACGCCGTCATCAGCGCGGATCCGGCAAAGCCCCCGATGCTGAACAGGGCGTGGAAGCCGGACATCAGCGGGCGGTGCGCGGCGCGCTCCACCTCCACGGCGTGGATGTTCATGGCGACGTCGATCGAGCCGAGCGCGGCGCCGAATGCGAAAAGCGCCAGCGCCAGCGTTGCGGGCGTAGCCGCAATCGCGAGCAGGGGCAGAACCAGCGCCAGACCGAACCCGCCCGCGATGATGATCGGCCTGCTGCCGTAGCGCGCGCTCACGATCCCAGTCACCAGCATCGCGATGACCGAGCCGATGCCGAGGCTGAGCAGTAGCAGTCCGAGGACGCCATCATCGACGCCGAGCCGCGTCTTCGCGAACGGCACCAGCGGCGCCCAGCACGAGATGCCGAAACCCGCAACGAGGAAGGCAAGCCGGGTCGCAAGGCGGGTCGAAGGCCGGTCGGCGGAAGACATGGAAACTCCGGGAAAGCGGGGCAGGGCGATCGACAAGCCCGACGATTGTCGCGACTTTATGTCTGTGGTGCGCATGAGGTGCCGCGGCCGCAGGGGCACTTCCGTCGTCGCGTTCGATCGTTGGAACCGGTTCTGACCGCAACGCGCGCGGCCGTCTCGATACCGTCACCCTGAGGTGCTCGCCCCTTCGGCGAGCCTCGAAGGGCGACGGCCCGACTGTGGCCGTTCATCCTTCGAGGCTCCCGACGCGATGCTGTGCGCATCGCGCCACTCGCACCTCAGGATGACGGAACTGGCGAGGTCGCCCTGTATCGCCCTCTGTCAATCCACTTCGCTAAGAATATTCCACTTTACCGAAATTCGGTTTCGGCGTATGTGTCGTCCATCCCGGCTCACCCAAGAGGGGCGACTATGTGGTCGTCACTGTCGCGAGCCGGGTCTGCGGTGGACGCGGCAGCGTCGGCACGAGAGGCGCGGGCAGGGCGGGTAGTCCCTGTGAGCCCGAGGCTTCGTGCGGACGA
>NZ_KB902777.1:0-191272 GCF_000379585.1 Bradyrhizobium sp. WSM2793 | reverse complement strand
GAATTGGCCTATCCCTTTCACGATCGCGACGTCGTCGTCACCTCCTGCGGGCGTCTCTGCCTTCACCGTAAGAGAATCAATATCTCCCTTGTCTTGGCCGGCCAGAAGCTCGGCATCAAGGAGGTCGACGAGGGCATTTGGCTCGTCAGCTTCATGCACTATGATCTTGGATATTTCGACCTGGAGCAGAAGACCCTGCAACCCCTCGACAACCCGTTCGGCACGAGGTTGTCACCCATCTCTTAGGTACGATCCGTTACCCATCTCTTCGGGCCGGACATTCGGATAGACTGGCGGAAGGGGTGGGATTCGAACCCACGGTACCCTTGCGGGCACGCCGGTTTTCAAGACCGGTGCCTTAAACCACTCGGCCACCCTTCCCTCGTACCAATGCCAGGGAGTTAGCTTAGCTTCGGACTGAGCGCAACGCGAACTTGGACCCAATTTGGACCGATCGGTACGATGCCTGCGGTCTCATACCGATTGCCGATTCGCGTCCACAGATGCGGGCACCCGGGCTAAACCGCGGCCTAGGGCCTATTTCGGCAGGCATTCGACGTTGTAGGCGATGATGATCTGAGCTGGATCCGCTTTACCCAGGCTCTTGAGATCCTCCAAGCCGCTTCGGAGCTTGGCACCCGCCTCGCTCAAGCTTCCTTCAAGCGTGGCTTTGGCCTTCCGGCACCGCTCTTCGTTGGAAAACTCCTGGAAGACAACCGTCGGAAGGAGTCGCCATTCCGCCTTGTCGTTCGTCGCGGCAGGACTGATCGAGTAGGAAAAGACGTACATCAGCACCCACATCGCTTTACTCCAGCCTTGGCCGGCTCGATCCGTGCGAACTTAGATGGTCACGCCTGGACACACCTACGCTTTACTTGGAGGGCGCGCGATCAAGCCGCGATCGCTGCGCCCTCATGCGCTTGATCTCTCGACGCAGGTCTTCACTCTTTTCGTCACGCTGCTCTCCGCTCGATTTGATCTGATCATCTTGACGCAATTTTTCGAGGGCTTTCTCGACCGAGAGCTTGTTCGTTCCGGCCATAACCGACCTCACTTGCGCTTTTGCGTTCATCAATAGGGATAGTAGGGATTACCCTGCGGACAGGTCCAGTTGCCATAAGTGTCGTAATAGCAGCCCTGATTATAGGAGCCGCTTCCGTAGTAGGCGCCTGCCGCAAGAGCTCCGCCTGCCGCACTGCGCACGCATGCTCTCGGCGGACGCGTTGATTTCGACCACGATGTCGCTCCTTTCAGACGGTTTCGCTCATGCGGGAAGTCCTCCGAACCAGGCGCCGAAATAGCCGGCATAGAGCGCCGGCCGTTCGAGATTCATCGAGTGCCCGATGCCGGGCACGATGACGAGGCGGCAATCCGGCATCGCCTCGGCCATCACACGCAGGTCGGCCGGAAGAATCCAGCCGTCCCATTCGCCCCACAGCACCAGATGCGGATGCCGTAGCTGCGGCATCCGGCGCTCCAGCTCGCGGCTTTCCTTCTCCTGCGTCAGATTGACAGCAGTGCCGATCCAGATGCCTTCGGAGACGCCAAAGGTCTGGTCGATGATGCGATCGAACAGGGCCTGGATCTCAGGCAGTCCTTCGCGAAAACGCGGAATCGCGTTCGGCGCCATGCTCTCGGGCACGAACAACGAGGACGCCGCCGTTGCCATGATCGTTCGCGTCAATTCCTTGTTCGCCATCATCGCGCGGAAAAGGCCGATCTGATCGGCATTGAAAGCCATGCCGAGCGGCGTCACCGGATCGAGCGAGAACACACGGCCGAAGCGTTGCGGCTGCATCAAGAGCATGCGCGCGGCGATGATGCCGCCGGTCGAATGCGTCGCAAGATGGCAATAGCTGATCTCGAGCGTATCGAGGGCGGCCAGCATGTCCTCGGCATGTTGCTGCATGGAATAGTTTGTGTAGTTCGCGGTCGGCTTCGGCCGATCGCTATCGCCGCAACCACGCCAGTCGATGGCGACGACGCGCAGGCCCGTCGGAAACAGTGGCGCGGCAAGCTCGATCCAATCCTTGCTGGCGAGATTGCCGTGGATGAAGACGACCGTGACGTCGCCCCGCCCCCACTCCCGCCAGCCGAGTTGGACCTCACCTGCCTGCACCCTTGCCATGTGCGGCCCTATTTGTTCAGGCCGGCCGTAGGCGCGGCTCCCGGAGGAGTCGGCGCCACCGGCAGGGCAGATACCACGGCCCCCTTTATCATGCGATCAATGCTCGACGGCGAAGAGGTGTCGACACTACCCTTGGTTACGAAATCCACGACGTCCACCGAGAACTCCACCGGATTATCGGTGTGAATAAAGTGCCCTGTTTCCGGGTAGATCTTGAGGATTGGTCGGTTGCCGGCATTGGTCATCCGCGTCATGAACGGCGAGATCACATCGCGACCGAGATCGGTCAGCCCGTTGAAGGCGGGCGTCGGGATGAACGGCTCCTTGTCGCCGAAGGCCAGGAAGATTGGCGCCTTGATCTGCGTGAGCCGCTCGTAGAGGTTCTTCGGGTCGTCCTGCTGGAGCTCAGCCCCGATGGTATAGATGTCGAAAATGAAGACGTTGCACCATTGATCGAGCTCCTTCGGGTTGCCCCTGATGAGGCCGACGCGCTGATCGGTGTGGAAGCGGGCATATTCACTGTCACTGTAGAAATACCCGCTCTTCGCCGCCGACACTGCGCCGGTGTTTGGGTCACGCTTCTTGAAATAGAAGAAATCGCGGACACCCTGCTCGTCGCGCGCCTTCTCAGCGGCGAGAATGCCAGTCTGATCCCAGATTGACTTCCACTTGTCGAAATCGCGGCCGAGATCCGGGTCGAACAGTTTTGCCTTCTTGTCCTTGGCGATCGTGATGTCGCGCGGATATTCCTCGAGGCCCGATGGCGCTTCGAGCGCCAGCGCCTGCACGGCGTCGGGCCAGGTCAGGGCATAGCCCATCACGAACTGGCCGCCGAGCGAGTGGCCAAGATACACCGCCTTCTTCACGCCGAGCTGATTGACGACGAGGTCGTAGATCACCTCGCGCATGTCTTGCATGGTGCGCGCCGGGCTCTTGTCGAGATTGCCGGGCCCGGACATCCCATAATGCGGCAGGTCGGGCACGATCACGCGCACTCCGCTCCGCAGCGCATATTGCATGATG
Organism: Bradyrhizobium sp. WSM2793; assembly: GCF_000379585.1. Classification (NCBI taxonomy): domain Bacteria; kingdom Pseudomonadati; phylum Pseudomonadota; class Alphaproteobacteria; order Hyphomicrobiales; family Nitrobacteraceae; genus Bradyrhizobium; species Bradyrhizobium sp. WSM2793. Next base: position 188,121 of record NZ_KB902777.1, on the reverse strand, counting down.
TTGCCGTAGTGGCCGCCGAAGGCGCCCTTGCCGTGGATGATGACCAGCACCTTCGGGTCTCTGTCGGTGCCGTTGTATTCATCCATGTAGCCGATCTGCCAGGATTTGCCGCTCTTGTCCTTGGCGTTGGAGAATTTGACCGGATAGGGATATGTCACAAAGTCCTTCCAGAAGGATTTTTCCGGATCGATCTTCTCGGAAACACCGGGCACGCGATAGTTCTTGTCGGCGAATTTCTGCGCGCGATCGAGGCTTGCAACGTCGTCCATGAAAGCGACGAATTTCGGATCGTTCTTGCGCTGGTTGATGATCGGGAACACGCCGTAATGCGCGACCGGGCTTTCCTGCGCGATCAGGTCCGCGCCGGGCACGCGATCGACCGCCTGCTGCGCCAGCTTGAAGTTGAGCCAGAGATCGTTGGTGATGTGCATCACCAGCGTTCGCGCCTGGATGCGGCCGAGATAGGGATTAACGTTGTGGGTCTCGCCGACCCGGTTGCGCCAGACGAGATCGACCGCGTCATAGAGCTTGGCGCGATTGATGACGTTCAAACCGGCCTTCTCGTTCGGCGGATCCCAGTAGAAAATTTCCGGCTGCACGGCGCCCCAGTTCTGGGTTGTGCGGAATGCGAAGTCATAACCCGTCATACCAAGGATTGACCAGCCGAACGCGACACCCGGCACCGGATGCTTTTCCTTCGGCAGCTTGTAATAGTCGCCCTTGGTCTCTTGCCAGACCGGATCGCCCTGGATCGCGGCCGTCATCATCTGGAACGTCCAGTTGCCGACGGGATCCTCTCCATCCGACTGCGTGGTGCCGCCGATCGGCATCAAGGCGCTGACATATTCTGGGTGCATGACGCCCCAGACATAGGTCTGCGTACCGCCCATGGACACGCCCGTGACCAATGCAACACGCGCGACCTTCAGTTCGTCGCGCAGCAGACGATAGTTCGCCTGCACCATGTCGTAGTAGCTGTATTGCGGAAACTTGATGCCGAGCCCATCGGACGGCTTGCTTGCACCCCAGGTGCCGAGCGGATCGACCATGATGACATAATAGCGGTCTGTATCGATCGGCCGTCCCGAACCGATGATCGGGACGCCCCCCGACAAGGCAGCGCCCTTGACCCACTGCTCGTACATGTCGGTGGAGTCACCGGAATAATAGGAGTTGATCACGACGGCATTGGTAATCTCGCCTGCGGCGTTGCGCCGCGCGTTACCGATGGCGATGTAGGCCGTTCGCAACTTTCCAGCGCCGAGGGACTCAAGCGTGACACCCCCCTCGCCGCCATTCTCCCACTTGGAGGGATTGGAGAGGTCGTACTTGCCGCCAAGGCGGAAGTTGGCGATCTCGTAGGTCTTCTTCAGCCCGTCATGCTGCACCTGCGACGAGCGGCGCGTGAAGGGTTGTGCAACTGCCAGAGCGGTGCCGACCAGCAGTACAATCAGGCTGACGGAACAACGTTTCACGAAACCGGTCGTGGACATGACGGATTCCTCCCTGGACAGTTCTTGAAACGCTAGGAAGGTCGCAACGGGGATCTTTGATCTAGCTCAACGGAATCCGCTCGCGACAGTTGAGCATCGTAGCCAGCGATGTCGGTAGTCTTGTGCGATGCCCTTTCTCAATCACGGCTCGTATCGAATACGCTACGAGCTCGATGGGCCGGCGAGAGCGCCGGCCTATGTTTTCGTCAACGGACTGACACAATATTCCGAGCTATGGGGCGCCTATCGCGAGGCGCTGCTCACGCGAGGCTTTCGCGTGGCAACCTTCGATCTCCTTGGTCAAGGGGTTTCCGACAAACCGACGCTCTTTATCAATCAGGACGACCAGGTTGCCGCGCTCAGGCTTCTGATTGAAGCGCTTGGCGAGGGGCCGGTCTTCCTGAGCGGCATCAGCTTCGGCGGCCTGATCGCGCTCCGCTATGCGATCGAGCATGGGCAGCGGCTGTCCGGACTGGTGCCAATGAGCTGCTTCGCCGAGCTGACGCCGCAGCTTTTGCTTCTCGGCAACGCCCTCCGGACCGGCCTGATCCTGGGAGGAACAGGCTATCTCCAGGATTTGCTGCTGCCTATGAACCTCTCCGACCAGTGGTTGAAGCCATTGTTGGACAAGCTCGACAGCGTCAAGCGCCAGGGCTGGCTGGTGAACGATGTCTATGCGCTTCAAAATCTGATGGAGTCCTTTCTCGACTTCCAACCGCTAACGCCCCACCTGTCAGCGATCTCGGCTCCGACCATGATCCTCAATGGTGAGTTCGATTTTCTGACCCCGCGTCATCTGCACGAGACCCTGCGGGTTGAGATTCCGAACAGCTCGCTAGTGATCATTCCCAAGGCGTATCACGCTTTCACACTGGAAAAAGGTGCGCTGACGGCCGATCTTCTCGCGCGCTTTGCCTACGATGTGCTGGCCGGCCGCTGGCAAGGCAATCAAGCTGTATGGATAGCGCCCGAGGAGCCCGGCGGCGAGCTGACACCGTTCCCTGACGGTTACGATCACCTGCGCGCTATCCCGGTCAAGCGAGCACTGGCATGAGCGGATTCCTGGGTCCGCTCGAGCTGGACGGCCGCGTTCCACCGGGCCAGCAGACGCGGATCGCAGCATTCCTGATCTCGGCGCATGGCGCTCTCGCTCGGCAATTCGCCTTCACGCTGCCCGTAAGACTCGACGCAGCGTGGCAAACCGAATTGAACGCACAGTTCTATCGCGAGACGGAGATCGTTTCGCTGCTGATGCGCGCAACTTCCTGGACCCCGGATTTTACCTTGGGATACATGGTTGCGTCCTGGGAGACCGCCTGGCTGCCCGCCCCGATCGACGGAATCCCGGACCCTCGTCTCGCCCAGGCGGTTCACCTTGCAACGCTTGCCCATGCCGTGCATGCGGGCATCCGACCGGCCGCGCTGCTCCCGATCGAGGCCAATGCGCAGGATCCCTTTGTCTCGGCGCTGCGACGGATCGAGTTCGAGAGCAGCCGGCTGCTGCAATCCCAGATTCTGTTCCTCAAGGGCACGGACCTTGCGCCGCATCGGGATGCGGTGAGTGCTGCCCTCGAACAACGTCATGCCGCCGTTCGCAAGCTCTGGCGCGAGGTACTAGGGAGCATCGGTATCGACGCGGCAGGATCGGAATGAGCGGAAGCCTTGACGCAGATCAAAGGACGAGAGGCGCCGGGCGCCAACATCCGCCTACTGCCGCCCTCTGCCATCGTTGGCCGATCCCGGAGTTCAATGATGAAGGCCATTTCCATCGAAGAAGCCGTCGCAATGATTCCGGCGGGCGCCAGCGTTATGGTGGGTGGCTTCATGGGAGTCGGGACGCCGGAGCGCCTGCTCGACGAAGTCGTGCGCCAGAACAAGACCGGCCTGACCTTGATCTCGAACGACGCGGCGACGCCCGGCAAGGGTGTCGGCAAGTTGTTCGATCAGGCATTGGTGTCGAAGCTGACCGCAACACATATCGGCCTCAATCCAAAAGCGCAGCAGCAGATGTTGGCGAGCCAGATTGCGGTCGATCTCGTCCCGCAAGGGACCTTCGTCGAGCGCATCCGCGCGGGCGGATGCGGTCTCGGCGGTGTGCTGACGCCCACGGGCGTCGGGACGCTGGTCGCCGAAGGCAAGCGTCAGATCGAGATCGACGGCAAGCCATTCCTGCTGGAAACGGCGCTGCGCGCCCAGTTCGCCCTCGTCCACGCCTTCCTCGCCGATTATCTCGGCAACCTCGCCTACGCGCTCACCTCGCGCAATTTCAACCCGGTCATGGCGATGGCGGCCGACACCGTCATCGTGACGGCCGAGCATATCGTGCCCGTTGGCGTGATTGCGCCCGATCACGTCGTCACCCCCGCGCCGCTCGTCGACTATCTCATCACCAACGGGTGATATCATGGATCCCCAGATCATCATCGCCCGGCGAGTCGCCAAGGAGCTGAAGACGGGCAATCTTGTCAATCTCGGCATCGGCATTCCGACCCTGGTCGCAAACTACGTGCCATCAGATCTGAAGGTATTCTTCCAGTCGGAGAATGGGCTGATTGGCACAGGGCCGATTCCTGAGCAAGGCATGGCTCATCCGACGCTCACCGACGCCGGCGGGCGTCCCATCAGCGCGTTGCCGGGTGCCTCAACCTTCGACAGTGCGATGTCCTTCGGACTGATCCGCGGCGGTCATGTCGATGTCACGGTGCTCGGCGGGCTCCAGGTCGACGCGCATGGCCATCTCGCCAACTGGATGATCCCCGGCAAGATGGTGCCGGGCATGGGCGGCGCCATGGATCTCGTCAGCGGTGCCAAGCGCGTCATCGTCGCCATGCAGCACGCGGCCAAGGGTAAGTCGAAGATCGTGGCAAAATGCTCGCTGCCGTTGACCTCGGCGCGGCCCGTCCACCTTGTCGTGACCGACATGGCCGTGATCGGCTTCCGTGGTGGCAGGGCGACCCTCTTGGAAACGGCGCCCGGCATCAGTGTCGGAGAGGTCATGGCCGTCACCGAGGCCGAACTGGCCATTCCTGACAGCGTCCTGGAAATGAGACTTTGAGCAGAGCGATCATGCGCATATTCAGCGACTTCGACGAGATCAAATCCGCTATCGGCACCGAGATCGGCGCCAGCGACTGGATCGAGATCACCCAGCCACGCATCAATCAGTTCGCCGAGGCGACCTGCGACGAACAATGGATCCATGTGGATCAGGAACGTGCCAGCAAGGAGATGCCGGGCGGCAAAACCATCGCTCATGGCCTGCTGTCACTTGCCCTGGCGCCGCTGTTCATCCGCTCTGTCATCGGCCTGAAGGGCCTTCGCAACACGCTGAACTACGGCGCTGACCGGATCAGGTACCTCGCCCCCGTGCCGGCGGGCTCAAGACTGCGTGGCCGCGTCACGGTCGCCGAAGCCGAGGACGTGCCGCCGGACGGACTGCGCGTGAATTATCATCTCGTGATCGAGATCGAGGGCGGCAAGAAGCCCGCCTGCGTCGCCGAGCTGATCGCCCTGCACTATCGCTGAGAACGACATGTATGACCAGCAAGACACGTCCATCGTCTTCAGAAGGCCGTCGCGGTCGACATCAACGACGCGCCCGTGCAGAGCCTCCTTGGGCGAAAAGGCGATGGAATGAACCAAGAAATCGAGCTATCCCCACTACGACTCCATGCGCTCGAACACGGCTTCATCGGGGAGATTCAGATTTCAATCGCCATGTTCGACCTCGTCGTCGTGCAAGGCATTCAAGAGGCGCCGCGATCGCCGAGACGTTGATTTAAGTCAACGGTCAGCGACAAGCTGCGCAGGCGGCACGGCCCGGTCGATGCGGATCCACGCCGCTGCGAGTTCCCAGGCGACCGAGAGAATGATCGGTCCGATGAACAGACCGATGATCCCATGCGCGAGCGTGCCACCGATCACTCCGATCAGGATGACGAGCGCCGGCGTGGAGAGGCCCCGTCCCATGACCAGCGGCTTCAGGATGTTGTCGAGAAGACCGACGATGACGAGAAATACGGTCAGGAGCAGCGCCGTGGTGACGTCCTTGTCCATCCAGATCCAGATGACGACCGGAATGAGGACGATCCCCGCACCGAGCTGCACGATCGACAGCAGCAGAACAATGACGGCGAGCAGCCCCGCGCTCGGGATGAGCGCCAGCTTGAATCCGATGCCGGCGAGCAGCGCCTGGATAATGGCGACGCCGATGACGCCCTGCGACACCGCCCGGATGGTCCCAGCCGCCAGCTCGAGGAAATGTTCGCTCTGTTCCGGCACGATGCGGAACAGGAAACCGCGGATAGCGCTGACGAGCTGCGGACCATATGGAAAGAGAAATCCGGCGACCAGCACCGACATCAGGAACTGCAGGGTGCCAAGGCCGGCGCTGCCTGCGAATGACAGCATCATGCCGGCAATCGGCTTCAGATATGGCGCAACCTCGCGCACGGCCGCGCGGATGTTGGTGTAGGCCTGATTCCAGAGATCGTAGAGCTGCGGCCCGACCAGCGGCCAGTCCTTGATCCGCTCCGGCGCCGCCTGCAGCACGAGATCGCCGCTGCCGAGTTGCCCTGCGAGTTCTCTGACGCCGTCAACCGCACTGAGGCCGAGCCAGGCCGCCGGACCGATGACGATGCCGAGCATGGTGAAGGTGAGGAGCACCGCCGCTGTCCGCGGGCGGCCGCCCAAACATTTCGCGAGCCAGTTGAAGACCGGATAGAACGCCACGGCAAGCACCGCGCTCCAGGTCAGGATCGGCACGAAGGGACGGATGATCAGGAGCGTCCACAGAATCAGCAGTGCAAGCAAGCCGAGCCGGATCACGAGCTGAACGACGTCGCTGGTGGAAAAAAGTTGGCGAAGTGTCTTCAAGGTCTGAGGCCCGCGCCCGGCTGATTGGCTCCATGCGGAAAGCCTAGCGGCCGGACCGGGACTGCAGGCTTGATCCAAATCAACCGGCAGAGGGTTGAAGGCGGCCTGATGGGACGGGTGCCGTGGTCACGTAGCGGCTCAATAATTGCGACGCGAACGCATGTCGAATGCAGCAAATTACGCGCGAAACGAACAGCTCCGCGACGGTACGGCCGTGGAGATCCGTGCTCTCCGGCCAGATGACGAGGCCGCCATGCTGGCCGCGCTTGGCGAGGTGGGCACACAGTCCCTCCAGCGCCGCTTCTTCATGCTAAAACGTCATTTCTCCGAGAAGGAGCGCGCCTTTTTCGTCGAGGTCGACTTCAAGGAGCATGTTGCGCTGGTCGCGTGCGTGGCGAATGCAGGTCGGAGCACCCTCGTGGGCGGCGCGCGATATGTCGCAGCCGGGCCCGGCTGCGCCGAGACGGCCTTCATGGTGATCGACGCCTGGCAAGGACGCGGCATCGGCGGACTGCTGCTGCGCCACCTGATCAGCCTTGCCCGCGAAGCCAGGCTGAAGGAACTGACCGCGGAGGTGCTGCCGGACAACGCTGCGATGCTCAGGGTGCTCGGCAGATTTGGGTTCGAACGCGCAGAACGCCGCGAACCTCACACAGTCCATATGGTATTGACGCTGACCTGATAGAATCTCTCGGACGACGCCTCAAGCTCCGCGCAAAGCACTGCCGCCCTCTGGTACATGTAGCTCGGCAACAAGGGCTTACCGGTTCAAAGATCCGCTCCCTTTACACCGCGCAAAAGAAAACGCGGCGCCCGGTGAGGAGCGCCGCGCGAATGTTCTTCGTGACTGCCTCTCGCTCAGTACCCGCAGGACGCGCATCCCATCTGCACCGGGGCGTAATAGGAATACCCTGGCGAGACCATCTGGACGCGTTGGCGCGTGGCGTATTGCGGGGGGATGCGCTCGTACTGGACGCTCGGCGGCGCGACCATCACGGTCTGCGGCACCATCACGGTGCGGTACTGCGCGGGCGTGCGATGCGCGACGACGGAGCCCGGGGCGACCATCACGGTCTCGTCGACGGTGCGGTACTGCGGCGCGACGTATTGCTGCTGATAGCAGGTCTGGCACGGCGGCGGTGCGTAGCAATTGTAGCAGCCGGCGGAGGCTGCGCCCGTCATGGAAATCGCGGCGACGGCGGTGGAGAAAACAACAGCGAGAGTACGCGACATTGCGGTGGTGCCCCAATTGCCCAAAATGGATTTGCGAAGGTCGCGGGAGTATACGCCGCAAAACCCTGCTCTGCCGAACTTCGTCGGGGCATCCTTAATGCGAACGGCCGATCGTAGCCGACCGGTAAGAACTCATTGACCACGCGCATTAACGCGAAAGCGCTCATCCGCCTCCGTCAAGGTCGAGCTTTCAGTGCCTCGCCGCTCTTTCCAGAAACTCCAGCAGCGAGGGATCAGTTTCTTCGAATTCGACAAAGCGGCGGCGCAGCTCGTCCGCTATTTCTGCGGTTGCATCTCGTGACCATCCTTCCGCGGTGTTGAAGGCCACGACACGTGCCGGATGGAGATATTGCCCCTCGACGAGATGTCTGAGCAGGGTCGCCCGATTGGCATCCTCCTCGGCAGTTTCGCACCAGGCGCGGCCGAGCCGCCGGCCAAAATCATCGAGCACGAGGTAGACATCCCGGTCTGTCGTCATGGGCGGCACGAGCGATGGAGATTGACTCATGGCTTACTCCGCTACTGGCATCCGCACCGTCGCGGAGGATACGGCGACCGCCCGGCCGGATTCGGAAAAATGGATTTCGGGTTATTTTTCTTAGGATTGCACGATTAAATAAAAAAACAAACAAAATTAATAAAAATTAAATAGCAAAACGCGCGCAAATACACTAAATTCACACGGCCTGGCGGGCGAGCCCGCACGTCGGGTGCCCACTTCGCAAAGCGGCTCTCGCCTCCACCCCCAATAGCCCACACCCCAGGAGGCGGGGGCCGTTCCTTTGCGACCCCCCGTCCCGGCTTCATTTGTGTGTCCTGCAAAACCCATCTGCGCGCTCGCGGGGGACCGCGAGCGCTTCGGAGGAATCGACTCCCGTCTGTGGCGGGTCGAGGCGTTATTTCGGACGACGCTTGACCTCGCGCACGGCACCGCGCGCGGCGCTGGTGGTGAGCGCGGCGTAGGCCTGCAGCGCGGTCGAGACGTTGCGCTTGCGCGCAGCCGGCTGCCAGGCGGCATCACCCTTCGCCTCTTCCGCGGCGCGGCGCTTGGCGAGCTCCTCGTCGGAGACCTCCAGGCTGATGCTGCGGTTCGGGATGTCGATGGCGATGCGATCGCCGGTGCGCACCAGGCCGATGTTGCCGCCTTCGGCGGCTTCCGGCGACAGATGGCCGATCGACAGGCCCGAAGAGCCGCCGGAGAAGCGGCCGTCGGTGACGAGCGCGCAGGCTTTGCCGAGGCCCATCGATTTCAGGTAGCTCGTGGGATAGAGCATCTCCTGCATGCCGGGGCCGCCGCGCGGGCCTTCGTAGATGATGACCACGATCTCGCCGGCGACGACCTTGCCGCCAAGGATGCCTTCAACGGCCGCATCCTGGCTTTCGAACACGCGCGCGGGGCCTGAAAATTTCAGGATCGAGGCGTCGACGCCGGCGGTCTTCACGATGCAGCCGTCCTGCGCGAGGTTGCCGTAGAGCACGGCGAGACCGCCGTCCTTGCTGAAGGCGTGCTCGATATCACGCACCACGCCTTTCTCGCGATCGGCGTCGAGCTCGTCGTAGCGGCGCTCCTGGCTGAAGGCGACCTGGGTCGGAATGCCGCCGGGCGAAGCGCGGAAGAAGGTGCGGACCGCCTCGCTCTTGGAGCGCTTGATGTCCCAGCGCTCCAGCGCGTCGTTCATGGTCGGCGCATGCACGGTCGAGACCGAGGTGTCGATCAGGCCGGCGCGGTCGAGCTCGCCCAGAATGCCCATGATGCCGCCGGCACGATGCACGTCCTCGACATGCACGTCGGCGACCGACGGGGCGACCTTGCACAGCACGGGCACGCGGCGGGAAAGCCGGTCGATGTCCTTCATGGTGAACTCCACCTGCCCTTCATGGGCGGCGGCGAGCAGATGCAGCACGGTGTTGGTCGAGCCACCCATGGCGATGTCGAGCGTCATCGCGTTCTCGAACGCCTTGAAGTTGGCGACGTTGCGCGGCAGCACGGATGCGTCGTCCTGCTCGTAATAGCGGCGCACGAGATCGACGATGGTGTGGCCGGCCTCGACAAACAGGCGCTTGCGGTCGGCATGGGTTGCCACCACCGTGCCGTTGCCGGGCAGCGCCAGGCCCAGCGCCTCGGTCAGGCAGTTCATGGAGTTGGCGGTGAACATGCCCGAGCAGGAGCCGCAGGTCGGACACGCCGAGCGCTCGATCACCTTGACGTCGTCGTCGCTGACCTTGGAATCGGCTGCGGCCACCATGGCGTCGATGAGGTCGACGGCCTTGGTCTTGCCCTGCAGCTTGACCTTGCCGGCCTCCATCGGCCCGCCCGAGACGAACACGACGGGGATGTTGAGCCGCAGCGCGGCCATCAGCATGCCGGGCGTGATCTTGTCGCAATTGGAGATGCAGACGAGGCCGTCGGCGCAGTGCGCGTTGGCCATGTACTCGACGCTATCGGCGATCAGCTCGCGCGACGGCAGGCTGTAAAGCATGCCGTCATGGCCCATCGCGATGCCGTCGTCGACCGCGATGGTGTTGAATTCCTTGGCGACGCCACCGGCCTGCTCGATCTCGCGGGCGACGAGCTGGCCGAGGTCCTTGAGATGGACGTGGCCGGGCACGAATTGGGTGAAGGAGTTGACGACCGCGATGATCGGCTTGCCGAAATCGGCGTCCTTCATGCCGGTCGCGCGCCAGAGGCCGCGGGCACCCGCCATGTTGCGGCCGTGGGTGGTGGTGCGGGAGCGATAGGCTGGCATGGCGGTTTCCGTCCTCGGTTTGACCGGCCGGGCGGGAAAATGTGGCGTCGCCTCAGGCCTTTGTGGCCGGATAGCGCACAGGCTGGCGCCACGCAACGGGAACTTGGGCCCGGCAGGGCTCCCCTGCTCCCGGCGCGGGCCGCTTCGTAGCCCGGATGAAGCGGAGCGCAATCCGGGACAGGTCTCACCCCAATTTACCGCCGTCCCGGATTACGCTTCGCTCCATCCGGGCTACGGGTGCCCTATTGCAGGGTCGGATCGAGCCGGTCGCGCAGCCAGTCCCCGATCACCGAAACCGCCAGGGTGGTGACCACGATCGTGGTCGCCGGCGCCAGCATGATCCAGGGCGCCCGGGTCAGATATTCGCGGCCGTAACCGACCATGTTGCCGAGGCTGGTCATCGGCGGCTGCACGCCAAGACCAAGGAAGGATAGGCCCGACTCCATCAGGATCACCTCGGGGAAGACCAGCGTGGTCGAGACGATCAGGGTCGAGGCGATGTTGGGCAGGATGTGCCGAAGGTAAATCCGGGGCGGCGTCGCGCCTAACTGGCGGACGGCCGCCGCGTAGCCCTGCGCATTGGCGGAGATGGCAAGGCCCCGCGCGATGCGGGCATAGCGCTCCCAGCCGAACAGTCCCATCAGGCCAATCAGCAGCGGCAGCGAATTGCCGAAAAAGGCGAGCACCGCGAGCGCCATGATCAGGAAGGGCATGCTGGCCTGGAAGTCGGTCAGCATCAACACGAGCTGCTCGACCACCCCTCGGAAATGCGCGGCGAGGAAGCCGAGCGTGGTGCCGACCATCGCCGAGATGGCGGTGGCGCCGAAGGCAATCAGCAGCGAGATCCGGATGGAGACGAGCAGCCGCGACAGCACGTCCCGGCCGAGCTCGTCCGTGCCGAGCCAATGCGCGGCATTGCCGGGCGCGGCCAAGCGGTTGCGCAAATCGAGCTGAGTGTAGCCGTAGGGCGCGATCTTCTCGGCGAAGGCTGCAATGACCAGCATCGCGACAATCCAGGCAACCGCGAGCGCGACCGAGATTGGGATCGCCGGCAGGCGGATGCGACGGCGGACGGTGGTGTCCTTCAGCGTCGCGTCGGTCATGCGTGGGCTCCTTTGGCGCGCAACCGCGGATCAAGGAAGCCGTAGAGGAAGTCGACGATCAAATTGGACGTGACCATGGTCATCGCCACAAGAAGCAGGATGCACTGCACGACGGCGAGGTCGCGATTGGCAACCGCAACAACGAGAAGCCTCCCTACTCCCGGCCAGGCAAATACACTCTCGACCACCACCGCGCCCGCGATCAGCGTGCCCACCATGAAGCCCAGAATGGTGACGGTCGGAATCGCCGCGTTCGGCAGCGCATGCGACGTCACCACCCTGCGCCACGGCACGCCCTTGGCCGACGCGGTGCGGATATAGGGTTGGCCCAGCACCTCCAGCATCGCGCTGCGGGTGAAGCGCGCCAGAACGGCGGCACCGCCGAGGCTGAGCGTCGCGATGGGCAGGATCGCGTGGCGCCAACTGTCCTGCCCGCCCGAGGGCAGCCAGCCGAGCTGCACGGCGAACACGAGCACCAGCAGCAGCGCCAGCACGAAGCTCGGCACTGTGAAGCCGGCCACCGCCGTCATCATCACGGCGCGGTCGATCGCGGAGCCCCGATGCAGCGCGGCGTAGATGCCGGCGGGAATGCCGAGCGCGACCTTGAAGGCGAAGGCCGGCAAGGTCAGCGCCAGCGTCGCCGGAATCCGCTCCAGCACCAGCTCGATCGCGGGTCGGCCGTCACGCATGGAGCGGCCGAGCTCGCCCTTGGCGATGGCACCGAAGTAATCGAGATACTGAAACCAGATGGGATCATCGAGGCCCCAGGCCTTGCGGAACGCCGCGAGCACCTCGGGCGGCGCTTCCGGTCCCAAAATCATCAGCGCGGGATCGCCGGAGAGACGCAGCACCACGAAGGCGAAGGTGACGACGAGCACGATCGTCAGCGCCGCGCGTCCAATGCGAATGGCGAAATAGCGTCCCATCACGCGGCGTCCCGAGTCTCGGCGCCGGTGACGAGATGGCAGGCGACCTGCCTGTTGCCGCCGACGGCCGCAAGTGCCGGCACCTCGCGCGCGCAGCGTGCGATCGCGCGCGGGCAGCGCGGATGGAAGGCGCAGCCTTGCGGTCGCGCGGCCGGGTTTGGCGGATCGCCCGCGAGCACGATGCGGCCGGCGCTGCGGCGGCCTGGCGCGGGCGAAGCCGAGACCAGCGCCTGGGTATAGGGATGCTCGGGCCGCGCGAACAGATCGTCGGCGCTGCCGATCTCGACGATGCGGCCGAGATACATCACGGCGACGACATTGCTGATCTGCCTGACGACGCGCAGATCGTGGCTGATGAACAGCAAAGTGAGCGAGAGCTGGGCCTGGAGATCGCAAAGCAGGTTCACCACCTGCGCCTGGATCGAGACGTCGAGCGCGCTGACCGGCTCGTCGCAGACCAGGAAATCGGGCTTCGTGGCGAGCGCGCGCGCCAGCACGATGCGCTGGCGCTGGCCGCCGGACAGTGCGCCCGGATAGCGCGCGCCATGCGCCGGGGTGAGCTCGACGGCGCGCAGCAATTCGCGGACGCGCTCCTCGCGTGCGTCGGGCGTGCCGAGCCCGTGAATGTCGAGCGGCTCGCGGATTTGCGCCGCGACCGGCAAGCGCCGGTCCAGCGCGCCGAGCGGGTCCTGGAAGATCATTTGCATGCGGGCGCGTTGCGCACGCCATGCGGCCGTGCCCGGCGCAGCCATCGGCTTGCCGTCGAACCTCACCTCGCCGCTATCGGGCGGCTCCAGGCCGAGCACGATGCGTCCGGTGGTGGACTTGCCCGAGCCGGACTCGCCGACGAGGCCGAGCGTCTCGCCTTTGGGGATCGTCAGCGAGACGCCATCGACTGCATGGACGGCGGTGTTGCGGCCGAACATGCCGGAGCGCATCGAATAACTGCGGGAGATCGAGGACACCTCGACGAGCGGCGGGCTCATTCGGCGGCGATCCCGAGCAGCGCGCGGCGCGAAGCTTCGGCGCGGATGCAGGCGACTGCGCGATCGTCCGCGATCGGCGCCAGGGTCGGCGCGGCACGGCTACACAGCTCGGACGCCAGCGTACAACGCGGCGCGAAGGCGCAGCCATCAGGCATTTTCGCGGGATCGGGCACCGTTCCCGGAATGGCGGTGAGACGCCGCCGCGGGCCGTCGAGCGGCGGTAATGCGCCGATCAGGCCCTGGGCATAGGGATGCACGGGATCGGCGAACAGCTGGTTGCTGGGGGCCTGCTCGACGATGCGGCCGGCATACATCACGGCGACACGGTCGCAATTCTCCGCGACGACGCCGAGATCGTGGCTGATCAGCACCATCGCCATGCCGAGCTCGCGGCGGACCGTCGAGAGCAGCTCCAGGATCTGGGCCTGAATGGTGGCATCGAGCGCGGTGGTCGGCTCATCCGCGATGAGGAGGTCCGGATTTCCGGCGAGCGCCATCGCGATCATGATGCGCTGGACCTGGCCGCCGGAGAATTCGTGCGGATAGGCCTCTAACCGCCGGCCCGCATCGGGAATGCCGACGAGATCGAGCAGCCGCCGCGCTTCCGCCTTCACGGCGTTGCCTTGGAGATCCCGATGCAGCGACAGCGCTTCGCAGAGCTGCCTGCGGATGGTCAAGACGGGGTTCAGCGCGCTCGCCGGATCCTGGAAGATCATCGCGATGCGCCCGCCCCTGACCTGCTCGAGCTCGGCGGCCGGCGCACCCAGGATCTCGCGTCCGTCGAGCCGCACCGAGCCCGAGACCTTGGCATGCCGCGGCAGCAGCCCGAGCGCGGCAAGCCACGTCACCGACTTGCCCGATCCGGACTCGCCGACGAGGCCGAGAGCCTCGCCCTTGCCGAGAGCGAGATCGACACCGCGCAGGACCGGCACGCCGCTGAAGGCGACGCTCAGGCCTGCAATGCTGACCAGCGGCGTCACCTCAGGCCTCGAAATTGCCGGCGCGGAAATCCATCGCGAACGCCGGTGACGCCTTCCACTTGATCGACTTCGGTTTGGCCGTGAACGTCGCGTTCTGGTGCAGCACCGTGTAGGCGGGGTCTTCGCGCTCGGCGATCTCCAGCATGCGGCGGAACGCCTTCTTGCGGGCGGCACGGTCGGTCGAGGTTTCCAGGAACTCCGAGAGCTTGTTCAGCTCGACATTGGTCCATTCACCGATCTGCTGTTGCTGGCCGTTCGGACCGTGCTGGGCGACCAGCGAGGACACGGGATCGTTGAAGGCGGCCGAGTTCGACCAGTCGCGCACGGCACGGGCCGACCCGCGCTCCATGATCTGCGACCAGTTCTCCTTGGTCTCGATCTGGACGTTGAGGCCGACCGACTTCCACATCTCGACCAGCACCTGCGCGGTCGCGACCTGGTTGGTGTAGTAATTGTTGAGCAGGCGATACGGAATCGGATCGCCCTTGTAATTGGCCTGCTTGAGCAGATCCTGCGCGAGCTTCGGATCGTAGGCCGGCACGCTCCAGTCGGCGTTGAACATGTCGCCGTAGAATTCCCACTGCAGCCCCTTCGGCACACGGGTGCGGCCAGCCCACAGGCTGTCAACGATGGCCTGGCGGTCGATCGCGTGGGTGAAGGCGCGCCGCACCAAGGGATTGGCGAGCTGGGCGTGGTTCTTGTCGAACACGGTCAGGCGGTGGTTGAGGATGGTGCCGCCCTGCACTTCGAACGCGGCGTTCTTCTCGATGCCGGCGATCTGGTCCGGCGGGATATCGCAGGCGAACTGGTATTCGCCCGAGAGCAGTCCGTTGATGCGGCTCGCGACTTCGGGCACTTCGAGGAAGCGGATGCGCTTGAGCGGCGGACGGCCGCCCCAATATTCGTCATGCGCTTCGAGGGTCAGCGACACGTCGGGCTTGAGCTCGACGACCCTGTAGGGACCGGTCGTGACCGGCTTGCGCGCCCAGTCGAGATAGCTCGCGGATTCGTCCCAGGCGCGGCGGTTCATGATGTCGGAGCCATAGCGCGACAGCCGGCCTTCGATCGTGACGTCGGGCGTCGCGTTGTAGAAGCGCACGGTGTATTTATCGACGGCGTCGACGCGCACGAGATCCGGCCAGATGCGGCGGGCAACGGCCGGCACGTCCGGCGGCAATTCCTTGCCCGGACGCGGCGTCGGGATCTTCTCGAAGGCCTGGATGGTCGAGCGGCTCTTGGCCTCGGTCTCGCCGAACATGCGCTCGCGGCTGAAGGTGAAGACGACGTCCTCTGCGGTCATCTCGTCGCCGTTGTGGAACTTGACGCCCTGACGCAGCTTCACTTCGACGGTCTGGTCGTCGATGCGGCGCCACTCGGTGGCAAGGCCGGGCACGGCCTCGAGGTTGCCGCGCCAGTTCTTGGAGATCAGGCCTTCCCAGATCGAGGAGAAGAACACGCGCTCGCCGACATTGGACTGCTCGCGCAGCACGTCGAGCACGTTCGCATTCGTCACCTTCTGCACGGCGATCGTCACCGACGGACGGTTGTCGCCCTGCGCGATGGCAAAACGCGGCAGCAGCAGCGTGCTTGCGGCGGCGCCGCCGGTCTTCAGGATGGTGCGACGGGTGAATTTGCTCATGGCGGTAACCCCAGATGATGCGGTTATTCGGCAAGTCCGAGCGCAGCGAGATGGGCTGCGCCGGCGCGGACGTCGTCGTGGTTGCGGAGTTCGAGGATCAGCCGCGGATTGGAAGTCAGCCGTCCCAGCGCGCGGAACACGGCGACCCAGGGAATGTTGCCTTCGCCCGGCGCCCAGTGCCGGTCGGCAAAGCCGTCGGTGTCCTGCAGATGCACATGGGTCAGCATGTCGCCGGCGGTCTCGACGTAATAGTCGACCGGCGGCGCACCGGTGGAGATGTGGGCGTAGTTGGCATGCCCGGTGTCGAGCGAGACGCGGACCTTGGCACTTTCGAGCGCCCTGGCGAGACGGACGCGGTCGCGCGGATCCTTGTCCTCGATGTTCTCGATCACGATCTCGCAGCCGATGGTCTCGGCGCGCGCGATCACCTCGGCGAGCGTCGCCTTGACGCGTTCGACCAGATTGCCGCGATTGTCAGGATAGAGATCGAGATTGTTGTGATCCCAGGTCGTGAACGGCGAATGGATCACCATCTGCGTCGCGCCGAGGAACTCGGCGGCATCGAGGCCCTGGAGCAAGCGCTTGGTCACGGCCTGGCGGATCATGGGATCGTGGCTGTCGATCTTGAAGCCCCAGAACGGGCCGTGGATGCCGAGCCGGCCGGTATGGCCCGCCAGCATCTGCTTGATCTCGCCGGCGGTGCTGCGCCAATCGCTGTCGAGGAGATCGGCGCGGAAGAAATCCTGGATTTCGAGATCGCGCTGCCGGTCGAGAAGCCAGTCGCGATGCGCGGGGATCGATTTGATGGACAATGCGGCGCCCAGCACCGGCTTCGACATGGCTTGCTCCTTCGCCGTCAGCGATGACGGGGAGCAGCGCTAGACCAGTTCAATGACAGGCCCGTGAAATCGAGGCTCAGCGGCGCCGAGGAGATGTGGACATCCTGCCGATCGCGTTGCTGCGGATCATGCACCTGCGATCAGACCGCCGATGCAGAACGGGCACATGGCAAGCGGTATCTATGCCCGTAGTGATCCGGAATGGAATCCTATCGCGATGTCACGTACATCGCGTGCATCGATCGGCGGCCACTTCCACGGGCATCACCCTCTGATCGCGCTACATGGGGTTGGGGGACCACATGGGGCGGGGGATTGAAGGCTGGGGCAAGGTGACGAGGTCCGGACTCCTAGGCACTCCGGACCTCGAAACTTTCAGATTGAACGCAGCAACGCGCCGTCCGGTTGGGGCAACCGGGCGGCGCGTTGTCGTTTCAGCCTCGTCTTTCGATCAGCGCGTCTGCGGCTCGATCGTCACCGTGCAGTCGCCCTGCCCTTGCGTCGCCACCACGATATTGCCGGCGGCCGCCCCAAGGGCGACCGGTGCGGACGAGCTGCCATCCGGCATCTGAACCGTCACGCTCAGCGAATCCGTGCGCGCGGTCGAGCCGACGGTTGACGGCTCTGCCTGGGCGACATTGCCCGACGCATCACGCCGCATGACTTGACAGTTCACGCTGTTGCTCGTCGTGCCTCCGGCGGCTGCCATGTTCGACGAGGCCGCGCCGCCCATCTGCGCGCGGGCTCGCGACGGATCGCGCGGCACCTGGCTGACGATGCGATGCGTCCGCGGCTCCACGATGACGACGTCGTCATCGGTCGCAAAATACTCGTAGTCCCGATATTGGGGCTCGATCGTGACGATCTCGGGCGGCAGCCGGTAGAGACGCACGCGCGGCGGGATCGTCTCGCCGATCCGGATCGAGATGTTCAGGTTGCGCTCCGGCTGCGCCAACCGCGCACGGCTCACCGTTTCGGACATCCGCACCTGCTTCTCGGTGGTCACGCTGGTCTGCTGACCAACCTGCGTGTTGGTCTGGGTCGTCTGATTGGCTTGATTGGTCTGCGTGCCGGAAGGCGCAGTTTGCGCATTGTTGGTCGGAGCCGCGCGGTTCGTGTCCGTCGCGGTGGCCGGCCGGTTGTTCTGTTGCGCCGGCTGTTGCTCGGCCGCATTGCGCGGAGGCTGGTTCTGCTCCTTCTGGTTGGCCGCGGCTCCCGTCCGCTCGTTCTGCTGGCCAGCGGGACCTGTCTTGGATTTCTCTGTCTCGGCGGTTGATTTCTGCGGCGCGGACTTGTCCTGCTTCGTCTCGGCGCTGCTCTTGCCGGTCTCGCGACCTTGTTTCGCCGTGTCGGCTTCGCGGTTGCGATCTCGCGATGGCTCGCGGGACTCCTGTGCCTGCTCCTTCGCATTGGGCTGGCCGCGTTCGGCGGCGGTGCCCGGTCGTCCCTTCTCTTCGTCTGCACGGCGGCCGCCGCCCTTCTCCTCGCGGCCGGCTCCCTGCATTTTCTCTTGTGCGCCCTGGGCGCGCTCTTGAACCCGTTCTTGAGCTGCACCACCGCGCTGGGGCGCGGCGCCTTTCGCCGGTTCCTCGGTCCGTTTTGGCTCGTCTCTGCGCTCACCGGGCGCCTGGGCGTAGGCAATGCCGGACGCGAGCATGATCCCGACGGCCGCAGTCGATAACATCAAGTGTTGACGCATGGTCCCTCTCCTCGACAATTCGCAACAACAGACGCGAACGTTCTGTGGGTGCGAAGGTTCCTGAGCAGGAACGAGGGCCGGTCACGCGGACTTACATCGCATCCTTCAATGTGAGGCGGGCCCTGAATGTCACGGTGGTCTTGCCGACCAGCGCCATGCCTTCGACCTCGGCGCCGCCGGCGGAGTAGTCGCCCGAGAAGCCGCAGGTGACCTCCCTGCCTCCGAACGCAAGCGTCCTGCCGACCGCTTCGGTGTGCTGATTAACGATCATATCGCCCCGCCACTTGCCGTTCCGGAAGGTGTAGGTGCCGGTGTAGTAGAAATAGCTGTCGCCGCCCATGATGCGTCCGTCGCACAGCACGACGACACCCCTCGCCTGCCCGCGCTTGCCGTCGCGCATCTCGATGTCGAAGATATAGAGGCCGTTGACGACCCTGGCCTCCTCCGCTTCCGCTCCATCCACTGCCGACATCAGATCATCTCCCCAACGATCCGCCGTCCCGATCAGTTCGGCACGTTCCGCTCGAGATCCTCGAGCCATGCCGCCGCGCTCGAATCCGACGGCGCGCGCCAGTCGCCGCGGGGCGACAACGAGCCGCCCGCCGAGACCTTCGGGCCGTTCGGCATCGCCGAGCGCTTGAATTGGCTGAAGGCGAAGAAGCGGCGCAGGAACACCTCGAGCCAGCGGCGGATGTCCTTGAGATCATAGGCCTTGCGCCGGTCGCGCGGGAACGCCGGCGGCCATTCGCCCTTGGCGACATCCTTCCACGCGTGCTGCGCCATGAAGGCGATCTTGGACGGACGCATGCCGAACCGCAGCGTGTAGAACAGGTTGAAATCCTGCAGCTCGTAAGGGCCGACGGATGCTTCGGTGCTCTGCGGCTTCTCGCCGGGCTCGACCGGCACCAGCTCGGGCGAGATCTCGGCGACCAGGATCGAGCCAAGCGTCCGGTTGACGTCGTCGCTGAACTGCTTCGATGAGATCACCCAGCGGATCAGATGCTGGATCAGCGTCTTCGGCACGCCGGCATTGACGTTGTAATGCGCCATCTGGTCGCCGACGCCATAGGTGCACCAGCCGAGCGCGAGCTCGGAGAGATCGCCGGTTCCGATGACGATGCCGCCGTGATGGTTGGCGAGTCGGAACAGGTAGTCCGTGCGCAGTCCCGCTTGCACGTTCTCGAAGGTGACATCGTAGACCTTCTCGCCGTTGCCGAAGGGATGGCCGATGTCCTTCAGCATCTGCGTCGCCGTGGTGCGGATGTCGAGCTCCTGCCAACTCGTCTGCAACGCCTGCATCAGGGCCAGCGCGTGGGTCTTGCTTTCGCTGCCAGTGGCAAAACCGGGCATGGTGTAGGCCAGGATGTTCTCACGCGGCAGACCGAGCAAGTCGACCGCCTTGGCGGCGACGATCAACGCATGCGTGGAATCAAGCCCGCCCGACACGCCGATCACGACGCGCTTGGTGCCGGTGGCGCGCATGCGCTGCACGAGGCCGGCGACCTGGATGTTGTAGGCCTCGTAGCAATCCTGCTCGAGCAGGCTTTCGTCGCTCGGCACGAACGGAAAGCGCTCGACCTTGCGCAGGAAGCCGATATCGGCGGCCGGCGGCTTCAGCGCGAATGTCACCTTGCGGAAAAACGCCTCGCGCTGCCGGCGGTTGTCGTCGAACGTCCCCATCGAGGCACGCTCCTGCCTGAGCAGATCGAGATCGACGTCGGCCAGCGTGATCTGGCCGCCCTGGCGGAACCGCTCGCCCTCGGCCAACAGCACGCCGTTCTCATAGATCGAGGTCTGGCCGTCCCAGGAAAGATCCGTGGTCGATTCCCCGGCCCCAGCGGCCGAATAGACGTACGCCGCGAGGCAGCGCGCCGACGTCGATTGGCACAGCAGCGCGCGCGAACGCGCCCGGCCGATCGTGATCGGGCTGCCCGAGAGGTTGATGAGCACGCTGGCGCCCGCGAGTGCAAGCTCCGAGGCCGGCGTTACCGGGATCCACATGTCCTCGCAGATCTCGACGCCGATGGTGAGGCCCGGAACGTCCTCGGCCGCAAACAAGAGGTCAACGCCGAACGGCGCATGCAGCCCGCCGAACGCGATCGTCTCCCCGGCGATGCCGGCGCCGGAGGCGAAATGCCGCCCTTCGTAGAATTCGCGGTAGGTCGGCAGGTACGTCTTCGGCACCACGCCGAGGATGTTGCCGCGGTGAATGACGACGGCACAATTGTAGATGCGATGACCAAAGCGTAGCGGCGCTCCGACGATCAGGACCGTCATCAGCCCCGCCGAGCCCTCGACGATGCCTACGAGGCCGCGCTCGACCGCATCGAGCAGCGGATCCTGCTTGACGAGGTCTTCGATCGCATAGCCGGACAGGCACAGCTCGGGAAACACCGCGACCGCCACCGACTGCTCATGGCAGGCATTGGCCGCCGCCAGCACGGCCTTGGCGTTGGCCGAGGGATCGGCGACATGGGACGTGGTGACACAGGCCGCCACGCGCGCAAATCCGTGGGCGTAGATCGAGTGGAAAGTCATCGAGCGCAGTACCCTTAATCTCTTCGCTGCCGCAGCCGTCAGCTCCAGTCCCTATGTAGCCCATCGACCCGGTCCCGTGCAGGCCATCCGCGGTCATGCATAACGGATTTGCGCCGCGGTCTGCCCGGCGACGTCTGCCAAGCGCCTTGGTCTGCCCGGTACCTTTGCGAGCTCAGGCGCTGCGGGCCAGCACGCCGGACAGATCGTCGCGCAGCCAGGCGGCGATCCGTGGCCAGGCATGCGCGTGGGTGCGCGCACCCATGAACAGGCCGAGGTGATTGCTCGGCTCGGAAGCCGCCGCAATGAAGGCCGGCGCCGTGCCGAGGAGGCCCGCAGTGGCGAGCGCCTGCGCAGCCGGCACGACCTCGTCGTCGAGCCCGGCCAGCAGGAAGACCGGCGCCTTGACGTCCCTCGGATCGACCGTGCGACCAAGAGCGACGAAACTGCCGCTAGCGATCTGGTTCTCCCGGAAAATCCGGTTGACGATCTCCAGATAATATTTGCCCGGCAGATCGAGCGTCTCGGCGTTCCAGCGGTCGAACCGCGCGAGCAGCGCCGCGCCCTCCTCGTCCGACAGGTCTCTCTGCAACGCCGTTACGATATCATCGCGGTTCGGCGCCTTGGACCAGAAGCGCAGCATCTCCTCGCCGCGGACATTGCCGCCGCCGCGTACGACGAGCTGGTCGTAGACCATCTCGGGCGCGTTGCGGGTGAGCCGGCACAACGAGGACTCGATCGACAGATCCACGGGAGCGCCGACCAGCACCAGCCGCCGCACCTTGGCCGGAAAGCGCGACGCATAAAGCAGCGACAGCCAGCCGCCCTGGCACAAGCCGACCAGATCGACCGGCGCGCCGATCTCGTCGATGGCGACGTTGAGATCGCCGAGATAACTGTCGATCGAGAGATAGCGCATGTCCGGCGTCGCCGACCGCCAATCGGCGAGATAGACCCGGTCGATGCCGCCGGCTTGCAGCGACTGCACTACACTGTGGCCGGGTGCGAAATCGGCGATCAGGGCCCGATGCAGCGCATAGGGCGCGCAGACCAGCGCCGGCTGGCCGGACCGCGTCTGCGAGCAATCGCGCAGGCGCATGGTCGCGAGCTCGAGCGCGACGGTGCTCGGCGTCGTCCAGGGCAGAGTGCTGTCGCCCTGCTCCGCGGGACCGCGCTCCAGCCACCAGAAGCAGCTGTCCATCGCAAGGCGCGCCGCTGCAAACGGCCACAGCAGCGGGTCGTCTGGGGCAGCCCCCTGTGCGCCGCTCTGTTTGCCGGTCCGCTTCACCATGGCCATCTCACGATCGTCACAGGAACGCCTCGAGGCTCACGATGGAGATGCCGAGGTCGCGAAAACTCCGATGGGCCGCAGCGACCGAGCCGTCGAGATCGATGCCACGGCAGGCGTCCTCGATGACGGCGACCTCGAACCCTGCCTTGCGGGCATCCTCCGCCGAGAAGCGGACACAGAAATCAAGCGCGAGGCCGGCGACGATCACGGTCTTCAGCTCGCGTTCGCGCAAATATCCAAGCAGGCCCGTCGGCGTTCGCTTGTCGTTCTCGAACAGCGCCGAATAGGAATCGATGCCACGGCGAAAGCCCTTGCGCACCACGAGGCTCGCGCTGACGACGTCGAGATCGCGATGGAACTCCGCCCCCGAGGTACCCTGCACGCAGTGCGCCGGCCAGAGCACCTGAGTGCCGTAGTCGAGCTCGATGGTCTGGAACGGCTGCTTGCCCGCATGGTTCGGCGCGAACGAGACGTGGTCGCGCGGATGCCAGTCCTGGGTCAGCACCACATTGGCGAATTTTTGGGCGATTCGGTTGATGGCAGGGACGACCTTCTCACCGCCGGGCACGGCAAGCGCCCCGCCGGTGCAGAAGTCGTTCTGCACGTCGATCACCAGCAGCACGTCGCGGTCGGAAATCTTCATCGCCGGTCTCATTCGCTGGGCCCGGCGCGCCGGCACCGGACAAGTCCCCTGAGTGTCGGCCTTCCCGCGCAGCTTCGCAACCGCCCCGCGCCGCGCGAATTGGTCGCCAGACGGCCGCCATGATGCAACGGTTTGGCCTCGTCCGTGTTGACTAGGCGCACCCAAGGGCGGATTCTCGCACTGTCCGTGACTGCGCGGATCGGGTCGAAGGACTGGAGGACAGGGTTGTCGTGCCGCAAGGCGGCGGCGGCCACGAAGTCATGAATATCGGCAAGACAGGACAGATACTTCTCGCCGATATCGGCGGCACCAATGCGCGCTTCGCGCTGAGCCGGAGCGAATTGGGCCGCGGCGACCTCGGCAGCGGCGACCAGACCGGACCGATCGATTATGTGAAGGTCGCCGACTTCCCGACCGTCCGCGAAGCCATCGCGGACGTGCTGGCGCGCCGGTCCGGCGGCGAGCCGCCGCAAAGAGCCGTGCTGGCCGTGGCAGGCCCCGTCACCAACAACCGCTGCGTCATGACCAACAGTCCCTGGGTCATCGACGGCAACGAGCTGCAGCCGGCTCTCGGCTTCGACAGCGTCCATGTGCTCAACGATTTCGAGGTGGTGGCCTGGTCCCTGCCCGCCTTGCAGCCTGCGGATCTGATCCCGCTCGGCGGACAAAACGGCCTGGCCGGAGAGCCGTTGCTGGTGGTTGGCCCCGGAACCGGCTTTGGCGTCTCCTGTTTGGTCGAACGCCACGGCGCGCGCCTCGCCGTCGTCACCGAAGCAGGACATGCGACCCTGCCGGCGGAGAACGAGCGCGAGGAACGTGTGATTGCGTGCTTGCGCCGCCGCCTTGGCCACGTCTCCATCGAACGCGGCGCGCTCTCGGGTTCCGGGCTGCAAAACCTCTACGAGGCCTTGGCTGAGGTTGACGGCGCCCAGGTGCCGCATCGCGATGCTGCCGCCATCACCAAGGCCGCGATGGAAGGCACCTGTCCCGTCAGCCGCGCAACGCTGGAGATGTTTTGCGCCATCCTTGGCTCGGTCGCCGGCAATCTTGCGGTGACGTTCGGTTCCCGCGGCGGTGTCTATGTCGCCGGCGGAATCGTGCCGCGTTTCCCCGAGTTCCTTCTCGCCTCTGCGTTCCGGGCGCGCTTCGAAGCCAAGGGGCGCTTCCAGGACTATCTGCGCAACATCCCGACCAAGCTCGTGACGAAGCCAGACGCGAGCTTCGTCGGCCTGAAGATGTTCGCCGACTCAAATCCAAACTGAAGTTCGGTCGTCCTTCTGGTCACGGTTCCATTAATGCACAGCTGATTGCCGCGCACGCGCGGTTCCATACATGAACGTGCTTGCCTGCGTGTTCCGGATGAGAAACAATCCTGCCGTGTGTTGTGTGTGGCGTAGTTGCGGGGGCGTGACATGCGTAAGCAGGATTTTGGTTTCGACTACCACCGCTATCATCGCCTGCTGAGCGAGGCGGATGACGAAGACAAGCGGCTGGCGCTGATCGACCTTCTGATCGAGGAAAAGGCCCGAGACCGGCTGGCCGCCCAGCGCGCTTCCGACCGCGCGGCCATGACGGCCCACACCATTGCCAGGGTGCTGAAGAACGGCCGCAACTGAGACTTGCAATCCGGCCCGCAGCGCCGGAGAGTTGCGGAATCCGATTGGGATTCCGTTAAGGATGTCCCCCAATCTGACGTCAAACTTTTTGCCCTAGGGTTCCCTCACCTGATGCAATTCAGGGTCAACAAGGGGGCAATGACATGAGCATGATTTCGATCGCCGCGATGCCGGCCGTCGTCGAAACGCGTTTCGCCGATTCGTCCTTCAAGACCATCTTGCTGTTCTGCTGCACGGGCCTGGTCGCCTCGTTCGGCCTGATGGCGTACGGCATCGACCTCGGCGCCGGCCTGATCTGAGACCACGACAAATCCTGCCGCCAAATGGCCGCCCCTGACGGGCGGCCATTTTCGTTGGGCTATCTCAGTGCGGCGTCTTCGCCGTCACCAGTGCGGCGTCCTCGCCGTCACTCAGTGCGGCGCTTTGGCCGGGGCTCCCGGAAACATGGAATCGATCATCGCCTTGAGCTGATCCATAGCGATCGGCTTGCGCAGGATCGGCCTGCGTCTGAGCAAGGACGGCAGCAATTCCGGACCGTACCCCGTGGCGAACATGAACGGCTTTCCGCGACGTTCGATCAGGTCGGCGACGGGATCGACGTAAAGGCCCATCAGGTTGATGTCGAGGATGGCCATATCGTATTGCGCGGTCATGGCGAACGCGCTGGCGTCCCGGACATTGTCCGCTTCCGCAACGACGTGGTGGCCGAGTTCCGTCACCATGTCGGCGATCATCATCCGGATCAACGCCTCGTCTTCGACCAGGAAAACGGAGAGTCCGTCCGCCATATCAACCCCGCAGTCAGCTTGCGAAGATAATCATACCTCAATTTTGGAGAGGATTCACGAATTCGTGGCCGGCTCCGTTAATTCAGACGCGCCCGATCCGATTCAACTTGATCAATCCAATCCGCGTTCGTGGCTCAGCCGCACCATCTCCTGAATGAAGACCTGCTTCTGCTTGTCATCGAGGCTCGAAAAGAGCGGCTCGGCGGCGTCGGCGACATTGCGCTGGTCGGCGGCGCGGTCGATCAGGAACTGCGCCTCGTTTCGCATCTGCTCGATAATGTCGTCGGGCGGATCCCGCTTGGCGCGCGCAACCCGCAAGTTGAGCCGCTCTGCACCATTATGCCCAAGGTAGTGCATTGCGCTCGAGAAGCCGTACCAGTGCTTCTCCTGATCAGCCGTAAGATTCAGCTGAGTCTTGATCCGCTCGATATAGGAATCGCTGTTGGCGACGATCTGCTCGGCGGTCTGCTGCGGCGCGCCGGCCTGGGTGAGGACGGTGACATCCTTATTATCCTTGCCTTGCGGTGCGTTCTTGGCCTCCTTGCTCGCCTTGGCGCCCTTGCCTGCTTTGGCGGCCTTTGCATCCTTGTCCTTGGCATCCTTGTCCTTGGCCGCGCCCTGTTGCTTGGCGTCCTTGCCAGCATCCCTGGCGGCCGGGGCCTGATTGCCATTGTTGTTGCCGACGCCGAGCACGCCGGTGAAAACGCCGACCACGCCGCCGATTGCACCGCCGAGCACGCCACCGACGGGACCTGCCGCCTTGTTTCCGGCCGCCGCGCCGTCCTGAACGCCTTTGACCAGGCCTTGAGCTTGGGCCACTGCGGCCGCACCGAGCAGCAGCGTAAGCACGGCCCCCAGTGCGAACCATCGCCGCATGTGAAGCCGCGCAGACGGCGCCGGGTTGATCATTCTCGTCTCCATCGTCGATCTGACTGGCGTGTTGGGGCGGAGTCACCCGCCAGCTGCAACTCTATCGTTTCCGCCGCTTCGCGGTCCAGACGCGGCCGAATGCTGTCCACGCCCGAAAAGTCTTTCGCGCGAAGCGGTTATGCAGGCTTATTCGAAACTGCGGCGTAATTGCGCACAGATCGTTCCAGGCCGGCTCTCGCGACGTGTGCGTCGCAAAACAAGCGATCGCAGCTCACCACCGGCACGGCGCTGCCGCGTTCGAGGACGCAACGTTAGTTCTAGGCGCGAGCCGTTCGGCTTTCTCGACAGACGCGGTCAATCATGATCTGATCGCGCTACCAATTTGCTGCGGCCTGCGTGAATTGTTCACCTGGGCCGACGGCATCAATAAGAAAATCCAACAACAAGAACTCGGAAAAGAAGTCTTAGAGGAAACTCCAACAACAAACACCCAGGCGAGGAAACGAGATGTCACGCAAGACACTGACGCGACGTCAATTTGTGGCTGCCACTGCAATGTCCTCCGCGGCGCTGATCACAGCGCCCTATGTCCGGGGCGCTTACGCCGCCGGCAAACTCTCGATCGGTTTCTGGGACCATTGGGTGCCGGGCGCCAACAAGGCCTCGACCGACCTCGTCAACGAATGGGCCGCGAAGGAGAAGGTCGAAGTCTCCATCGACTACATCACCAGCAACAACAAGAAGATCGAGCTGACCGCTGCGGCCGAAGCCCAGGCGAAGTCTGGTCATGACATCCTGCAGATGCCGAGCTGGTGGCCGCAGGCCTATGCCGAGAATCTCGAGCCGCTCAACGACGTCATGGAGCCGCTTCTCAAGCAGAACGGTGAGGTGAACGGCACGGTCAAATATCTCGGGCAGTCGGGCGGCAAATGGCTCGCAGTGCCCGCGACACCCGGCAGCCAGATCAAGGGTCCCTGCTCCCGCATCGACCTGATGAAGAAGCATGCCGGCATCGACGTGCAGGAGATGTACCCGGTCGGCGGCCCGCCCAAGGTCGAGAACTGGACCATGGAGACCTTCCTGAAGGCAGCCGAGGCTTGCCACAAGGCCGGCGTTCCGTTCGGCATCGGTCTCGGCGAGACCACCGACAGCGTGGACACCGCCGGCGCGATCTTCCAGTCGTTCGGCGCCGAGCTCGTCAACGCCAAGGGCGACATCACGGTGAAGACCGATCAGGTTCGCCAGGCCATGGAGTTCTACAAGAAGCTGATCGCCTTCCTGCCGCCGGATGCGCCGTCCTGGGACGACGCCTCCAACAACAAATGGCTGATCTCCGGCCGCGGCGCGATGATCCTCAATCCGCCGAGCGCCTGGGCCGTCGCCAAGCGCGATGCGCCGCAGGTTGCCGAGCAGTGCTGGACGCACGGATTCCCGTCCGGTCCGAAGGGCCGGTTTGCACCGTACCTGCCCTATTTCTGGGGTGTCTGGAGTTTTGGCAAGAACAAGGAGGCGGCCAAGAGCCTGCTCGTTCACATGTCCTCGCCATCGTCGATCGAGAAGTTCGTCGCGGTGAGCGGCGGCTACGACCTGCCGGCCTACGCCAACATGACCAAGCTCAAGACATGGGAAGAGGAAGGGCCGCCGAAGGGAACGCTCTTCCACTATCCCGACCCCTACAAGCATCAGACGCTGTCGATCGCGGCGTCCCCGGCACCGCCCAAGATCGCGCAGCAGATCTATTTCCAGGCGACGCTGACCAAGATGGCGCTGCGTTTTGCACGCGGCGAGACCATGGATCAGGCCCTCGCCTGGGCCGAGGGCGAGTGCGAAGGCTTCATGCGGAGCTAGGTGGGGTGTGCGGGGCGGTTCACGCCATCTGCGTGAGCCGCCTGCATCCCGTCATCGAATTCGCATGGCCGGGAAGCCCACCCCAATGGCCGGCTTCGCGGTTGGACAAAGAAGTAGATCCAATAGAGCTGATTCAAGGAAGCTGAGATGGCCGATGTCGTCGTCGAGCAAGGTCGCGCCGTCCGTGCAAGGGGCGCGCGGAAGGGATCAAGCCTGCGCAACGCGCTCGGACGGAAATCGACGGTGGCGTTCTTCCTGACGCTTCCGCTGATCCTACTGATCGTCCTGCTCGTGCTCTACCCCGCCTTCTACTCGGTGTACCTCGCGACGCTGAACAAGGCGATGACGAAGTTCGTCGGCCTCAGCAACTTCACCTTCCTGTTCAAGCGCGAGACGTTCTGGATGGTGGTGCGGCAGTCCTGCATCTTCGCCATCACCGCGGTGGTCTTCAAGGCGCTGATCGGTTTCATCGTCGCGCATTTCGTCCACAACATTCCGGGCAAGAAGCAGCGCAAATGGCGCGGCATGCTGCTGGTGCCCTGGGTGATTCCGCCGGCGATGAGCACGCTGGCCTGGCTGTGGCTGTTCGATCCCTCCTACAGCGCCTTCAACTACACGCTGTCCTTCTTCGGCGTCGGTCCGATCCCCTGGCTCGGCGACACTTTCTGGGCGCGCTTCTCCGTCATCCTGGTCAATGTCTGGTACGGCGCGCCGTTCTTCCTGATCATGTACCTCGCCGCGCTGAAATCCGTGCCCGAACAGCTCTATGAGGCCGCGGCGATCGACGGCGCCAACTGGTGGCAGCGGATCTGGTACGTGACGCTGCCGATGATGCGCAACATCATCGCCATCACGACGCTGTTCTCGCTGATCGTGACCTTCGCCAATTTCGACATCGTGCGCATCCTGACGTCAGGGGGCCCGCTGGATACGACGCATCTGTTCGCCACCTGGGCATTCCAGGTCGGCATCCAGAGCAGCGATATTCCGCTCGGCGCCTGCGTCTCCCTGTTCATGGTGCCGATCCTCGCCGTCGCAGCGATCTTCATCCTGCGCGATGTCAACAAACGCGGGAATGAAGCCTGATGAGCACGCTTGCAATCGACAAGGCCGGCCCCTCCCGCAAGATCAAATACGGCAGCATGAGCCGCGACCGCACCTGGGCGCTGCGCTGGTCTTATTTCTTCCTGGTGCTGTTTGCGATCTTCTTCCTGACGCCCCCGATCTACATGCTGATCACCTCGCTCAAGAGCAGCGCGGAAATATCGGCGGCGACCAATCCCTGGTGGGTGTTCCATCCGACGCTGTCGAATTATGTCGAGCTCCTGAGCTCGAACCAGTTCCTGCGCTTTTTCTGGAATTCGTCGATCGTGTCGATCGTGGTCGTCATCATCACGATGCTGATCAGCATCCCTGCCGCCTTTGCGCTGGCCCGGATGAAGTTCTGGGGCTCGGCGACGCTGGCCACCGGCGTCTTCCTCACCTATTTGATCCCGGACAGTCTTCTGTTCATTCCCCTGTTCAAGGTGCTCGGAATGGTCCAGGACATCACCGGCATCACGCTGCTCAACAGATGGTACGTGCTGCTGTTCATCTATCCGACGCTGACGGTGCCGTTTTGTACCTGGATCATGATCGGCTATTTCGCCTCGATCCCGAAGGAGCTGGACGAGGCCGCGCTGATCGACGGCGCCTCCTGGCTGCAGACCCTGACGCGGATCTTCATCCCCGTCGCGCTGCCCGGCCTGATCGCCGCGACCATCTTCGCGTTCACCGTATCCTGGGCGCAGTTCCTCTATCCCCTGGTGTTCACGACCTCGGTGGACCAACTGGTGCTGCCGGTCGGCATCACCACGACGCTGATCAAGGGCGACGTCTTCAACTGGGGACAGATCATGACCGGCGCGCTGCTCGGCGCGGCGCCGCCGCTGATCATCTACGCCTTCCTGATGGACTACTACATTGCCGGCCTGACCGCCGGTGCGACAAAGGGTTGATGTCTCATGGCTGACGTTGCTTTGCGGAAAGTGGTTAAGCGTTACGACGACGTCGAAGCCGTGCGCGGCATCGATCTGGATATCGCCGACCACGAGTTCATCGTGCTGGTCGGCCCCTCCGGTTGCGGCAAGTCGACGACGCTGCGGATGATCGCAGGCCTCGAGGACATCAGCGACGGCGACATCATGATCGGCGGCGACGTCGTCAACGACGTGCCGCCGAAAGACCGCGACATCGCGATGGTGTTCCAGAACTACGCACTCTATCCGCACATGACGGTCGCGGAGAACATGTCGTTCGGGCTGCGCCTGAAGCATTATCCCAAGGCCGAGATCAAGGCGCGGGTCACGGAAGCCGCCCGCCTCCTCGACATCACCGACCTGATCGACCGCAAGCCGAAACAGCTCTCGGGCGGCCAGCGCCAGCGCGTCGCGATGGGCCGGGCCATCGTGCGCAACCCGAAGGTCTTCCTGTTCGACGAGCCGCTGTCCAATCTCGACGCCAAGCTGCGCGTGCAGATGCGGATCGAGATCAAGAAGGTGCACCAGAAGGTCCGCACCACGACCGTGTACGTCACCCACGACCAGGTCGAGGCGATGACCTTGGCCGACCGTGTGGTGGTGATGAACAAGGGCAAGATTGAGCAAATCGGCACCCCGAATGAGCTCTACCACAAGCCGGCCACGCGCTTCGTCGCCGGCTTCATCGGGTCGCCCGCCATGAACTTCATCCCGTGCCGGCTCGAGGACGCCGGCGGCACGCTCCAGATCCGGCTCACCGACCGCATCGCGTTCGCGCTGCCGCCGGCCCGCGCGGCGCGCTACAACGCGCTGCCGCGCACCGACAAGCTGCTGCTCGGCCTGCGGCCCGAGCATCTCACCGAGTCGCATGCGCATCTGGGGCCGGGCGTCGAGACCTTCGAGACCGTGCTCGACGTCACCGAGCCGATGGGAATGGAGACGCTGGTCTATTTCGGGCTCGAGGGCACGCCGATCTGCGGCCGCGTCGATCCCAACGCCGGCGCCAAGGACGGGGCACCCATGCGTTTGGCGATGGACCTCAATAACATGCACCTGCTAAACGAGGCGACCGGCGTCGTGTTGTGACGCCGGTCCAAGAAACTCGCGCAGGCAGGGGACGATGGCGACCAACAAGAAGAAGATTTTCGTTACACAAACTTTGTCGCAAGGGGCACGCGCCCTCCTCACCCAGCGGGACGATATCGAGCTCGTCGAGTTTGCGAACCTGATTTCGGCCAGGGATTTCGAGGCCTTGCTGAAGAGCCATGCGCCGGTCCATGGCGTGGCGCTCGGCGCCACCGCCTTCGGCGAGACCGAGCTCGAGGCATCCAAGGACATGAAGGTCGTGACCCGCATCGGCGTCGGCTACGACGCCGTCGACGTGCCCGCCCTTTCCCGCCGCAAGGTGCCGCTGATGGTCGCGGGCAGCGCCAACTCGCCCTCGGTCGCCGAGCAGGCGCTGTTCATGATGCTGACGCTGGCCAAGCGCGCGAACGAGTTGCACGCCTGCGTCAAGGACGGCAAATGGGCCGACCGGCTCGGCATGCTGCCGTTCGATCTGTACGGCAAGACCGTGCTGATCATCGGCTTCGGGCGCATCGGCAGCCGTACCGCCAAGCGGTGCCTGGCGATGGAAATGACCGTGCAGGTCTACGATCCCTACAAGCCAGCCGCCGAGATCAAGGCCGCCGGCTGCGAGCCCGTCGCCGACCTCGACGTCGCGCTGCCTCACGCCGATTTCGTCACCATCCACTGCCCGAAGACGCCGGAAACCGTCGGTCTGTTCGATGCAGCGCGGATCGGCCGGATGAAGCCGAAATCCTATCTCATCAACACCGCGCGCGGCGGCATCGTGAAGGAAGCCGCGCTGTACGACGCCCTGGTCTCCGGCAAGCTCGCCGGCGCCGGCATCGACGTGTTCGAGGTGGAGCCGCCGCCGGTCAGCAACGCGCTGTTCGCGCTGCCCAACGTCATCATCGCCCCGCACGTCGCCGGCGTCACGGTGGAGGCGGTCAGCCGCATGAGCGAGCAGACCGCGCGCAACATCCTGAGTGTGCTGGACGGCGATCCCATCCGGCAGAACATCATCAATCAGGACGTGCTGGGCTGAACAAGCCGAAAGCGGATGGACAAAGCGCGATGAATCGTCATCGCGCTTTAGTTATTGTTTGAGCATGATCTTTTCGGAAAACCGCTGCGCACTTTTCCGGATCATGCTTAGTCCACCCGCCTTCGGAAGGCCAGAATGCGTCCCATTTTGGTGCAGATCGAGCCCCAACTCAGCCTTAATCAAGCGCGCGTAATGGTGACGGAAGCGCGGCGGCAGCGGGACAGGACTAGCCGGCCGTGCCGAGCTGGAGGATCAACCCTTGTCAGAGATCGACCCGACCGACCACGCGCTGGCGACCATCGCCAGCATCCTGGAGCACCCCGAGCCCGTCCTCGTCATTCGCAAGACCGAGACGGAGATCGTGGTTGCCGGAGAGCGCGAGCACGTGGACCCCGACGAGCATCAGGTCGTCGATGAGTATTCGGCTGTCGACGAGCATCCGTCGGTCGACGAGCATCAGTCAGTCGACGAGCATCAGTCAGTCGACGAGCATCCAATGGTCGAAGAGCAGCCGCTGGTGCCGGAGCACACCGATGCCGACGGCTACAGCAAGGTCGGGCCCGGCCCCATGGTGGCGATCCGCCTGAAATGGACGGTCCATCGCGGCGATGACGGCCAGTATTACGTCCACGAGACCATCGGCGAACAGTCCACGCCCGTGGTCAGCGGCCCCATGACGAGTGAGGCCGCGGTGCATTTCGTCGACGTCCAGCAGGACGAGGCGAACAGGCGCTTCGAGCAGCTGCGCAGCGAGATCGCCGGCCGCAGCTCGCTCGCCGACTACGAGCGCAAGGGCGAAGCCTAGCGCTCCGGCCCCAGGTCTCCGTGCACCTCTCCCGAAGGGAGAGGTGCACACCGAGCCTCGCCAACTACTTCCTTCCCAGATAATCCTTCTTCACCAGCTCGACACCTGCATGCCGCAGCAGGTCGTAGGCGGTCGTGACGTGAAAGAAGAACTGCGGGACACTGAACGTCAGCAGCAGCGCTCGCCCGGTGAAGGGCAGCTCGGTCCCGTTCTTCAGCCTGAAGAAGACATTCCGTTCCGCCGCCGCATCGATCTCCGCACGCGGCAGGCTTTCGATGAACTCGATCGAGGTTGCGATCCGCGCCTGAAGCCCGGCCATGTCGTGCTCCAGCGCCGGCAGCGCCACCGGCTCGAGCTCCGCAAGCAAGGCCGGGGCGACCACGGCATGCCGGCAGGCCTCGCCGACCTGCTGCGCCAGATCGTACATGTTCGGGGCCAGCCGCATACCGAGCAGAACGGCCGGATTGAACTTGCGCGCCTCCGCATACGCCACGCCCTTGTCGAGCAGTCCCGACAGGTTGCGCAAATGCGGGACGAAGAGGCCGACAGAGCCTCGTACATCGAGATCGTCACGTCCAGATTCCCTTCAATTCCATCTCGCCAGCGACTGGCATCTGGTCTAAATCCACCCCTCAAGAGCTGCACAATGACAGCTCGCGCAGGGGTGGAAAAGACATGATCGTACGGATGGCTGTTCGAATCTTGGCGGCTGCGGCCGTGGCGTTGCTGACGAACATTTCGGCTCACGCGCAGCAGGCGACCTCGCGCCTCGACGAGATCGTCAAGCGCGGCACCTTGCGCGTCGGCATGACCGGCGACTACAAGCCCTTCACCTATCTGGACAAGGCGACGCAAAAATTCAGCGGCTTCGACGTCGACATGGCGGAGGCGCTCGGCAAGGCGCTCGGGGTCAAGGTCGAGTTCGTTCCGACCGCCTGGCCGGAGCTGATGAAGGATTTCGAGGCCGACCAGTTCGACATCGCCATGGGCGGCGTATCGGTCACGTTCGACCGGCAGAAGAAGGGCTTCTTCTCGACGCCGATCATGCGCGAAGGCAAGACGCCGATCGCACGCTGCGCCGACGTCGGCAAGTACCAGACGCTTCCCGATATCGACAAGAAGGGCACCCGCGTGATCGTCAATCCCGGCGGCACCAACGAGCGCTTTGCGCGTGCCAACATCAAGGACGCCGAGATCACCGTCTTCTCCGACAATACCGTGATCTTCGACGAGATCGCCAAGGGCAACGCCGATCTGATGATGACGGACGCCTCCGAGACGCGCTACCAGCAGAAGCAGCACGCCGGCGTGCTCTGCGCGGTGCATCCCGAAAAACCGTTCGACTTCTCCGAGAAGGCCTATTGGCTCCAGCGCGACATGGCGCTGAAGGCCTTCGTCGACCAATGGCTGCATATCTCGATGGAGAACGGCAGCTACAAGAAGATCTATGCAGCGTGGTTCGACTAGCAATGCGACGGGAATTGGCAATCGCAATCGCGCTCGGGATCAGCGGGGTCCACGGTGCGGTCGCGAAGACGAAGTTCACGCCCGCGACAGGGCCGGCCTGCAAGGACGTGTCGACAAATGAACTCGGCCTGTGGACCTGCCCGGGTCCGGCCGGTTACGTGGTGAGCTTTGCCGACGAAGGCAATATCGTATCGGTCACGATTGCGCCTCGGAGCGCAATCGAGAAGGTGTCCGGGCCGACCGCGCAATGGCGCGGCGCCGGCAAGTCGTTCGGCGAAAAGGTGCAATGGATCATGCGAGCCGGCGTGCCAAGGGCCGCGGTGATCCGCACCTGGCGACAGGTCGGCGAGGATGAGAAGGAGCTCCAGGAGCTCTCCGTGTTCGCGATCGATGGCACGAAGGCCTGCCTCGTTGGTTCGGTCGATGTTCATGCCGATAAAGCGAACGACGCAGCGCTTGCCCGCGCCCACCAGGCCGCCAATGCGGGTTGTCCGCGGAGGTAGACGCCGCGCGCTGAATCTTCGCCGCTCAGGCGCGCCAAATTGGAGCGGGGCCGCCCTGCCCAACTCCGGGCAGAGTTCGGCGTTATTGAACCAAGGTCGGCACGCGCACGACTTATACCGAGGACAGTGATCTAGATCACTTTTGAAGAACGAACCGAGGCGTAAGCGTCGGTCCGGGACTATCTGCTCAGGAGATGGAAATGAGGAAGCTGTTGGCCGCGGTCGCATTCCTGTTGGCGAGTACAGCTGCTCAAGCACAGTACACTTTCGAATATGGCGGACGCACCATCCGGATCGATCCGGACCGCGGCACGGTGCAGATTCCCGGCGTGTACGACAACACCGGCCAGGCCAAGGCCAAGAAGGCCAAGAAGAACGACCAGGCGCCGCAGCAGGCCACGGTCGATCCGCAGGCACCAGCCGCTCCAGCTCCCGCTCCCGCCGCCCCGCCCGCAGCGGTGCAGGCGCCCGCGGCTGCTGCGGCCGTGGCGCCGCCTCCTGCGCCACCACCGCCGGCGCCTCCGCCGACCACGACCGCCACCAACGCGCCGGCTGATACGGCCGTGCTGCCGCCGCCTGCGCCGCCCCCGGCCCCTGCGCCCGCTGAGCAGCAGGCAGCGCCCACCGTGGCTCCACCGCCCGCTCCGACCGTCGCTACTGCGCCATCGGCGCCGCCTCCGCCGCCCGCTCCGGCGCCTGCCGCCGCTCCCGTCCAGGCGGCCGCAGCCACGCCGGCTCCGGCAGCCGCGGCCACACGCGACCTCAGCTCGCCGCTCGGCGTCTGGCTCACCGAGGAAAAGGAAGGCAAGGTCCGCATCGAGCAATGCGGCAGCAATCTCTGCGGCTACTCGGTTGATTCCAAATCGAACCAGAATGGCGAGCAGGTTCTGATCAACATGAAGCCCAGCAAGGACCAGAAATGGTCCGGCCGCATCCTCGATCCGAACTCCGGCTCGACCTACGATTCGACGATCGCGATGAAGGGCACCGACCGCCTGCGCGTGCAGGGCTGCGCCTTCGGCGGCATGTTCTGCGGCGGCCAGACCTGGACGCGGGTGAATTGAGCGGCGCTGATTGCACGTGAGCCAACGTGGCGCAGGTAGGCTGACGTTTTCGTCACACAACCTGCAATCTATGATCCGACTGGCCGGGATAGTCGTCGCTATCCCCGCCCATGCGAGCCGGGGCCTCGTGTCGTAGGACCGCTCGATTCAAATGCCCCCATTGTGAACCATTTCATACTCTGCCCGCCGAAGTTGCTTCTAGTCTGGATTGATCGCCAGACCCTTTGCGACCTGTTTTACCGCGCAGTCGGCACCGTTTCGCCGAGATTGAGTAAACTGAAAAAGTCATTTGCCGATCTTCTTTCGGCGCCGATAGTTGCGTAAGCGAGCGAGGTTGTTATGGAGGAACTCCGTGCGACGCCATCGCTAGTCTCAGGTGACTGGGGCCCCGGCTTGTTGATGTCGGAGGAAAGCATACGACGCCATGTGATCGGCGCGCTCCGAAGTCGGCAGACAAGCTTGACGACCGCGCTGCAGCCACTGGTCAACGAGCAAGCGCGGATGCTGGTTTCGGAGTTCGGTTTCGACGCTCAGACCGTCGGCAAAATCCTGCAATCGCAAAATACCATGCTGAGCGTATTGTCGGATCGGTATGACGCGCTCGATGAAGCCGCACATTACAGCGAGATTCCCTTCGTCGAACTGGCGAACGACGGCCGCATCGTCTATTCGAATGCGGCATTCGACAAGCTCATTCCCTGCAGGCGCGGCGCTGCTTTCTCCGGATTGTTCGGACCCCGTGCAGCCGACGTGTGCATGGCCCTCCGGGCAAATCACAACACGAGTTTGCGCGCGGACATCCAGACCCACGAAACGGTTCGTCAGGTCAGAGTCGAGATCGGCCCGTTGCGCGACGAGGATGGAAAGCCGGGCAATTACGCACTCCTGCTCGACCAGAGCGCTGAACAGAGCCGCCTCGATGCCTTGCAGGATGGCGTGCTCCGCACCGACTTGACAGGCAAGATCCGGTTCGCAAACGAGCGCGCGGTGCAGGTTCTGGGCTTCTCGGAATCAGAACTCAAGGAGATGTCGCTCTCCCTCGTGTTCGGATCCGAGGACGAGGGAACGACGAACCTGTTCGCCGAATGGATCACCAAACAAACGGGCTTCTCGAGCTTCGTCAGGCTCCGCCCGAAAGACGGTCGTTCCGTTCTGGCAAGGGTGAGCGGAACACCTTACATGGAAGCACCGAACAGCTCGGCAGGGCTGTTGGTGCTGTTCGCTCCTCTTGCCGAAGATCGCGCCCGTCGTGAGCTCAAGACGATTCTAGCCGAGCACGATGATCCGCAAGAGATCATCGAGGCAACGCTTCAGGCCATCGGCAAAGTCATCCCGTTCGAAATGAGCACGTTCGGGGT
This sequence comes from Bradyrhizobium sp. WSM2793, assembly GCF_000379585.1. Taxonomy (NCBI): domain Bacteria; kingdom Pseudomonadati; phylum Pseudomonadota; class Alphaproteobacteria; order Hyphomicrobiales; family Nitrobacteraceae; genus Bradyrhizobium; species Bradyrhizobium sp. WSM2793. The sequence goes on along the minus strand of NZ_KB902777.1, from coordinate 150,685 downwards.
CTACAACGATCTCAGCGATTATTGGCGAGCGGTCACCGTCTTTCCCAGACCCAGCTGGGAGTGGAGCACGCGTTGGTTCAAGGTGCCGCCCGGCGTGATCGATTGGCTCGAGCAGGGCAAGACGTGGGACAACAATTTGGCCGCGTTCGTCGAGCGCCTCAATCCGGAGGAAATGGACAACCCCGTGAGCAAGGCCATCATCGCCGACGAATTCGAGTCGATGATCGTATTGCCGATCCGCAAAGCCGGAGGCCGGTTTGGAAGTTCGCTTGCTCTGCTGTCCCGCAAGCACCAATACACGGCCTCGGATCTGCGCACGCTGCAAAATCTCGGCGTCGAGGAGATATTGCAGGCCGCAGACGCCGCCATGGAACACGCCCAGGCACGCGCCTTGCGCAAACTCAAGGACGATTTGAACAAGGCAACGAGCGCACGCGTCATCGCCGAGCTGCTGGCCACAGGCACCACGAAATGTCTGGGCTGGGAGTATGTCGGCGTGTTCCGGGTCGATCGCCGCCGCAGCAAGTTCGTGCTGGTCGCCGAGCACGTCAAGAACGACCGAAACCTGCTCGTGAAAGCTCCTGACCGCAGGGCCGAGTACACCCAGGAGCTGTCCAGCGGCATGCTCGGCAGCTGCCTGGCCGAGCGGAGCATTCTGGTTGTTCCAGACATCGGCGATACCGAGAGGAACTACGGCTTCATCAAAACCGCACCCGATCAGCGATCCGCCATGACCGTCCCCCTGTTCGTGAATGGCAAGATCGAACTGATCCTGGACATGGAATCATCGGAGTTCAACGCGTTCCGTGGGCCTGATCAGGACGCGGCAAGTGGCCTCGCCGCCGACTGCGAACAGATCTTTGCGGCTCGCTGGCACGAAGCGATCGAGCACGCGCTCATGGATAGAATCGAGCAGGCGGCCGTGATCGTGGATGCCGTTGGAACGATCTGCCACATGAATGGTGCAGCCGAGAACATCTTCGGCCAGGCGCGTGACAAGAAGCTCTCGTCATTTGGCGCCCGGAACGAAGATTCCGTGCAACTGGCGGAATGCGGGATCCAGCACCGTCTTCACATCCACCTGACGATCGGCGACGCACCGCGCACCGAGCTGACGACTCTCGCAAATCGCGAGCCGTTGAATGACGATTATGGTCATCAACTCTGGCTGTTTACCAGCCTTGCGGACCAAAGCCGGGAGAGCGACTGGGGATATCTGGAAGAGACCGTCACGGCCGTTGCACGCGAGACCCGCGCCCCACTGTTGATGGCCGACGGCCTGCTGCGCGGCGCCGCGTCGCTCCTGAGCAAACCAGAGCTCATGAGGAATTGCGCCGAGCTGCTCGAGCAGGCCGCCAACCACCTGCTGAGGGCCGACCTGACTTTCGAACGTCTGTCCGATCGTCTGACCGTTCAGCAGACGCCGCAGGAGGCCCCCGAGAAATTCGACGTATTGGAAGTGCTTTATCACGAGGTCGAAGGCCTTCCCGTCGAGGATCGTGCCGCGATCGACCTCGTCGACCAGATTGCGATGCGTCATCCGGTGTTGGTCAAGGGATGGACGAAGAGGTTGAGCTTTGCATTTCGCTCCGCCCTCAGCTCTCTGCTGTTGTTGCGCATCACGCCGAACGACAGGTTGACCGTGACGATCGCGGAACGGCCGCCGCATCGCCTCTCGGTGTCTATGCGCCTGCCCGCGACGATTACCGACGCTCTGGCACCGTCGGCGGCGGATCCGATCGAGCAGAGCCAGCACCGAGCACGGCAGATGGCCAGCGTCGCGGTCGAGGCTATTCGCAAGGCTGCCGAACAGCACGACGGCGATCTGATCGAGCTGGACGGCGCGGGATTCGAGTTCAACCTGCCATTGTGCGCGCAGGAGGCACCGGTATGACAGCAAAGATTGCCATAGCCACCGCCGAACCAAGCATGTTCGAAACCCTGCGGGGACATCTGCTCGCGGCCGGAGTGGCCCTGGAGGACTTGTACGACAAGCCTCTGATGACCCCGGACCAGACCAGCGAGTGGCTCATCGCGAATGAGACTGAATTGCTCGTGCTCGACGCCCGGTTGCCGACTGACCCCAGCGCCGTATTCGACACACGCACGACCCTTGGCGCGAAGCACGTGCTCAACACCGTCGTCCTGGCCCAGGACCCCCACACCTCCGTGCTGGTCATCGCACCTTCGTTCGGAACCTGCGCGGACCTGGAGGAAGAGTGCCGAGCAGCAGGCAATGCGTTGATCCTGCCGATGGACGCGCTGCAGCTGCACCGGCATCGGATCTTGCGCCCGTTCATTGCGATGCTCACCGGGCATCCCGACGAGACGGATGCGATTCCGGGCGCGTTCCGCGTGATCGAGATCGAAATCCATAGCGCCAAGGTGGAATGCCGACTCGGAACGGGTGAAGACGGCTCTCCTATGCTTCGCTGGAACACCATCAGCGATCTCGATGACCTCAAATCTGCCGCTCAGACTTATGCGCGCGATGAGATGCCGCTGAACAACTGGCTCGGCCAAACGCGGGACATCGGAACACGCCTGTTCAAAAGCTTCGTTGTCAAAGCGATCGGCGAACATCTGTTCTCGCAGATCGAGAAGTCCGCGGGCGGGCTGGTGGGACTGTCGTTCCGGTTCGTCATCAGCGACGCAGGCTTTTATCCGGTGCCCTTCGAGGCGAGTGTACGTTATCTCTCGGAGGAAAATGGGCCATTCGTGCTGCTCTATGCGCCGATCGTCCGGCGCATTCCATCCTTTGTCCGCGGAAGGGCCAGTGAGCGGGCGCGGATCAAACCGGGTGCAAAACTGATGTTCGTTCGTTCTCAGATCGGCGAACATCCCGATCTGAAGCTCGACAGCGCGATCTGCGATGGCAAGAAATTCGACAAGCTTGGCAATATCGATACCGAACTGAAGCACGTGACAGAGCTGGGTGCCGCGGGCTGTTTCGATTTGAAGGTCGTCAACTTGTCGGACGCCCCTCCGGGCGAGGCCGCCCCCTATCTGCTGAAGCAGCTCGACGCATTCCGGCCGACCATTCTCCACTACGCCGGTCACGCCTGGAGCGATGGCCAGAAAACCGCAACCCTCGTCCTTCCCGGACTGCAACCGCAGCAAGCGGTCGGCCTGAAGCTCGACAGGGTGGCGGCATCCGACGGGCTTTCAACGACGACACTGGTCTACCTCTCGGCCTGCCGTGGCATCTCGAAGGGCTGCGTTCAGCAACTGGTGATGAACGGAATCCCCTACGCCTTGGGCTTCCGATGGAATGTCGAGGACGAACGCGCGCCGCAGTTCGCCAGGGAGTTCTATGACGAGCTCCACAAGACGCGGTCCGTTTGCGTCGCGTTCCGCAAAGCCTGTCGCGCATCGTGGGAAAGCCTGAACTACGACGAAGAAAGTCCGATCTGGCTCTCACCGATCTTGCTGGCGCAGTCGACCGATTGGGCAGCTCGCTGCCAGTGAGCAACCACTGAGCTGCTTGGAGTGGAAGGATGTCATGACAGTCTGGGCCACACTCAAGAACGTCGTGGAACACTGGGCGAGCCGCGAGTTGCGGCGCCCCTATGTCGGTTACGTCGCGTCGAGCGGTGGCAACGCGATGACCGCGGGACAGACCTTCCAGCCCGAAGCGAGCTATTTCGGCGTGCGCATGGTCGAAATGGGCTTGCGCGAGGGCGGCAAGTTTTTCAGCTCGTTCCTTCCGCTCGGCGTCGTGCTCACCGAGTTCAGCTTCGGCGACGGACGTCAGCGCCGACCCACGATCCTGAGCAATGACGAGATCGCCGCTCAGCTGAAGGCCGCCGGTGCCGCTCCGGGGTATGTCGACTTCAAGAATATCTACGCGGTCAGGCGCGCGCCCATGAAGCAGGATAATTTGTCCCTGTTCGTCGGGCTGTTCCGCCTTCCGTTTCACGACGTCGCGCAACAGGTCCTGCAACTGGCGGCCGACCTGACCACACAGACCGGGCTCGCGCCGGGCGTTTCCGACGGGTTGCGCGTGGCTGAAAAGATCTACGACCGGGTCGCGGGCCTGTTCGGACTCAACATCGTCACGCCCTTGTTCTCCTATGCCGACGGCAATGCGCTCGCCCGCAGCGGCTATCTCCTGGTTGCCGGCCCCGACCTGGACGAAGCGGTTGCCAAGCGACTGGTGGTGACCGACGACAGATTGCTGCTGGACGGCCAGCGCGTGTCTGGCCTGGACTATTGCCTTCTGGCCATAGAGTTCACGGCCAGCCTGCTGCCCGAGGGGCCTGATACGATCAACCCTCTCACGCAGCTCGGATTTCACCGACACTGGCAGGGTGTTGCAAGCAGCATCATGAAGCGGGAGCTGGAGCATGCAGACGAGCAGATGCTGACTCTGCGCTCCGAGGTGATCACTTCGCCTGAGCTCGCCGAAAACGATCGCCTCGTGGCCATCGGCGCCTACCAGACCAGCTACGATAAGCTTGTGGAGCGCGTGACACCCAAGAATGCTCACCGCGGCTGGGAAGAGGCACTCCTGGCCGACCCCAACGACAAGACAATCGCCAAACCGGCCGTGACAGAGCTCCTGAAGGGCATGCAGATCCGCCTGCTCACCGGCATCAAGGACGCCCCTGATGATCCGGACAAGCTTTTTGCATCCGAGGCGTTCGCATTGCGAAAGACAGTCGGCAAGACCCCGCTGGTCGATACAAACTCCGCCGTCTCGCTGGCGCGCGTGATCGATCGCACCGCGAAAACAAGGTGATGCTACGAACGCCAGCTTTCACGGCTCTGCCCGGCTGATGCGGCGGCGCTCCGACACGTTCGCGCTGGACCGTCCGACCGCATCCGTGACACCCCTCACATCGGTCCGCCCCGTGTCGTGACACGATGCCCCGCAGGTTCAGCCAATGGGGCGTGTCATGCGACATCTTTGCAAGGGTATCTTCGCCGCGATCTGGGCCGCCGCCCTGCTCTGCGGACAGGCAAATGCAGCATCGACCAGCTTCGACGGCGCCTGGAACGTGCGGATCTCGTCCTCGAGCGAGACCTGCGGCAACGGCGCCACCGTCGCGATCGGTATCAACAATGGGCAGATCGCATCGACCAGCGCCGCGGTGACGGCATCGGGCCGCGTGGCGGACGCCGGCAGCATCAATGTCATCTTGAGCACCGGCATCAAGCGCGCCGTCGGCTTCGGCCGGCTCAGCGGCACCTCGGGCTCCGGCACCTGGCGCGGTGCGCTGTGCACGGGCACCTGGACGGCGGAACGGATGTAGGTTGCCGTGTCCCGGGCGCGGTGCAGCCTAGGCGATGCGAAGCATCGTCCGGTAACGCTGCGCCGCTGATCCGGGACATGTGCGCCTCAGCCCAGCGCCGCGCCGTACTCCGCGTCTGTGACCGGCTCCAGCCAGGTCGAGTAGGTCCCGTCGAGCGCCTCCTGCATGGCGATGTGGCACATGCCGTTGGTCGGCGAAGCGCCGTGCCAGTGCAATTCACCCGGCGGGATCCAGACGGTGTCGCCGGGGCGGATCTCCCTGACAGGACCGCCCTTGGTCTGGACGCGGCCGACGCCGGAGATGACGTAGAGCGTCTGCCCGAGCGGATGGTGATGCCAATTGGTGCGCGCGCCGGGCTCGAAGGCGACGCGCGAGCAGTTCAGCCGTGCCGGTGCGGGCGCCATGATGATGGGGTCTTGCCACACGGTACCGGTGAAGTTTTCCTTGGGCGCGCGGCGGGTCAGCCGCGTGCCGGCAACAGTGATCTCCATGGGGTCCTCGCTTGGTTACTTCTTGCTGGCGGCGTAGCGCGCCTTGGTTTCCGCGTTCATGGGGTAGAGGCCGGGCAGCACCGCGCCGTTGTTCACCTCGTTGACGATCCAGGCCTCCATCCGCTCCTGCTCGACGCCCTCGTTGAGCACGTGCTCGAGCATCGCCTGCGGGATCAGCACGCAGCCGTCCTGGTCGGCGACCACGATGTCATTCGGAAAAACGGCAACCCCGCCGCAGCCGATCGGCTCGCCCCAGCCGACGAAGGTCAGGCCGGCGACCGAAGGCGGCGCGGCATAGCCGTCGCACCACACCGGCAGGTTGGTGCCGAGCACGCCCTCGACGTCACGCACGACGCCGTCGGTGACGAGCGCGGTGACGCCGCGCTTCATCATGCGGGCGCAGAGGATGTCGCCGAAGATGCCGGCATCGGTGATCCCCATGGCATCGACCACGGCGATGCAGCCCTCCGGCATCGCCTCGATCGCGGTGCGGGTCGAGATCGGCGACGACCAGGATTCCGGCGTCGCCAGATCCTCGCGCGCCGGCACGAAGCGCAGCGTGAAGGCCGGCCCCACCAGACGCGGCAGGCCGGGGCGCAGCGGCCGCGCGCCCCGCATCCACACGTTGCGCAGGCCCTTTTTCAGCAGGACCGTGGTGATGGTGGCAGTGGTGATGCCGGCGAGGATCTTGCGGGCTTCGGGGGACAGCGACATGGAAACAGACGAGCTCCGGATGGGCGGGAAAGAACGAGCGCATCTTGCGAGCCGGGCGCTTTGCGTCAAGGGCCAAGAGGCTATCAATAACGCAGGGCCGGTGGGCTGTTATGCGACGCGATAACAAAGCCTTATCGTGGCCTCCTGCATTAATTTATTGGACTTGCGGGCGCATTTACGCGAAGCAGGGGTGAGGCGGAACTCAAGGTCGAGCCCGCTCCCGCAAAAGCCCGATTTCGACAGCTCTTCGACAGCTCAATGGCCGCGACGCTCCCCCCGCCCCGCCTTCTGCCCAGTGGCGACAGCGCCGTCACGGTCGAGTTCAGCCGCACCATCGACGACGATGCCAACCAACGCGTGCTGGCGCTGGACAAGGCGCTCGCAGCAAGCCCGATCGATGGCATCACCGAGACTGTGCCGACCTATCGCTCGCTGCTGGTGCACTACGATCCCGGCAAGATCGGTTTCGATGCGCTGGGCGACCAACTGCTCCCGATCGCTATCCAGCCGCCGCCGCCGGTCACCAAAGCGCGGCGCTGGCGCATTCCCGTCGCCTATGGCGGCGAGCATGGCATCGACCTCGAGGATGTCGCCAAGGCGCTGAGCACCACGCCTGATGACATCGTCGCCCGGCATGCGGGCGGCGACTACAAGGTCGCCATGATCGGCTTCACGCCGGGCTGGTCCTATCTCAGCGGCCTCGACAAATCCCTGCACATGTCGCGCCGGCAAAATCCGCGGCTGCTGACGCCCGCCGGCACGATCTCGATCGGTGGCGTCCAGGCCGGGATCCAGTGCCTCGCCGCCCCGAGCGGCTGGCATCTGCTCGGCCGCACGCCTGTCAGAACCTATCAGCTCCACCGCGATCCAACCTTCCTCACCGAACCCGGTGACCGCGTGACGTTCTTCTCCATCGATCACAAGACCTTCGAGGAGCTGGACCGCGCTGCGGAAGCCGGCGCGATCGTCGCCGAGCAGGTGGACGCATGAGCCGGCTCGTCGTCGCCAGCATCGGCCCGGCAAGCTCCGTGCAGGACGGCGGACGCCACGGCGCACAGCGCTATGGTCTGACGGTCAGCGGCGCCATGGACCGCCTGTCGCTGGCTGCGGCGAACACGCTGGTCGGCAACGAGCCGTTCGCGGCCACTGTAGAGATCGGCCCGTTCGGCGCCGCCTTCACCGCGCGCGATGGCGCCGTGCGTGTTGCAATTTCAGGCGCGCCGCGCAATGCGGACGTCGCCGGAAACCCGGTCCCGATGGACACGTCGGTGACGCTGAAGGACGGCGAGACGCTGACGTTGGGCTTTGCCCGCGGCGGCGCGTTCACCTATCTCGCCATCGAAGGCGCCATCAAAGGCGAGATGGTGTTCGGCAGTCTCGCGGTGAATGCCCGCGCCGGCCTCGGCAGCCCCTACCCGCGCCCGCTCCAGGCCGGTGATGAAATTTCGGTCGATGCCGCGAGCGGCGCCCCGGAATTGCGGATCGAGCTGCCAAAGCCCGTGAGCGGTCCGATCCGCGTCGTGCTGGGGCCGCAGGACGACGAGTTCGACGACGCCAACAAGGCGCTGTTCCTGGACAGCGAGTGGAAGATCTCGGCGACCTCCGACCGCATGGGCTACCGGCTCGAGGGCCCCGCCATCAAGCATCTGCACGGCCACAACATCGTCTCCGACGGTACGGTCAACGGCAGCATCCAGGTGCCCGGCAACGGCTCGCCGATCGCGCTGATGATGGACCGCGGCACCTCCGGCGGCTATCCGAAGATCGCAACCGTCATCACCGCCGACGTCGGCCGCCTCGCCCAGACCTCGGCGGGAACCGCGTTCCGCTTCAGGGCTGTGCGCATGGCCGAGGCGCAGGACGAGGCGAGGAAATTTGCGCAACTGATCCGCAACCTGCCCGATCGCCTGCGCTCTGCCGACACCGTCGCGCTCAACATCGAGGCGCTCAGCGATGCCAACGTCGCGGGCTATGCTGTGAGCGCCGTGGATGCCGGGACCTGGCAGGTGACGGCGGAGCCATAAACGACACGACGACCAGAGGCGGAGAGCAACCCATGAAGACAATCGATCTCAATTGCGACCTCGGCGAAGGTTTTGGCGCGTGGGAGATGGGCAACGATCCCGCGATGATCGAGCTCGCAAGCTCGGTCAACGTCGCCTGCGGCTTCCATGCCGGCGACCCCGACATCATGCGCCGGACGGTGGAATTGGCGAAGGCGCGCGGCGTCTCGGTCGGCGCCCATCCCGGATATCGCGACCTGCACGGTTTCGGCCGCCATCCGATCGCGGGCCTGAAGGCGTCCGAGATCGAGAACCTCGTCGCCTACCAGATCGGTGCATTGCAGGCGATTGCGACCGCGGCCGGCCACAAGGTCACGCATGTGAAGGCCCATGGCGCGCTCTCCAACGTCGCCTGCGAGGACGACATGACGGCGAAGGCGATCGCCGCCGGCATCCGGGCGGTCGATCCCAGCCTGATCTTCGTCGTGCTCGCCAATTCCAAGCTGGTGAAGGCCGGCGAAGCCGCCAATCTGCCGATGGTGCACGAGGTGTTCGCCGACCGCGCCTATGAGGACGACGGCAATCTCGTCTCGCGCAAGAAGCCCGGCGCGGTGCTGCACGACGCCAAGGCGATTGCCGACCGCGTGGTGCGCATGGTGCAGGACGGCGCGGTGGTCTCGGTGACGGGCAAGGTCATCAAGATGCGCACCGACACGGTGTGCATTCATGGCGACACGCACGGCGCCGTCGAGATCGCGCGGACCTTGCGTCAGGCGTTGAAGGATGCAGGGATCGAAGTGGCGCCGTTCAAGCGCGGGGCGTGAGGCACATCAGGTGCCGCGATGCCGTAGGGTGGGCAAAGGCGCATAGCGCCGTGCCCACGATCTCTGCATGATTGACACAGGCGGTGGGCACCTTCGCTTGCCCATCCTACGAGACCGAGCAGGATCTTAGAACGGGTGTATCGACAACGTGCCGAACACGATCGCCGCGATCACGGCAAACGCACTGTAGAGCGCGAAATGATGCATGCTCGCCCCGGTCCGACGCGAGAGCGAGCGCGCGTAGAAGTGCAGCCTGGCTTCCGCCGATAGTTCGCGCATGGTCGATCTCCAACGCCCCATTTGCGGGATTATGAGGGATCAACCAGGGCGGGAGGCAAGATGCCGGAGGAAATAGCGATGCGCCTCCTTTGAGGAGGCCGCATCGCAGACGTAAATTCTCTCCAGGTGCAGGTTCCGAGAATCTTATTCGTTCAAATTCGAGCCGGTTGGAACCGGCTCGGATGACAGTAGCGTGACGATCGCCTTAGTACACGTCAGCCTGGAAGCGGCCGGTCTTCTTGAGCTCGGCGACGAAACTGACGGCTTCGTCGGTCGAACGCGCCCCGAACTGGGCGACGATGTCGACCAGCGCACGCTCGACGTCCTTGGCCATGCGCTTGGCATCGCCGCAGATGTAGAGATGCGCGCCTTCGGCGAGCCAGGTCCACACCTCGCGGCCGACCTCGCGCATACGGTCCTGCACGTAGAACTTCTTCTCGCCGTCGCGCGACCAGGCCAGCGACATGCGCGTCAGCAGACCCGAGGTCTTCATCGCATTGAGCTCCTCCTGGTAGAAGAAGTCGCAATCGCTGCGCTGATGGCCGAAGAACAGCCAGTTCTTGCCGGGCGCACCGGTGGCCTTGCGATCGAGCAGGAAGGCGCGGAACGGCGCAATGCCGGTGCCGGGACCGATCATTATCACGGGCGTCTTTGGGTCCTGCGGCAGGCCGAAACCGTGCGCCTTCTGCACATACACCTTGAGATTCTCGCCTTCACCAATGCGCTCGCCGAGGAAGGTCGAGGCGACACCGAGGCGCTTGCGCTTGCCGACGACGTAGCGCACGGAATCGACCGTCAGCGACAGCTTTCCGGGCGTCGCATTGTGCGAGGACGAGATCGAGTAGAGCCGCGGCTGCAGCGGCTCGAGCGCCTCGACGAAAGCCTCCGGATGCGGCCGCGTACCCGAAAACTTCTGCAGCGCCGCCATGACGTCGAGCGTGGCGGCATCGCCATCGGGGTCCTCGCCCTGCGCCAGCGCCCGGGCCTTCTCGCGCTGCGCGCCGCCGGTGATGAAGGAGATCAATTCGAACAGCGTGTCGGGTGCCGGCGACAGCGAGACGTCGTCGATCAGCACCTCGCGCAACGTCTTGCCATTGACCTTGGTGGTGTGGGAGGCGCCGAGCAGCGCGATGATCTGGTCGACGAGGCCGACCTCGTTGCGCGCGAACACGCCAAAACTGTCGCCCACGACGTAGTCGAGCTTGCTCTCGGAGAGATCGAACTCGACGTGATAAGTTTCCTTCTCGGACTTGCCCTTGTTGAGCAGACGGCGCGAGAGGAAGGTCGCGGTCACGGGGTTGTCGCGCGAGCGGCCCGGCTCCGCGATCGTCACGGTCACGGCCGGCGCGGTCACCGCGTCCGTCTTGTCAGCCGCCTTGGCCGCCGGCGCCTTGTCCAGCTCCTCGTACAGCGACTTCAGCATCCGCGCGGTTTCCTTGCCGCCGGGAACACAGAGGTTGAGCCGCGCTTCGCTGCGGCCCGCGATCGCCTCCGAATAATCGTGGCAATTGTAGCCGCACTGGCCGCAATCCTGCTGCGCCATCGCCGCCATCATCTTGCGGCGGACGGGACGGCCCTCCGCAAGCTTCATCCGGTCGGCGATCGGCATGGTCTGGTCATGCCAAGGCGCCTCGCCGTCGTCACCGTCGCCGGCTGCGCCTTGCATGACGGCGGCGCCCTGCTCCGCTGACAGCGGCGCGGCGACATCAGGCGACAACAGCCCGGCAAAGAAGCCGTTCAGCCAGGAGCGCTGCGCATCGGAGAACGGGGCGCTGGCGGGAATGATATCGAGTTTCGGCGGAGGCGTGATCTGGTTCATGCGGACACCTGTGCATCGGCAAGCTTGCGCAGCGTTTCGCCGTCATGGCGGCGCGCAAAGGACAGGAAGGTTTCGTCAGGTGACGAGCGATGGGCGATATAGGCCTTGAGCAGTCCTTCGACCGTCTTCGGTGCGTCCTCGGCCTTGAGGTCGTGATAGACCTCCTGCCCGACGTCCGCGTCGGGGCCGAACCCGCCACCGGTGAAGAGGTGATAGCCCTCGACCGTGTCGTCCTCGTTCACCGGCACGCGCGCACCGATCAGGCCGATATCGCTGATGTAATGCTGTGCGCATGAATGGTGGCAGCCAGTGACATGGATGTTGACCGGCTTGTCCATGGCGACGCGCGGCTCGCACCAATCACCGATCTCGGCCGCGCTGCGCTTGGTGTTGGACGCCGCGAAACGGCAGCCGGCGTTGCCGGTGCAGGCGATCAGTCCGGCGCGGATGTGCGAAACCTCGACCGCGAGCCCGATCTGCTTGATGGCGGCGACGGCGAGCGCGACGTTCTCGTCGCGCACCCCTGATATCAGCAGGTTCTGCCAGACCGTCAGGCGGATCTCACCGTCGCCGAGGTCGCGCGAGACCTTGGCAAGACCGCGCATCTGATCGCAGCTAACCTTGCCGAGCGGCAGCGAGACGCCGATCCAGTTGAGGCCGTCCTGCTTCTGCTTGTGCACGCCGACATGCGCCATGCGGTCCGCTGCGGGCCGAGGCGCGAACGCCTCTTCGGGCACGTGCGTGAACGGCGTCTTCAGCCGTTCCTCGACGAGCTTGAGAAAGCCGTCATGGCCCATGGCGTCGAGCACATACTTCAGCCGCGCCTTGTTGCGATTGGTGCGATCGCCATGGTCGATGAACACCCGCACGATGGCATCGGCGACAGCCGTCGCCTGCTCCGGCTTGACGATGATGCCGGAATATTTCGCAAAGTCCTTGTGGCCGGTGATGCCGCCGAGGCCGAGGCGGAACCAGATTCCGGGCTCGACGCCAAAGCCGTCCTTCACCTCATACGCCGTGAAGGCGATGTCGTTGGTCTCCTCGAGCACCGCGATCCTGCCGGCGCCGTCGAAGGCGACGTTGAACTTGCGCGGCAAGCCGTAGAGCGAGCGATCGTTGAGGATGTGGTAGTGCCATTCGCGCGCATAGGGCCGCGTGTCGATGATCTCCTGCGGATCGATGCCGGCCGTCGGCGTGCCCGTGACGTTGCGGATGTTGTCGGCGCCGGAGCCGCGCGAACACAGGCCGAGGTCCTGGATACCCTCGATCAGCTTCACGGCATTCTTCGGCGGAATCTCGCGAAGCTGGAGATTGGCGCGCGTCGTGACGTGGCTGTAGTGACCGCAGAGCTCGTCGGCGAGATCGGCAAGGCCCGACATCTGCCAATGCTTCATGATGCCGTTCGGAATCCGCAGGCGGCTCATGTAGGAGTCCTGCGTCGGCGCGACATAGAAGATGCCGTAATAGCGCCAGCGGAAATTGTCCGCCGGGCTCGGCGGCGTATTCTCGAGCGCCTGCTGGCGCAGCCGCGGATAAGCATCGAAGGGATGCTCGTCGCGCTTGAACTTCTCCTGGTCGGCGAGCTTCTTGCCCGACGCGATGACCTTGTCCTGCGCCTTGATGTGCACGGCATCGGGACCAACAGGCTCGGCGTTCGGCTTGCCGGCGCCGCCTCCGCCGCCGAGACCGCGACCGACCCGGCTGATCTGCAGACCGGTCGTAAAACCTTCGAGATAGCGTTTCTGCTCGTCGGTAAAGTCGACTGCGAGCGTATCGATTTTCATGGTCGGTAACGAAGCTCCTGCGGCCACCTGGGTGGCATCGACGGACATTGGCGCGACCCGCGAGGAACTGGGCTGGCCCTTAAGAGCCGGCTTCGTTTCCCGACGGTCCGATCAGCTTCGTTGCTGCGGGACTCGGCTCAGCAGGCACCTGTGACAAGCTGGCCGCACTGCAACATTCAAGTTGCGTGCCAGCTTGGCCAAAATCGAAAATATCGCTATTTCAGATGATTAGGCGCCACCCCGGGAATTCCCGGGCGGCGAGCTTTCACGAAATTCGGGCAGCCGGATCAAACTTTAGGCAATGAAACTTACTGCGTAAAAAATACGCAGACCCGAATCAATCCCTCCATCGCCCGACCTCGAAGGCCCTAAGATGCCCCTGGATGTCGTCGGGATTGAACACCGGGCCGGCGAATGCCCCGAACGCGGCGGGAGCCTGCTCGGGCGGCCGGCGGCCGAGGGCCGCATCGTAGAGGTCGGGCCTGAAAACGGCCATCGCCGTCTTGACGCCCTCCGGACTGAGCACCGTCTGCCCCCAGCGCACCATCTGCGCATAGAGCCAGGCGGCCTGGACCGGATCGGGCCGCCCCGCCTCTTCCCGCCCCACCAGCAGGTAGCGGCCGCTTTCGCGCACCTCGCCCTCGGGCGATATCTTCAGGCGGCCGACGAGCGAGCGCTGGATCACCTCGGCATCGACACCGATCCGCTCGGGTTGCGCCAGGATCTGCGCGGCCTCGGTCAGGTTCTCAGGGCTTTCGATGAACGCGGCGGCCTTCACTGCTGCGCGCACCAGCGCAGCGACCACGTCCGGATTCTTGTCGGCCCAGGTCTGGCGGACGGCGAGCACCTTTTCCGCCGCGCGGACCAGAATGTCGGAAACGAAATGCAGGATGTGACCGATGCCGAGATCGACGGCGATCGAATTCCAGGGCGCACCGACGCAGAACGCATCGACATGGCCGCTCTTGAGGCTGTCGACCATGTAGGGCGGCGGCAGCACCACGAGGCGGACGTCTTCGTCGGGATCGACGCCAGCCGCCGCCATCCAGAACCGCAGCTGATAATTGTGGGTCGAGAACGGGAAGGTCATGCCGAAAGTCAGCGGCTCGGCACCCGCCTTGCGCCGCTTGGCAACCACCTTCGCCAGCGCTTTCGCCGTGGCCATCGGATCGAAACGGTCGCCGTCGATCTCCTCCATCAGCGCGGCATGGAGCGCCGGCGACACCGTAATCGCGTTGCCGTTGATGCCGAGACTGAAGGGCGCGGCGATCGGCACCTTGACGTGACCGAGCCCGAGCGAGGATGCGATCGCCACGGGCGCGAGCAGATGAGCGGCGTCGAACAGGCCGATATTGAGCTTGTCGCGGACGTTGGACCACGACACCTCGCGCACCAGCTCGACCTCGAGCCCTTCGGCGGCGGCAAATCCCTTGTCGACGGCGACGATCAGCGCTGCGGCATCGACCAGCGGGATGAAGCCGATGCGGAGGGGAACGGTCATTTCAGCATCTCCGACGCGGTGATGATCGACTGTGCGATCTCGCCGATTTTCTTCTTCTCGCGCATGGCGGTGGAGCGCAGCAGCACGTAGGCCTCGTCCTCGGTGAGGCCCTTCACCTTCATCAGGATGCCCTTGGCGCGTTCGATGATCTTGCGGTCCTCGAGCTGCGACTTGGTGCGCTCGAGCTCCTCCTGGAGCTTGGCAAAGGCGTTGAAGCGGGACACGCAGAGGTCGAGGATCGGCTTGATGCGCTCCTTCTTCAGCCCGTCGACGATGTAGGCGGATACCCCCGCCTCGACCGAGGCCTGGATCGAGGCTGAATCGCTCTGGTCGACGAACATCGCGATCGGCCGCTTCACGGCGCGGCTGACCTGGAACATCGCCTCCAGCACGTCGCGGCTGGGGTTCTCGAGATCGATCAGGATGATATCGGGGTCGACCGCATAAATACGGGCAAGCAGGCTCTGCATCTCGCGGATATGGACCACTTGCGTGAATCCGGCCTCCCGCAATCCTTCCTCCAGGATCGCAGCGCGGATCGGGCTTTCGTCGACGATCACGATTTTGGGCGACTGTTCGGCGCTCATAGCTCACTCACGGCAGGTGATTCATCCATAGCACGCCGGAACGCCCTGCAAAGGGTTGTAATTGTGGGCAATTGGGACTAGCTCAGGCCGGTCAATCAGGCAGATTTGGATATGGATCAGACGGCTGCGCCCAAGGTCAGCTTCGTGTCGCTCGGGTGTCCCAAGGCATTGGTGGATTCCGAGCGCATCATCACGCGCCTGCGCGCCGAGGGCTATGAGCTTGCCCGCAAGCACGATGGCGCCGATATCGTCATCGTCAACACCTGCGGCTTCCTCGACAGCGCCAAACAGGAATCGCTGTCGGCGATCGGCGAGGCCATGGCCGAGAACGGCAAGGTCATCGTAACGGGTTGCATGGGCGCGGAACCCGAGCAGATCGAGCAGGCCTATCCCGGCGTGCTCTCGATCACCGGTCCGCAGCAATACGAGAGCGTGCTGGACGCCGTGCACCGCGCGCTGCCGCCCGCTCACAATCCGCATTTGGACCTGGTGCCGCCGCAGGGCATCAAGCTGACGCCGCGCCACTACGCCTATTTGAAGATCTCCGAGGGCTGCAACAACCGCTGCACCTTCTGCATCATTCCGAAGCTGCGCGGCGACCTCGTCTCGCGTCCGGCCAATGACGTGCTGCGCGAGGCCGAACGCCTGGTCGGCGCCGGCGTCAAGGAGCTCTTGGTGATCTCGCAGGACACCTCGGCCTATGGCGTCGATCTCAAATATGCCGAGAGCCCGTGGAAGGACCGCCAGGTCCGCGCCAGATTCCTCGACCTCGCGCGCGAGCTCGGCGAGCTCGGCGCATGGGTCCGGCTGCAATATGTCTACCCCTACCCGCATGTCGACGAGGTCATCGCGCTGATGAACGAGGGCAAAGTGCTGCCCTATCTCGACATCCCGTTCCAGCATGCGAGCCCAGAGGTGCTGAAGGCGATGAAGCGCCCGGCGGCACAGGACAAGACGCTGGCGCGGATCAAGCGCTGGCGCGAGGAATCTCCTGATCTTGCCTTGCGCTCGACCTTCATCGTCGGCTTCCCCGGTGAGACCGACGCCGATTTTGCCTATCTGCTCGACTGGCTCGATGAAGCCGAGATCGATCGGCTCGGCTGCTTCAAATACGAGCCGGTTGCCGGCGCGAAGTCGAACGCGATCGAGAACCCGGTGCCGGAAGAGGTCAAGCAGGAGCGCTACAACGCGCTGATGGCCCGGCAGCAGAAGATCTCCGCGCGCAGGCTGAAGCGCAAGGTCGGCACCCGCCAGCAGATCATCATCGACGAGGTCGGCCCGACGGTGGCCAAGGGCCGCTCCAAGGCCGATGCTCCGGAGATCGACGGTGCGGTGTATCTGACGAGCCGCCGCCCCTTGCGCGTCGGCGAGATCGTCACCGCGAAGATCGAGCGCGCCGACCAGTACGATCTGCACGGCAGCGTCTCGGGGTTCTGACGGCGTTCGCCAACGGCCTTTAGTCCACGATCGCCCGGTAAACGCCATCCTCGCCGAAATGATAAAGACGCTTGCCGCGGCCCTGCAATCGGCCGGGCGGGCGGCCCGAGCCGTCGGGCATCAACAGGCATGCTCGCCTGACAAGGATAGTCCCGTCTCGATCCAATCGTCCGATGTAGGCCACATCGGGTGGATCGTCATATTGCCCTGAAAACAGAATCTCCGCCTCGGACATTGCGAACGCGTGGCAGCCGCGAAGCTTCGTGCGCTTCGAGGTCAATTGAAAGTCCGCGCTTATCCTGCAGATCGGGAAATCCGGGTAGCAAAAAATGACAGCCTCCGCTCCGGACACATTCAGCGCGTAGCAATCATAAATCGCCGGGCCCGCATCGTTCGGAAACTCCCAGATCTTCTCCCCAACAGCCGAGAAGCAGACCAGCCCGGCCTGCCCGACCGGCGCCGGCCCCGGATGCCCCCATCCATAATTTCCAAAAATGCCCTCGTCGAAATACCCCACCCAGATCCGGCCGCGGTCATCGATCTGGAGATCGCTGATGCCGTCGCCGAAGAGGACGCGGTCCGCTTGCCCAGTACGGGGATCAAAGACGACTCCGTTCAGATCGTAGTCCTTCGCGCCCCGCCAGTTGCACCTTGTACCGGCCAGCAGGAGGCGGCCGTCGGGAAACATGTCCACCTTCGGAAACGCGATATCGAGTGGCGGCAAGTCGATCGACTGGACCGCCCCGGCGTTTTCCCGCAGGAGTCGAAATCGCTTTAGACCGTCCATTCTCTTGCTCGCGGAAACGAGCCGATACCACCATGGTCGCTCTCGAACACGGCGTCACGTCCGGCGTCCTCGACGTACAAGAACAGCAGCGATTCGCCCGCAACCCCGCTCGCGGCAAGCGAGAAACCGGGAAACGTCGGCGCAGCGCCAATCCTCTCGAACTGTATTGATCTTATCAACTGTGCCCCTGGTACCATCGAACTGCCTTGAGGCAGCATCACCAAGCGCGCGCCGGGCGCAAGTGCGAAGTCGCGATTAAGCTTACGCAGCCATTTCGGTACCGAGCGTTCCGGACGCCGGGGCAAGGCGTGCGGGAGGCCGCAATGCCCAGGCTGCCGAGCAGACGGAATGTTTGGCGCTAGTCCGTTACGTCGCGTCTCCCGACGCCTGCTGTCCGTTCTGCGCGGCGAACACCTCCTTGGCTGCGAACAGCCCGTTCACTGCCGCCGGGAAGCCCGCATAGACGGCCATCTGCATGATGATCTCCACGATCTCGTCGCGAGAAAGCCCGACGTTCAGCCCCGCCTCGATATGCACTTTGAGCTGAGGCGCGGCATTTCCGAGCGCCGTCAGCGCGGCGATCGTCGCGATCTCTCGATCGCGCAGGCCGAGATCCGGGCGGCAGTAAATGTCGCCGAAGGGAAACTCGATCACGTATCGTGCGAAATCCGGAGCGATGTCGGCGAGTGAGGCGACGACCTTTTCGCCGGCCTTGCCGTCAATGCGCGACAGGGCCCGCTGGCCGCGATCGAAGCGGCTTTCGGCGTGTGTTTGGGCGTGCGTCATTTTCCTTCGTCCTCTGTTCGTCGCCGGCGTAGCCGGCAATCTTGGTATCAAGGACGAGCAGGCATTCCTGGAGTTCAGCAATCTGCGTGCGAACCTGTTCGCGATGGATTTCCAGCATCTGCCGCCGGGCTGGCCCGGTGGCGTCGCCGTCATCACGAAGCGCCGCGTAACGCAACATGTCCCGGATTGGCATTCCGGTGGTCTTGAGCCGACCGAGGAATTCGATCCATGTGAGGATTGATGCGTCAAAATCACGTTGACCGGAGCGATCCCGGTCAGCGTATGGAAGCAGCCCGACGCGCTCATAGTAGCGCAGCGTGTGAGTCGACAAGCCGGTTCGTCTTGCAAGGTCGCCGATCTTCATTTGTGCCCGTTCTCGTACTGACGCACGTACAGATACCCCTTCGAGCGCGCTCTAAGTCAAGAGGGATCGAAGGTGCCGTCCCCGCGAGGTCAAGCAAGGGCTAGAACGCACTGATGGCGCGACAGCGGAAGGTCTCGGCGCGCCCGGCTGCACGGCAGCCCCGCGGAATTCCGAAGGTTCAGGAGGTCGCCAGCCATTTCGGCACCCAGCGCTCAGGCCGGGGTGCGCGGGCGAGGTCGGCTTTCGCCTCGGAGAGCAGCGCCGGCTCGCCGTCGATGGTCGGGCGTAGATCGTATTCGAAATTCGGCATGACGCGGCCGTCGGCATAGAGCCCAAAATTCATCGCGTACCACAGGCCAAGCTCGGGCTGGGCGCGGCGCATCTCCTCGCGCAGGTCGCGCAGCAGCGATTCGATCGAGGCGGCTTCCTCGAACGGCTGTGGTCCGTGCGAGAGCACGCGCGCCTCGTATTGCTTGCCGACGATCGCGATCTCGAATCTCGTCCGGTCCCAGGGCTTCTTGCCCTTGGGCAGATGGGCGGCCAGCCGCCAGCCGAGCTCGGCCATCAGGCGGTGATTGGCCCAGTAGTCTTCGCGATCCCGGCTCCATTTTTCCATGAAGCCGCGGAAGTCAGGCAGTTCCGACGAATTGTCGTCGGACGTCGCCGGCTCGCCGAGCGGCCGTCCGGCCAGCCATTGCGCGAGCTCGACCGTCTGCGGCTCGACCTCGTCATGCGGCTTGAGATCGCTCCAGGCATTGTCGAATTGTTGCGACGTCAGTTTGGCGAGCAGGCCGTCGAGGCTCGGCGCCAGCAGCTCGTAATCGCCCTCCGAGCCCAGTCCCACGATCGGCGGATTGTCGCGGTCGAGACCGGCGCCGTACCAGCCGCCGACGGCCGAGCCGTCCGGCAGCCGCATGAACAGCGAAAACCTGTCCCGCAAGGGGCTGCCGTCGGTGATCGGCGCGTGATCCGAGAACTGGCCCTGCAGCGAGAAGCAGCCGACGCTGCCCCAGGGTCGCCCCTTGAGCCAGGTGGCAAAGTCGACCAGCAACGGCGGCGCTTCGATACCCGGCGGAAATGCGCCGCGAATGCTGTCGAGGTCGATGGGATAAGGCGTATCGGACAAGGCTGAAAACTGTCTGGTTGGTCCCGTCCCTCTTGGTCTCGCCCGAATTGCGTCCGGTTCGAACCAAGTCGCGTCCTTCGATCACAAACGCGCTAGAGGCGCAATGGTTTCGATGCGGTACGCAAATGGAATACGACGAAACATCAGCAATTTGGTTCA
The DNA here is from genome assembly GCF_000379585.1 of Bradyrhizobium sp. WSM2793. Taxonomy (NCBI): domain Bacteria; kingdom Pseudomonadati; phylum Pseudomonadota; class Alphaproteobacteria; order Hyphomicrobiales; family Nitrobacteraceae; genus Bradyrhizobium; species Bradyrhizobium sp. WSM2793. Next base: position 130,769 of record NZ_KB902777.1, on the reverse strand, counting down.
AGCTGGCGGCCATTGGCATGGCGATGGCCCTGCTCGCGCTGTCCACCCCCGCTACGGCGCGATCCCCCTCAGCCGCACAGCTGCGCCAATGGTGTTACGAGGACGACGACGTGGGCCACGAGGAACGGCGCATCGAGGGCTGCTCGGCCGTGCTCAAGGCCAATCCCAACGATGTGCATGCGCTCGCCAATCGCGGCGAGATGCTTCGGCGCAAGGGCGACGCCGCGCGTGCGCTGGTGGACTTCAACCGTGCGATCGAGCTCAATCCTGGGCATTCCGACCTCTGGTACAACAGGGGAATTGCCCATGACGATCTCGGCGAGAAAGATCACGCCATTGCCGACTACACGCGTGCCATCCGGCTGAACGCCCGCGACCCGCTCTACTACAACAACCGGGGCAACTCCCACATTCACAACAAGGCGTACGAGCGCGCGATGGCCGACTACGATCAGGCCATCAAGCTCGATCCGAATTTCGCGCTCGCCTATTTCAATCGCGGCACCGCCTTCAGCAACCACGGCGACGACGCGAGCGCCCTTGCGGACTTCGATCTGTCGATCAAGCTCAACCCGAACTACGGGCCGGCCTACGGCAACCGCGCCCGCGTCTATCGCGACCGCGGCGACCGTCCCCGAGCGCTGGCCGATTTCGCCAAATCGATCGATCTCAGTCCGAACAACGACCGCGACTTCCATGCGCGCGCGAACATGTATTTCGATACGCACGACTACACGCTGGCGCTCGACGATTACGACCGCTCCATCAGAGCGAATGCGAGCCGTGCGGACGTGTTCAATTCGCGATGCTTCACCCGCGCGATCGTCGGCCGCCTGCAGGAGGCGCTGGCCGATTGCGAGCAGTCGCTGAAGATGGCTCCCAACGATGCCGACACGCTGGACAGCCGCGCCCTCGCCCATCTCAAGCTCGGCAACCTCGACGCGGCGATTGCCGATTACGATGCCGCGCTGAGCATCAAGCCGGGGCTCGACGGCTCGCTCTACGGCCGCGGATTGGCGAAGCGCAAGAAGGGTGACGGTGAAGGCGCCGAGCGCGACATCGCGGCCGCAAAGGCAATCAATGCCGACATCGCCGATGTATTCTCGCGTTACGGCGTCGAGTAACCGTCACGCAGGAATGTGACACTATAGTGCATTCACGCAGAGGTCACGGACTCGTCCTAGTTCTGCCGCGCCTTTCAACGCGAGCGAGGAATGAGAATGAGCCGTCTCTCGAACATGCTGCGCAGGCAGCGCTTCGACGATTACCGCTTCTACCACCAGAGCACCGTCAACCAGACCCTGCATCTCGTCAGCGCCGTGATCTTTCTCGGCTGCTACGCCTTGCTGTTCAAGGACGCAGCGCTCGCGGGCATCGTCGGCTGGCTTGCGATGCTGACGCGGCAGACCGGGCATTTCTTCTTCGAGCCGAACGGCTATGATACCGTCAACGACGTCAGCAACGACTATAAGGAAGCGGTCAAGGTCGGCTACAACCAGACCCGCAAGATCATCCTGCTGCTGGTGTGGGGCAGCGCGCCGGTTGCGCTGTACGCGTTCCCTTCCCTGTTCGGGCTGTTCGATCCGCCCGCCACGCGTCTCGATTTCGTCCGTCACGTCGGCACGCTCTGGCTCGCGATCGGCGTCAGTGGCGGTCTTGCCCGCATGCTCCAGCTCTTCGCCACGCGTGACGTCACGACCGGCCTCGTCTGGGTGTTCAAGGTGCTGACCGACCCCTTCCACAACATCGCTCTGTACTGGAATTCGCCGCTCAAGCTGCTGCGCGGCGAGCTGATCGACACCGCGATCGCGGACGCGGATTGGGGCGATGAAGAGGCCGTGGAGGCCGCGCACCCGACGTGACGATGCACGCTCGGCGAGCATCCTGCAAAAAGCCTGCTTGACAAGCCCTGCTATTCGGCTGTACGGACGCGCCCCATGATCAACGCCCGGACTAACCTGCGCACCGAAATGCTCCGTCGTCGCTCCCGCGACGATGAGAGGGTGCGCCATGTCCGACGACGCCGCTGAACCACTGAATTCAGCTGAAGTTTTCGAGAAGGCCGCACCCGCAAGGTGCGGCCTTTCTGCTTTTTGCGCCCGTTTTCCACCCGCCTCCAGAGGAGTTCGACATGACCACGCATCCGTATGACGCGCTGATGGACATCACCGCACGGCCCAAGGCCGTGTTCGTCCGCGGCGCGGGCTCCTACCTCTGGGACGACGGCCGCAAGCGCTATCTCGATTTCGTGCAGGGCTGGGCCGTGAACTGCCTCGGCCACTCCCCGGCCGCGGTTGCCGACGCGCTTTCCGCACAGGCCAGGCGGCTGCTGACGCCGAGCCCGGCGTTCTACAACGAGCCGAGCCTCAAGCTGGCGCAAGCGCTGGTCGCGAACAGCGCCTTCGACCAGGTGTTCTTTGCCAATTCCGGCGCGGAAGCCAACGAGGGCGCGATCAAGCTCGCGCGCAAATATGGCAGCCTGCACAAAGGCGGCGCGTTCGAGATCATCAGCTTCGAAGGCGGCTTTCACGGCCGAACGCTGGCGACGATGTCGGCCTCGGGCAAGAAGGCGTTCGAGCCGCTGTTCGAGCCGAAAGTATCAGGCTTCAAGAAGGCGAAGCTGAACGACATCGCCTCGGTCGAGAAGCTGATCAACGACAACACCGTCGCGGTGATGCTCGAGCCCATCCAGGGTGAATCAGGCGTCTGGCCGGCGACCGATGCGTTCCTTCAGCAGCTACGCGCGCTGACCGATGCGCACGGCCTGCTGCTCATTTTCGACGAGATCCAGACCGGCATGGGCCGGACCGGAAAACTCTTCCACTACGAGCACACCGGCATCGCGCCCGACATCGTGACGCTCGGCAAGGGTATCGGCGGCGGCGTGCCGCTCGCTGCCCTGCTCGCAACCGAACGCGCCTCGTGCTTCGAGCACGGCGACCAGGGCGGCACGTTCAACGGCAACCCGATCATGTGCGCGGCGGGGCTCGCCGTGCTCGAGGAGGTCAGCAAGCCCGACTTCCTGAAGCAGGTCGCCGAGACTGGCCTCCTGCTCGAGAGCGAGCTGCAGAAGGTCTCGGCCCGGCACGGCCTCGGCGGTGTGCGGGGACGCGGGCTGCTGCTCGCGCTCGACCTCAAGCTGCCGATCGCGCCCGGCATCGTCGCGCAGGCGTTCGAGGAAGGCGTGCTCCTCAACGCGCCGCAGCTCGACACGCTGCGCTTCATGCCGGCGCTGAACGTCGCGAAGGCAGAGATCGCCGAGATGATCGATTGTCTCGATGGGATCTTGACCAAGGCCGGCGCGGCACGGCGCGTGGCGTAGCAACTGTCTCGTTCTCCTGGAGGCAGTACCGTAGGGTGGGCAAAGCGAAGCGTGCCCACCACTCAGAAATGGTGGGCACGGCGCTTCGCACCTTTGCCCACCCTACGAGAGCAGCATCCGCGGAGACAGTTCTGGATTTCCTCGCTTCGCCCGCAATGACGGGAACCTAGGGCTTCAAAATCGAAGCCCCCGTGGTCTTGCGGCTTTCGAGATCGATATGCGCCTTCGCGGCATCCTTCAGCGCGTAGGCGTGGTTGATCGGCACGTGCAGCTTGCCGTTGATGACGGCGGCGAACAGCGTGTCGGCGCCTTCGAGCAGCTCCTTGCGCGTGCCGACGTAATCGTTGAGCTTCGGCCGCGTCGCAAACAGCGAGCCGTGATTGTTGAGCTCGGCGATCGCGAACGGCGGCACCGGGCCGGAGGCGTTGCCGAAGGAGACGAACATGCCGCGCGGCTTCAGGCACGACAGCGAGCCCGGGAAGGTCGCCTTGCCGACGCCGTCATAGACGACGTCACAGCCCTCGTTGCGGCTGATCTGCTTGACGCGCGCGACGAAGTCTTCCTCGTTGTAGAGGATGACGTGATCGCAGCCATTGGCCTCGGCGAGCTCGGCCTTTTCGCGCGAGCCGACCGTGCCGATGACGTGGGCCCCGAGCGCCCTCGCCCATTGGCAGGCCAAGAGGCCGATGCCGCCGGCGGCGGCATGGACCAGCACGCGGTGATGCGGCTCGACCTTGAAGGTCTTGTGCAGGAGATACCACACCGTCAGCCCCTTGAGCATCAGCACGGCGCCCTGCTCGTGGGTGATGTGATCGGGCAGCTTGACCAGCTTCTCCCAGGGAATGTTGCGCTCGCCGGTATAGGCTCCGAGATTGTGGTAGTAGGCAACGCGATCGCCCGGATGGAAATGCGTCACGCCGGGCCCGACGGCGATGACCTCGCCCGAGGCCTCGTTGCCGGCAATGAAGGGCAGCCCCGGCGCCTTGTAGAGACCGGTACGGTAATAGACGTCGATGAAGTTCAGGCCGACCGCATGCTGGCGGATGCGCACCTCGCCGGGGCCGGGCGCCGGGACATCGACGCTCTCGTAGACCAGGGCTTCTGGGCCCCCGACCTTGTGCACACGGACCGCTTTGGTCATCACCTGACCTCCTCTTCTCAAAGGCCAGCGAAAGACATCGCGCCCGCCTTGTCAACTCGATGTAGCTGGAACGCCTAAACCGACGGCGTGCTGGTCTTCCTGCGATTGCGCTTGGCCAGCACGTTGAAGAATTCGACGGCCGCCGAGAACGCAATTGCAAAATAGATGTAGCCCCGCGGAATATGGAATTGGAATCCGTCCGCGACCAGCGCGACGCCGATCAGCACGAGGAACGCCAGCGCCAGCATTTTCGTGGTCGGATGCTCCGCGACGAAGCGCGACACCGGGCCCGACGAAATGTACATGATCAGGCAGGCGATCACGACCGCCGCGATCATGATCTCGACGTCCTGGGCCATGCCGATCGCGGTGATGATCGAATCCAGCGAGAACACGATGTCGATGACGATGATCTGGATGATCACCCAGAAGAAGGCGCTGCCGCCGGATTTCTGATCGCCCTCGCCGTCATCGGCCTCGACCTCGGCGTGGATCTCGTGCGTCGCCTTCGCGATCAGGAACAGGCCGCCGCCGATCAGGATGAGGTCGCGCCAGGAGAAGTCCGAACCCTTGAATGAAAAGACCGGTGCGGTCAGGCCGATCAGCCAGACCAGGACGCTGAGCAGCATGATGCGGAAGACCAGCGCGAGAGCGAGCCCGATCTTGCGGGCGCGATCGGCCTGCTGCTGGGGGATGCGCGAGACGATCACCGACAGGAAGATGACGTTGTCGATGCCGAGCACGATCTCGAGCGCAGTCAGGGTGAGCAGCGCGGCCCAGGCTTCGGGGCTGGTCAACAGATGCATCATGCGAAGGATCTTACCAGTCGTATCAACGCATCGCTGAAGCTGATCCAGAGCGCGATCGCGCAGAGCGCGACGGTGACGCCGGCGCCGACGCGGAAATCCATCTCCAGCACGTAGAGGGCGAGCAGCGCCCAGATCGCGATCAGCGACATCGTCAGCCAGCGCAGCCGCACGACGCGGACCGGATGCAGCACGTGAAACGGCACGAAGGTCAGCACGACGAGCGCTGCCACCAGCAGCGTCGACCACAGCGGCGGCCAGTGCAGCAGGAACAGATAGAACGCCGCCGCATTCCACAGCGCCGGGAAGCCGCGGAAATGATTGTCGTCCGCCTTCATGCGCAGATCGGCGAAATATAGTGCGCTGGTGACGATGATGGCGACGCCGAGCAAGGGCGCCGCGACCGGCAGCAGCAGGCCGCTGGCGACGATCGCGTAGGCCGGCACGAAGACATAGGTGACGAAGTCGACCACGAGATCGAGCACGTCGCCCGACCAGTTCGGCTGCACGTTCTTGACGTCGAGCCGGCGCGCGATCGGCCCGTCGACCGCGTCGATGATCAGGGCGACGCCCAGCCATTGAAACATCGCCGCCCAGTGCTCGCGCACGGCCTCCAGCATCGCCAATAGCGCGATCGCCGCGCCGAACGCGGTGAAGATGTGCACCGAAAAGGCCGCGGCGCGGATCGCCGGTTTCGGCTTCAGGGAATCCTGCTGGGTATCCATGGCTTCTGCTATCAGAATGAGGCCGGTTTGCACATCCGCCATTGCGGCGCCCGGTCGCACGATCAGTCAGAAAATCAGGCGGAATCAGCGGGCTTGAATTTGCCGCCGGGCGTGTCATTTGTCGTTCCATGACAGACGCATCGACACTCCATGACGCCGCCGTGATCGGCGGTGGACCGGCCGGACTTGCCGCAGCGATCGCGCTGGCGCAGGCGGGTGCCCGGACCGCACTGGTGGCGCGGCGCATTCCCTATGCCGACAACCGCACCACCGCGCTGCTCGGCGCCTCCGTCGAACTGCTGGAGACGCTCGACGTCTGGTCCCGCTGCAAGGACAAGGCCGCCGCGCTGGAGGTCATGCGCCTCGTCGACGACACCGGCCGGCTGTTCCGCGCGCCGGAGGTCCGGTTCTCCTGTCACGAAATCGCGCTCGACGCCTTCGGCTACAACATCGACAACCGCTCGCTGATGCTGGCGCTGGAAGCGCGTGCGGCTGAGTTGCCCAATCTCGTCCGTTTCGACGACGAGGCTGAAAGCGTCGTCATCGAAGCCGATGACGTCGCGGTCCGCACGGCCTCCGCGCAATTTCTCTCGGCCCGCCTGGTGGTCGGCGCCGACGGCCGGCATTCGCTGTGCCGGGAAGCTGCCGGCATCGCGGTGACGCGGCGCGAGCTGACGCAGACCGCGCTGACCTTCAACGTCGGTCACACGCGGCCGCATCGCAATGTCTCGACCGAGTTCCACACGCCGCATGGCCCTTGCGTGTTCGTGCCCCTGCCCGGCGACCGCTCCAGCATCGTCTGGGTCTCGGCGCCTGCGGAGGCCGAACGGCTCCGCGGCCTCAGCGATGCCGAGCTGTCGGCCGCGATCGAGAAGCAGTCGCATTCGATCCTCGGGCGCATGACCGTCGAGCCCGGGCGCAACCTGTTCCCCCTCGCGATCGAACGTCCAAAATCCTTCGGCCGCGACCGCATTGCGCTGGTCGGCGAAGCAGCCCATGTGGTTCCGCCGATCGGTGCCCAGGGCCTCAATCTCGGCCTGCGCGATGCCGCCGACATTGCCAGGCTCGCGGGCGAGGTCATCGCAGCCGGCCAGGATCCCGGCTCGCCCGACCTGCTCAAGCGCTACGACCGCGCACGGCGTCCGGACGTTTTGAGCCGCACCTTTGCGATCGACATCGCCAACCGCTCGCTGCTCAACGATTTCCTGCCGCTCCAGCCGGTCCGCGCCGTGGGCATGCACCTGCTCGGCGCCATCGGCCCGCTCCGGCGATTTGCGATGCGCGAAGGCCTGACGCCGACCTGGCGAAGGTAGTTTCTCAGGCGCGATAGCGCGCGATGAATTGGATTAAGTTCGATCGAGCCGCGGGCTCGGTCCAACCTCTCCCGCTTGCGGGGGAGGTCGGCGCGAAGCGCCGGGTGGGGGCTCTCTCCTTTTAGGGATTTTCTCTGCAGACTTCAGACAATCCCCATGCGGAGATACCCCCTCCCCGACCCTCCCCCGCAAGCGGGAGAGGGGGCGCACCGTTCGTATCGCCAGCAGTTCTGGCTCTCACGGAAACACCAGCCGTCCGCTCTGAAGCAGCCACATCACGCTGGTCAGCGTGACCACGGATGCAAAGGTCCCGAGCAGCACCGCGACGGAGGCGGATTCGATCCAGGCATCGTTCTGCCGGGCGATGACGAACACGTTCAGCGCCGGCGGCAGCGAGGCCATCAGCACGGCGGTCGCAGCCCAGGGCTGCGCGAAGGGGCCGAACGCCAGCATCAGGCCGAACGCCGCCAGCGGATGGATCAGGAGCTTGACCGCGATCACGCCCGGCACTTCCCACGGCACCCGGTCGAACGGACGCAGCGCCACGGTCACGCCGAGCACGAACAGAGCGGTCGGAGCGGCGGCGTTCTGGAGGAAGGTGATGGTGCGGTCGAGCGCGACCGGCATCTCGATATGCAGCGCCGCGACCGCGGCACCGAAGCAGGCCGACATGATCAGCGGGTTGAGCACGATCTGCTTCAGCACGACGCCGAAGGCATGCACGATCGAGGGATGGTCGCGGTCGGAGAGCTCGATCAGGAGCGGCACGATCGTGAACAGGAAGATGCTGTCGCAGCAGAAGATCAGCGCGGTCGGCGCCGCAGCCTTGGTCCCGAGCACAGCGAGCGCCAGGCCAGGACCCATATAGCCGATATTGCCGTAGCCGCCGGAGAGACCTGCGAGCGTCGCCTCGCGCAATGTCAACCGTCCCAGAACCTTGCCGACCACCAGCGCCAGGGTGAATGCCGCAACCGTCGACAGCGTGGTCGCGACCAGGAACGGCGGGTTGTTCAATTCCGCAAACGGCGTCTTCGACATGATCGCAAACAGCAGCGCCGGCAGCGACACGTAGAGCAGGAAGAAGTTCATCCAGGCGAGGCCCGATTCCGGCAGGGACTTGGCCTTGCCGCAGGCAAAACCGACGAAGATCAAACCGAAATAAGGTAGCGCCAGATTGAGGATATCGACCATCGGTGAAGTATTTTCTGAAGACTTGGGGGCTATCTGCCCCTGAAGTGAACGTTAATTCCAGATGAGGCCACTAGCATCGGCCACAATCCTGGTCTATCGACGGGGAATGATTAAAGCGCGGACCGCCAAATTCCAGATCGGACAGGTCGTACGCCACCGGATCTTCTCGTTCCGGGGCGTGATCTTCGACATCGATCCGGAATTCAACAACACCGAGGAGTGGTGGCTGTCGATCCCCGAGGAGGTGCGGCCCCACAAGGACCAGCCGTTCTACCACCTGCTCGCGGAGAACGCGGAATCCGAATACGTCGCCTACGTGTCCGAGCAGAACCTTTTGCCGGACGAATCCGGCGAGCCGATCCGGCACTCGCAGGTGGCCGAGATCTTCATCAAGAACAAGGATGGCGGCTACCGCCCGCGCAATCCCTCGCTGAACTGATTTCACCAGCAGACGGCCAACAAAAAAGGCGCTCGTGAGAGCGCCTTTTTCATGTCCAGGACCCTGGTCCCGATTACTTCTGGCCGGCCGGAGCGGCTCCTGGGGCAGCACCGCTCTGCTCGAGCTTCTTGCGCTGCTCATCAGCCTTCTTCTGAAGCTCTTCCTGGAGCTTCTTCTGATTTTCCTCGAACACCTTCGGATCGGTCGGCGGACCGTCATAGGCCTTCTGGAATTCGCCGGCGAGCGGCAGCGGCAGGGTCAGCGGCGCGCCGTTGGCATTGATTGCCTGGACAACGAGATTCTGGCCCTTCTTCATGCTGTTGATGAGCTCGGGCGTCGCCTCGTAATCGGACATGCAGCCGTTCTGGAAGCAGATCACGTAGGGCTGCTGCAGCGGCGCGTTGCTGTCGACGATGATGCGGGTGCCGTGCACGAGCTGCATACCGAGCGGCAGCGTCACGCGCAGGATCTTCTTGGGCTCGCCTTCCGGCTCGATGATCACGGCGGCGATGACCGGCTGGCCCGATTCGATGCGGCCGTCCTTGCCGGTGAAGCAGACCTGCTTGGCGTTGGCGTCCTGGCCCTTCAGGCAGAACTTGGTCCAGGGGGCGTAGATCAGCTGGATCTGCTGATCCGCCGGCTGAGCCGCGCCCTGCTGCGCCGGAGCGCCTGCAGCGGGGGCCTGCTGGGCGGGGGCCTGAGCGGCCGGTGCCGGAGCCTTCGGGGCGGCCTTGGGAGGCGCTTTCGGGGCCGGAGTCGCCTTGGGCGCACCCGGGGCCGGCGCCGGGGTCTGGGCCTCGGCGGCAAACGGAACGGCCAACGCCGTCGCCGTCAACAGGGCGAGAAGTCGCCCACGCGGCCGGACGGACGCGGCCAAGTAACGGAAATTCATTGCGGAAAACCCTTTCTGAACGGGAAGCGCCCGAACCGCTCCGAAGCGCCGAACCAAGCCGCCTTGGGCGCGGCTCTCTTCCCGTCAATTGAGGCAGATAAGTGACGGGCTCGGCGCTCTTGCGCGATTGCCCGCCTTCTTAACGTGGCCGACGAAAAGATCAATGCCGACAACCGTCTTTGGCCACATCCGCGGCTGCGCCCGGTGAAATTCCCTGTGATAGGATTCGAGGCTAGCCGGTCCTCGAATCAACGTGTGCCGATGTTCAAGTTCCAGCGCCTTTTCGAGGGCCCCGGTCTCCGCCTTTACGTCCTTGCCTCTATGCTCGCGCTCGGGCTGTCCGCTGGCGGCGCGCGGGCCGAGGAAGCCCATGCCATCGCCATGCACGGCAAGCCGGCGATGCCGGCCGATTTCACCCACATGCCCTACGCCAATCCCGATGCCCCCAAGGGCGGCCGCTTGATCTGGGGCATTCTGGGCACCTTCGACAGCCTCAATCCCTTCATCGTGAGGGGATTGGCCGTGCAGCAGATGCGGAGCTACGTGGTCGAGAGCCTGCTCGCGCGCGGCAATGACGAGCCGTTCACGCTCTATGGCCTGCTCGCCAGGAGCGTCGAAACCGACGACGAGCGAAGCTTCATCACGTTCCACCTCGATCCGCGCGCCCGTTTCTCCGACGGCAAGCAGGTCACGGCCGAAGACGTGCTGTTCTCCTGGCAGCTGCTGCGCGATCATGGCCGCCCCAACCACCGGCAGTACTACGCCAAAGTCGCCAAGGCCGAGGCGACCGATCCCCTCACCGTCCGCTTCGACCTCGCAGGCGCCAACGACCGCGAGCTGCCGCTGATCCTCGGCTTGATGCCGATCCTCTCGAAGCAAGCGGTCGATGTCGCGACCTTCGAGGAGACGACGCTGACGAGCCTGACTGGCTCCGGCCCCTATCGCGTCACGGCCGTGAAGCCCGGGGCCAGCGTGACGCTGACCCGCAATCCCGACTATTGGGGCCGCGACCTCGCCATCAACCGCGGGCTCTACAATTTCGACGAGATCCGGCTCGACTATTTTCGCGAGGCCAACGGCCAGTTCGAAGCCTTCAAGCGCGGCCTCTATGATTTCCGCGTCGAGCACGAGCCGCTGCGCTGGCACGACGGCTATGATTTTCCGGCCGCCAAAAGCGGCGAAATGATCCGCGACACCGTCAAGCCGGGCCTGCCGCAACCCTCCGAATTCCTGGTGTTCAACACCCGCCGTCCGATCTTCGCCGACATCCGCGTGCGCCAGGCGCTGACGCTTCTGTTCGATTTCGAGCTGGTCAACCGCAACTACTTTTTCGGGCTTTATTCGCGCGTTGCCGGTTATTTCGCCGGCTCGGACCTGTCGGCCTATGGCCGGCCTGCAGACGCGCGCGAGCGCGAGCTGCTCAAACCCTTCGCCGCGCAAATTCGGCCCGAGATCATGGACGGCAGCTACCGTCTGCCGGTGACCGACGGATCGGGACGCGATCGCACCACGCTGCGCGCGGCGCTGAAGCTGCTGTCGGACGCCGGCTACGAGCTCGACGGCACCGTGCTGCGCAATCGCAAGACCAAGGCGCCCTTCACCTTCGAGATCCTGGTCACGACCCGCGACCAGGAGCGTATCGCGCTTGCGTTCCAGCGCGACCTCAAGCGCGCCGGCATCGAGCCGAGCGTGCGAACGGTCGATCCCGTGCAGTTCGACCAGCGCCGGCTCGCTTACGAATTCGACATGATCCAGAACCGCTGGGACCAGTCGCTGTCGCCCGGCAACGAGCAATATTTCTATTGGGGCAGCGCTGCCGCGGACAATCCGGGGACGCGCAACTACATGGGCGCCAGGGATGGCGCGGTCGATACCATGATCGCCGCCCTGCTCGAGGCCCGTGAACATACGGATTTCATCTCGTCGGTGCGGGCGCTCGACCGCGCCCTGATCGCGGGCTTCTACACAATCCCCCTGTTTAACGTATCCGAGCAATGGATCGCGCGCTGGAATCGGATAGAACGGCCCAAGGCCACCTCGCTCTCAGGCTATCTGCCGGAGACCTGGTGGTCGAAGGGGCAGCCGCAAGCTCATCAAGCAAAGTGACGCCGTGAACCAGCCAGCAATATCGCCGACGCTCGACACGTTGTTTCAGCGCACGCTGATGCGGCAGCCGCACGCGCCCGCCCTGCTCGACCCGCTCAACAAGGCCCGCGTGACCGGGCACCAGCCGCGGCGGATGACCTACGCCGAGGCAGACACGGCCATCGAGGCGCTGTCGGCCTATTTCGTCGAATCGGGCCTGCCGGCCAATTCCGTCATCGCCATCCAGCTGCCCAATACGGTCGAGTTCGTGCTGACGGTGCTCGCCGCCCATCGCGCCGGCCTCGTCGTCGCCGTGATGCCGCTGCTCTGGCGGCACGCGGAACTCACCGCCGCGCTCAACCGCACCGCGGCGCGCGCGATCGTCACCATGAGCACGGTCGACGGCGTCAGCTATGCCGATCTGGCGATGCATGCGGCCGCCGAAGCCTTCTCGATCCGTCACGTCTGCGGCTTCGGCACCGATCTGCCCGAAGGCATGGCTTCGCTCGACGACGTGTTGGCCCGCCCGCCGGGCACCACGCGCGCCGTGATCCAGGACGGCCGCAAGGCGGCGATGATCTCCTTCGACGTCACCGCGGAAGGCTTTCGCCCGGTACCGCGACCGCATTTCAGCGTGATCGCCGGTGGCCTTGCAATGTCGCTGGAAGCCGACATCCGGCAGGGCGCGACCGTGATGGCGGCATTCACACCGATGTCGTTCGCAGGGCTCGCCTCCTCGCTTGCTGTGTGGCTGCTCTCCGGCGGCGCGCTGGCGCTGCATCATCCGTTCGAGAACGACGTGCTGGAGCAGCAGATCAACGAGCATGGATGCGAGGTGCTGATCGCGCCGGCGCAGCTTGCCTTGCGGCTCGGCGATGCCGACCTGGCGGCGCGGATGCCGACCTTGCGCAACGTCGTCGGCCTGTGGCGCGCGCCCGAGCAGGTGGCGGCGAGCGATGCCTGGATCGCGCCACATGCCCCGCTGACCGACGTCTACCTGTTCGGCGAGGCCGGGCTGTTCGGCGCCCGCCGCGGCGAGGACGGCATGCCGGTTGCGGTGATGCCCGGGCCGCATGGCGCTCCGCGTGAGCAATCCGGCTCGTCCATTGCCGGCGAGATCCTGCTGACGCCGAAGGGCACGCTCGGCCTGCGCGGCGCGATGGTGCCGATCGCGGCCTATGCCCCGCCGCAGCCGGTCGGCGACACGCTGATCGCGCAGCCGCCGCGAGACTATGTCGACACCGGCTATGCCGCCCGGCTCGACCGTCCGAGCGGCGCAATCTGCATCACCGCGCCCCCCTCCGGTATCATGGCCGTCGGCGGCTACCGCTTCCTCTCCAACGACCTCCAGGAATGGGCGCGCCGGCTCGGCCAGGGCGCCCTGCTCACCGCGCTGCCCGATCGGCTGTCCGGCCACCGGCTGGCCGGACGCGCCCAGGACAATACCCGGGCCCGCGAGGCGCTCAGCGAGCTCGGGCTTAACCCCCTGATGGTCGAAGCTTTTCGCGACCGTTCCGGCCCGGTCTAGCCGCAGTTTCGCCTGGTGCGTTGACGCTGCATTAAGGCGGCCAAACTAGATTGCGGGGCATCTGTCGCGTGATCAGAGTTTGCGAATGTCCCAGGCGGGCCCGATCCTGTTTGTGTCCAATGCCGAGCGGCCGCCCTTCATTGCGGCGCTGGACGAGGCCCGGCTCTTTCCCGTCGTCGACACCGACTGGGCCAGCGCAGCGCGCGCGGTCGAGCAGGTCCAGCCGGCCGCGGTTCTCGCCCAGATGTCCGGCGGTCACGAGCCGCATATTGCGCCGCTCGCCAAGAAGATCGCCGACCAGCCGCTTTACCTTCCCTTCGTGGCCCTCGATGCGATGGGCATGCTGCCTCACAACGCCCTGCCGTTCTCCTCGCGCGGCGGCAATTCCGACCGCCTGATCGCGCGGCTTCGCGCCGCCTTGCGCGTGCGCACCCTGCACGCCACGGTGCTGCGCCGGCTGCCGGAAGTGAAGGTCGCGTTGCCGGAAGGCGATCCGGCCCGCGATGCCACCGTGCTCCTGATCGGCCGCGGCTCGGCCTATCCCGCGCTCTCTGTCGCACTCGGCGAACGCGCCGGCGTGGTCGGCGCGCTCTCGATCGAGGCCGCCGCGAAACACCTCAACACCCGCGACCTCGACGGCGTCGTGCTCGCCGAGGGTTTTACCGCGCGCGTCACCGACGCCTTTCTCACGGTGCTCGCCGAGGACACCCGCTTCCGCAGCCTGCCCGTCGTCGTCACCGCACACCAGCTGACGCAGACTTACGACCTGCCCAATCTCGAGCTGATCCCGGGCGAGCCGGCGAAGGTCGCGGCCAATGCGCTGCCCCTGATCCGCCAGCATGCGATGGAAGCACAATTGAGCCGCACGCTGCGCTCGATCGATGCCGGCGGCTGGCTCGATCCGCGCAGCGGCCTGCTGACGGTCGAAGCCTTCGCCCGCGATTTCGCCAAGGCGGTCGAGCAGACGCTGGCCCGCGGCGGCGGTCTCTCCGTCGCACGCTTCGCCTTCGACCCCGGCAATTCCCGCGCCCAGCTCGATGCCGCCCGCATCCTCAGCCGTCTGATGCGGCAGATGGATTTCGGCGCGGCGCAGAAGGACGGCTCGGTCATCGTCGTGTTCGCGGAAACCGACTTCCGCACCGCCCACATGATCGCCCGCCGCCTCTCGGCGGTGATGCGTCACACCTCCAACGGCAAGCACGAGATGCGCAGCGAGCCCGTCGTCAGCGTGGATTCGCTGTCGCCGTCGGATAATGCGCGCTCGCTGCTGGCGCGGCTGTCCGCGGATGCGTCGCGAGCGGCGTCGTAATTACAACCTCGCTGTCGTAGGGTGGGCAAAGCGAAGCGTGCCCACGATATCCCTCGTCTTTGAAAGATGGTGGGCACGCTTCGCTTTGCCCACCCTACGATATCTGGCCCGATCCTCACGCCGCCTTCTTGCTCTCCGCGAGCTGCGCCAGCTGCCGCATGATCTCCGTCGTCCCCACGAGACGCTCTTCCGGCGTCTCCCAGTCCTGCAGGAACACCACCTTCATGTCGGGCCGCACCTTGGCGGCCTGGCCGTAGCTGCGGATGAACGACACCAGGCGGTCGGGATAGGCGAAGGAATTGTCGCGGAAGGCGATGACGGCGCCCTTCGGGCCGGCGTCGATCTTGCCGACATTGGCCCTTCGGCAGAACGCCTTGATCGCGGCGACCTTGAAGAGGTAGCGCACCTCGTCCGGCAGCACGCCGAAGCGATCGCGCATCTCCGCGCCAAAATTCTCGATCTCCTCCTCGGTGTCGAGATCGGCCAGACGCCGGTACAGTGACAGCCGCACCGAGAGATCGCCGACGTAATCCTCCGGGATGAGCACGGGCATGCCGATCGTGATCGACGGCGACCAGCGGTCGGCGGCGGGCTCGGAGACGCCGGCCTTGAGGTTGACGATCGCCTCCTCCAGCATCGACTGATAGAGCTCGAAGCCGACCTCCTTGATGTGGCCGGACTGCTCCTCGCCGAGCAGATTGCCGGCGCCGCGAATGTCGAGATCGTGCGAGGCGAGCTGGAAGCCTGCCCCCAGCGTCTCCAGCGATTGCAGCACCGTGAGCCGGCGCTCGGCCTGCGCCGTGATCTTCTGCTGCGCCGGCAGTGTGAACAGCGCATAGGCGCGCAGCTTGGAGCGGCCGACGCGGCCGCGCAGCTGATAGAGCTGGGCCAGACCGAACATGTCGGCACGGTGGACGATCAGCGTGTTGGCGTTGGGAATGTCGAGGCCGGACTCGACGATCGTGGTGGACAGCAGGATGTCGAACTTGCCGTCGTAGAACGCGGTCATGATGTCTTCAATCACCGCGGGCGGCATCTGGCCGTGCGCGACCGCGACCTTCATCTCCGGCACGTTCTTGTCGAGGAAATCCTTGACCTCGGCGAGGTCGTCGATGCGCGGCACCACGTAGAATGCCTGGCCGCCGCGATAGCGCTCGCGCAGCAGCGCCTCGCGGATCATCAGCGGATCATGCGGGGCGACGAAGGTGCGCACCGCGAGACGATCGACCGGGGGCGAGGCAATGATCGAGAGCTCGCGCACGCCGGTCAGCGCCAGCTGCAGCGTGCGCGGGATCGGAGTTGCCGACAGCGTCAGCACGTGCACCTCGGAGCGCAGCGCCTTCAGTCGCTCCTTGTGAGTGACGCCAAAATGCTGCTCCTCGTCGACGATGACGAGGCCGAGGTCGCGGAACTTGATCGCCTTGCCGAGCAACGCGTGGGTGCCGACCACGATGTCGACCGAACCGTCGGCGATGCCCTTCTTGACCAGATTGAGCTCCTTGGTCGCGACCAGGCGCGAGGCCTGCGCAACGTTGACCGGAAATCCCTTGAAGCGCTCCGTGAAGGTCTTCGCGTGCTGGCGCGCCAGCAGCGTGGTCGGGACCACGACGGCGACCTGCTTGCCTTCGAGGGCCACGGCAAAGGCCGCGCGGAGCGCGACCTCGGTCTTGCCGAAGCCGACGTCGCCGCAGATCAGCCGGTCCATGGGACGGCCGAGTTCGAGATCCTTCAGCGTGGATTCGATCGCGCCTAGCTGGTCCTCGGTCTCGTCATAGGGGAAGCGCGCGCAAAACTCGTCATAGAGGCCCTGCTGCACCGGCAGCTTGGGCGCTTCGTGCAGATGGCGCGCGGCGGCGATCTTGATCAATTCGCCCGCGATCTCGCGGATGCGGTTCTTGAGCTTGGCCTTGCGGGTCTGCCAGCCACCGCCACCGAGGCGATCGAGCTCGACCGTGGTCTGGTCCGAGCCGTAGCGTGACAATAGCTCGATGTTCTCGACCGGCAGGAACAGTTTTGTTTCGGCGGCATAATGCAGCTCGAGACAGTCATGCGGCGCACCCGCGACATCGAGGGTCTGGAGGCCGATGAAACGGCCGATGCCGTGATCGACGTGGACGACGATGTCGCCCGCGGCAAGGCTCGTCACCTCCGAGATGAAATTGTCGAGCTTGCGGCTGGCCTTGCGCGGCCGCACCAGGCGGTCGCCAAGGATGTCCTGCTCGCTGATGAGCGCGATCTCGTCGGTCTCGAAGCCGCTTTCGAGGCCGAGCACGGCGAGCATGGTCTCGTTGCGCGGGGTCGCCTGCACCGTGCGCCAGGAGTTGACGCTGGTGGTATGGGCGAGCTTGTGGTCGCGCAGCATCGAATTCATGCGGTCGCGCGAGCCTTCGCTCCAGAGCGCGATCACGACCTTCTTGCGCTGGGCGTGCAGCGCCATGACATGGCTGACCACGGATTCGAATACGTTGACGGTCGTGTCGTTGCGCTCCGGCGCGAAATCGCGGCCCTTGCGCGCCCCGGCGTCGACGACACTGGTCCCGTCAGCCCGAACCGAGAACTGCGTCAGCCGCAGCAGCGGCATGTCGCTCTCGCGCTTGGTCCATTCCTCGCCGGTCAGATAAAGCCGGTCTGGCGGCAGCGGCTTGTAAATGGCGCCGCCGCCGGGATGCTCCATGGCGTCGCGGCGGGCCTCGTAATAGTCCTGGATCTGCTTGAAGCGCTCGCGGACGGCGTCCTCGGCCTGCGGCTCGATCGCGATGGGAGCGCCTTGCAGATAGTCGAACAGCGTGTCCATCCGATCCTGGAACAGCGGCAGCCAGTGCTCCATGCCGGGATGGCGGCGGCCCTCGCTGACTGCCTCATACAGCGCATCGTCGCGTTCGGGCGCGCCGAACTCGGCGACATAGCCCATGCGGAATCGGCGGATGGTGTCGGTGACGAGCTGGAATTCCGAGATCGGCACCAGGTCGAGCGAGCGCATGTCGAGCAGCGTGCGCTGGGTCTCGGCATCGAAGGAGCGGATCGATTCCAGGCTGTCGCCGAAGAAATCGAAGCGGACGGGCTGATCGAGGCCGGCCGGAAACAGATCGAGGATGCCGCCGCGTACGGCGTATTCGCCGGGCTCGCGCACGGTCGACGAGCGGTTGTAACCGTTGTGCTCGAGCCAGGCGACGATAGTGTCCATCGGCACCACGTTGCCGGGAGCAACCGACAGTGCCTGCGCCGCGACGAGCTCGCGCGCGGGCACGCGCTGCACGACCGCGTTCACCGTGGTCAGCACGATCAGCGGCTTGTCGCTGCCGGTGAGCGAGGCCAGCCGTGCCAGCGTGGTCAGGCGTTGTGCCAAGATGCCGCCATGCGGTGAGACGCGGTCATACGGCTGGCAGTCCCAGGCCGGGAAAGTCAGCACCGGCAGATCGGGCGCGAAGAACTGCAGCGCGCGTTCGAGCTGCTGCATGCGCGGACCGTCGCGGCAGACCACGGCAAGGCTGACGGCCGGCTTCTTCGGCCGCGCCGCGATGGCGCGGGCGAGATCGGAGACGACAAGGCCTTCGGCGCCTTCCGCGACATTGGCGAGCGTCAGCACACGGCCGGGCGCAAGCAGCTCGGCCGGAGATTTCATTCCCTGCTTCATGCGTCGCGGTCCGCGATCGGATAGGCCTTGATGCGGGCAAACAGCGCGCCAATGACATCGGCCGGCAGCACCTTGTCGCCGGTGATGGCGGCATAGAGATCGGGATCGTTGACCTCGAGCAGCGTCTCGAGCTCATCGAGCTCGGCGTCGGACAGATTGCCGATCTCGGCATCCGCGAAGCGGCCGAGGATCAGGTCCATCTCGCGCGTGCCGCGGTGCCAGCAGCGGAACAAAAGCCGCTTGCGGCGGTCGTCCAGCCCGCTGCTCGATCGTGTCGTTCCCGTCATGTCTCAAATCCAGTCAAACGCAGAAAGCCCGGACGTGCCGGGCGGGGCTGATATAGCCATTCGGGGTGGCCGTGTCAGCCCTCGATTTGGCAAGCCTGCCGCCCGGGTTGCGGCCGCGAAAAAAGCCGTGGATGCCCGGCATAAAGCCGGGCATGACGGGCCGAAACGATCCTAGATTCGCATCCATGCGCCCCAGCCTGCTCAATCCGCTGTTTGCTCCCGTGACCAGCCTGCCCGGCGTCGGTCCGAAGCAGGACAAGCTGCTGCAGTATTTGCTCAGCCGCAATGAGACGCCGCGGCTGGTCGATCTGCTCCTGCACCTACCCAGCCAGGTGATCGACCGCCGGGCGCGGCCAAAAATCCGCGACGCGGCGGTCGGAACCATGGTGACGCTGGAGGTCACCGTCGACCGCCACCGCCCGCCTCCGCCGCGCAACGCGCGCGCGCCCTATCTCGTCTATGCCAGCGACGACACCGGCGACGTCGTGCTGACCTTCTTCCGCGCCAAGCCCGGCTATGTCGAAAAACTGCTGCCAATGGGGGAGAAGCGCTACGTCTCCGGCACGCTGCAGATGTATGAAGGCATCCCGCAGATCGTGCATCCCGACCGCGTGCTGGACGAGGAAGCGATCTCGAAACTCTCAGGGATCGATCCGGTCTATCCGCTGACGGAAGGCCTGGCGCTCGGCTCGCTCCGCCGCGCGATCGCCCAGGCGCTGCAGAAGCTGCCTTCGTTGCCGGAATGGATCAGCCCGGAGGTGATGCGCCGCTGCAGTTTCCCGCCGATCGCCGAGGCGCTCAACCGCGTGCATCGGCCGGTCGAGCTGACGGACATCCTGCCCGACCAGCCGTTCTGGTCGCGCCTCGCCTTCGACGAGCTCCTGGCCGGCCAGCTCGCGCTCGCCCTGATCCGCGCGCAACTCCGCCGCCCAGCCGGCGTCCGCAACGCCGGCGACGGTCACCTGCGCAACAAGATCATTGACGCCCTGCCCTATGCGCTGACGCCCTCCCAGCGCAGCGCAACGGCCGCGATCGCCGAGGACCTGCAACAGCCGGTGCGCATGCTGCGTCTGTTGCAGGGCGACGTCGGCTCCGGCAAGACCGTGGTCGCGCTGCTCGCGGCCGCAGCCGTCGCCGAAGTGGGAAAGCAGGCGGCGCTGATGGCCCCGACCGAAATTCTGGCGCGGCAGCACATCAAGACCATCGCGCCGCTCGCCGAGCGCGCGGGCATGCGGGTCGCGATCCTCACTGGCCGCGAAAAGGGCAAGGAGCGGCGCGAGCTGCTGGCGCAACTCGAAGCCGGCGAGATCGACCTCGTCGTCGGCACCCACGCCCTGATCCAGGACGACGTGATCTTCCACGATCTCGCCCTCGCCATCGTCGACGAGCAGCACCGCTTCGGCGTGCGCGAACGCCTCGCGCTCACGTCCAAGGGCGAAGCGGTCGACGTGCTGGTGCTGAGCGCGACGCCGATCCCGCGCACGCTGGTGCTGACCTATTTCGGCGACATGGACATTTCCGAGCTGCGCGAAAAGCCGGCCGGCCGCCAGCCGATCGAAACCCGCACCATATCGATCAGCCGCCTCGCCGAAGTCACTGACAGCATCGGCCGCGCGCTGCAGGCCGGCAAGCTGGTTTACTGGATTTGCCCGCTGGTCGAGGAGTCCGAGGCCGAAGGCACCGAACACCTCACCAACGCGACGAAACGTTTCGAGAGCCTGCAGAAGCGTTTTGGCGACCGCGTCGGCCTCGTCCACGGCCAGATGAAGGGCGCCGAGAAGGACCGCGTGATGGGCCAGTTCGCCGCCCACGAGATCGGCTTGCTGGTCGCGACCACCGTGGTCGAGGTCGGCGTCGACGTGCCGGCGGCGACCATCATGGTGATCGAGAATGCCGAGCGTTTTGGCCTTGCCCAGCTGCACCAGCTGCGCGGCCGCATCGGACGCGGCTCGGAGGCTTCGACCTGCCTGCTGCTCTACTCCGAGCCGCTCGGCGAGATGTCGAAGGCACGCCTGAAGGTGATCCGCGAGACCACCGACGGTTTTCGCATCGCCGAGGAAGACCTCAAGCTGCGCGGCGAAGGCGACGTGCTGGGCGTGCGCCAGAGCGGCCTGCCCGGCTACCGCATCGCGCGCTCGGAGGTCCACGGCCAGCTCATCACCCAGGCCAGAGACGAGGCGCTGCGCATCCTCAAGGACGATCCAAAGCTGAAGGGCGAGCGCGGCGAGGCGCTGCGGTGCCTCTTGTATCTGTATGAGCGCGACGAGGCGATCCCGCTGATTGGGGCGGGCTGAGGTTCAGGCGCGACGTCTCCTCCTCGTCATTGCGAGCGCAGCGAAGCAATGACGCATGGACACACAGACCCGCGCACTTCGACCAAACTGCCGGAGCGATGGTGCGGGGCCACTAGGCCTTCTTCCGCGCGATCCCCGCGGCAAACGCCTTCATCAGCGCCGCATCCGCCGCCTCGCCGCTTGCATCCTTTGCAAGATGCTCGAACCATCTGGCAAACCCCTCGTAGATCTGGCTGGCCGGATGATCCGGGCCGAGGAAACCGGAAATCTCACGCATCTCGGCGACCCAGCGATAGGCCTTGGGGATCATGTCGGGCAGCGCGACTTCGAGCCGCGCCAGGACCGCGGGCTGGCTCAGCGCCAGTTCGTCGCGCAGCGCATCCGCAGCGCCCGCTTTCGTCGCCGCAACCACCATGGCCGAGCCGATGCCGGCGAGGCCCTTGACGATGCCGGCGTACGACATCTTTAGAGCCGATGCCGCGCCGACCGGGCCCTCGACGACACGCACATCGAGGCCAAAATCCTTCAGCACCGCGACGTCCTTCGCGTGCTCGCCGCACACATAAAAGGCCGGGCTCTTGCCGCCCGGCTGCGGCGGAAAACCGATGATGCCGCCATCGACGAACGGCGCCTGCGCCGAGCCGATGATCTCCTCAATTCTCTGCACGGTATCGACGTTGACGGCGTTGCAATCGACCACGATTGGCTTCTTGTCGCGCCTGACGATCAGCGCGGCCAGCCGTTCAGCCAGCGCGACGGCTTCGCCCGGCGGCACGATCGAGAGGATGATGTCGGCGCCCGCAATTTGATTGTCATCGGCACCGACCATGCCGGCTTCCGCCGCGCGTTTCCGCGTCGCCTCGCTCCGCCCGTCCAAAGACGTCAGCACGCGCGCGCCATGCTCGACGAGGCGGCGGGCGACGGCGCCGCCCATGGCGCCGGGTGCGAGAATCGCAATGGTCTTGGACATCATGTACTCCAGATCGAATTCCGAGCGGGGCGCTCAGGCGAACCGAAGACTATCAGAGGATGCGAACCGCGCGTGACCGACGGCCATCCCGCAGCGGAATGGCCCTACTCCACCTTCGCAGGCTCGGGCTGAAGCGCGGACGCGTTGGCGATGCGCGCGGCATTCGCCATGCCCGCGAGTGCCGCGGCCTTTTTCGGATCGGGTGCCGAGCCCGGCTGGACCACGCCTGCCGACATGATCAGCGTCGCCGCGTCCTCGGCGGTGAGGTCGACCTCGATGATCTTGCTCTTCGGGACATAGAAGAAGAAGCCGGTGGTCGGGTTCGGCGAGCACGGCAGGAACACCGAGACGTGCTCCTCCTGCCCCGGCAGGTTGCGCGCGATGTCCTCGTTCGGCGATTGCGAGATCAGTACGATCGACCACATGCCCGGCGAGGGAAACTCGACCAGTCCGACCTTGCGGAAGCTCGAGCCCTTGCCCGAGAACAGCGTCTCGAACACTTGTTTCAGGCCGCGATAGATGGCGCGCACCGCCGGGATCCGGCCGAGGAACGTTTCGCCGACATCGACCAGTGTCCGGCCGATCAGATTGGCTGCGAGGAAACCGACCAGCGTCAGCGTGAAAAATGCGACAACCAGTCCCCAGCCGGGAACGACATACGGCAGATAGGTTTCCGGCCGATAGGCCAGCGGCACGAACGGCCGCACCACGCCGTCGACCCAGGTGACGAACCACCAGACCAGATACAGGGTGATGGCGATCGGCCCCGTCACCACGAGGCCAGTCAGAAAATAGTTGCGGAAGCGGCCCATCAGGCCGGTATGCGGTTCCGGGAGCGGATCAAGAGGCGCAGGCGCGTCGTCGCGGGGGGTCATTCGGGTTCCAGGTCGGTCGCAGCACACAAGCTAGAGTCTTCTAGCAGGTTTTGGAAGACCGCGACCGCCTGATATCCCTTCTGCCTATTCCACGGTCACCGATTTCGCGAGGTTGCGCGGCTGGTCGACGTCGGTCCCCATGACGACAGCCGTGTGATAGGCGAGCAGCTGCACGGGAACGGCATAGACCATCGGAGTGAAGGCCGCCGCCATGTCGGGCATGACGATGGTGACGAGGGACTCGACAGTCGCCTCCTCCGCACCCTTCGCGTCCGTCATCAGGATGATGTTGCCGCCGCGGGCGGCGACCTCCTGCATGTTTGACACCGTCTTTTCGAACACCCGGTCGTGCGGCGCGATGACGACGACAGGCATCGTCTCGTCGATCAGCGCGATCGGCCCGTGCTTGAGCTCGCCGGCGGCATAGCCCTCGGCGTGGATGTAGGAGATCTCCTTCAGCTTTAGCGCGCCTTCGAGCGCAAGCGGGAAGCTGGTGCCGCGGCCGAGATAGAGCACGTCGCTGGACTTGGCGATCCGGTGCGCGAGCTTTTCGATCTGCAGCTCGGTGGTGAGCGCATCCGCCATCAGGCGCGGGACCTCGACGAGGCCATGGACCAGCTTGGTCTCGTCCTCATCGGACAATTCGCCTCTGGCCTTGCCGGCCGCGATCGCAAGGTTTGCCAGCACCATGAGCTGGCAGGTGAAGGCCTTGGTCGAGGCGACGCCGATCTCGGGGCCCGCGAGCGTCTGCAGCACGGTCTCGCTCTCGCGCGCGATCGTCGAGGTCGGGACGTTGACGACGGCGACCGTATGCACGCCCTCGGCCTTGGCATAGCGCAGTGCCGCAAGCGTGTCGGCGGTCTCGCCCGACTGCGAAATGAAGATGGCGAGATCGCCCTTGCGCAAGGGCGCCTCGCGGTAGCGGAATTCGGAGGCGACATCGACCTCGACCGGCACGCGCGCAAAGCGCTCGAACCAGTATTTTGCGACGTAGCCGGCATAGCTCGCGGTGCCGCACGCCGTAATGTTGATGCGCTGGATGTTCTTGAAGTTGAACGGCAGCTTGACCGGCAGCGCGACACGTTCGGTCGCCATGTCGACGTATCGCGCCAGCGTATGGCCGACCACTTCCGGCTGCTCGTGGATCTCCTTCGCCATGAAGTGGCGATAGTTCGCCTTGTCGACCAGCGAGGTCGAGGCGGCATGCTTGATCTTGTCGCGCTGGACGGCATTGCCGTCCTTGTCGAAAATCGACGCGCTCTTGCGGGTCAGCACCACCCAGTCGCCGTCCTCGAGATAGCTGATCGTGTCGGTGAACGGGCCGAGCGCGATGGCATCCGAGCCAAGATACATCTCGCCGTCGCCGTAGCCGATCGCCAGCGGTGGCCCGTTGCGGGCGCCGATCATCAGGTCGCCATCGCCGGCGAAGATGAAGCCAAGCGCGAAGGCGCCGCGGAGCCGCCCCAGCGCCAGCTTGACGGCTTCGACCGGCTTGTTGCCGCGCGTGAGCAAATCGTCGACCAGATGCAGCACGATCTCGGTGTCGGTCTCGGTGTGGAACACCGTGCCCTTTTTCTCGAGCTCCTCGCGCAGCTCGCGGAAATTCTCGATGATGCCGTTGTGGACCACGGCGACGCGATCGGTCGCGTGCGGATGGGCGTTGTTGACGGTGGGCTTGCCGTGGGTGGCCCAGCGGGTGTGGCCGATGCCGGTGGTGCCCAGGAGCGGCTCGGCTTCCAGCCGCTTCTCCAGGTTCTTCAGCTTGCCCTCGGCGCGCCGGCGCTCGAGGTGCTTGCCTTCGAGCGTGGCGACGCCCGCCGAGTCATAGCCGCGATATTCAAGACGTTTGAGCGAATCCACCAGCTGCTCTGCAACCGGCTCGCGCCCGAGAATGCCGACAATCCCGCACATGCGGATCACTATCCCCCAAATCGTCGAAAAATCGCCTAAACGACGCGCTCGGTTTTTAGCGAAAATCCCAGGGAACCATATACTCAATATTTATTGCGGATTGAGACAGCATGGACCGCAACCTGAGCTTCGCCTGCGTCGAATTGGCCGGCCTTAGACCGCGCACGTTAACTTGTTGTCAATATGTTTGACCAACGATTCCGGTGCAGGAGAGCAAAGCCATGAAAGGCTCGTCCGACCGCAAAGGTCTGTCATCGATGTACTTGCGCGCCAGCGAAACCACGGGCACGCACCTGGCGCATTGGCCGCCGCCCCAGCGCGGCAAGGAAAGCAAGCCGGTCTTCCTGAAGCACGCTCAAGGCGAGCCGGCCAAACGCGCCAAGCCGCGCGGTTGGCGCCTGACCCGCGCGATCTTCTCCGAATTCGCCGACGACGAGTAGGGCCACGTAAGAAGCCCCTCATGGTGAGAAGCGCGTCTCGAAGCATGAAGGCCCGCATCTCGCCCGCGGCCGTCCTTCGAGACGCCCGCTTCCAGCGGGCCCTCAGGATCAGGGCGGAGTGCGCTGCGACACAACAGAATAGTGCCTATTTCTCCGGTTTCTTCCCACCCGTCTTCAGCTCGCGATAGCGCGCCGCGCCGCCTTCCCGGATGGTCTGCTGGTTGCGCTCCAGCGCCATGGCGTCGTCGGGCACGTCGCGGGTGATGACCGAGCCGGAGCCGATATAGGCGCCATTGCCGATTTTCACCGGGGCAACCAGCGAGGAATTGGTGCCGACGAAGGCGCCCTGCCCGATGATCGTCTTGTGCTTCTTGAAGCCGTCGTAGTTGCAGGTGATGGTGCCGGCGCCGATGTTGGAATTGGCGCCGACGGTGGCGTCACCGATATAGGAGAGATGATTGACCTTGACGCCGGCCTCCAGCGTCGCTGCCTTGGTCTCCACGAAATTGCCGATGCGCGCGCCGTCGCCGAGCGAGGTGCCGGGCCTCAAGCGCGCATAGGGGCCGATCGAAACGTTCTTGCCCAGCGTCGTCTGCACGATATGCGAGAAGGAATGGATCACGGTGCCGTCGGCGATCGACACGCCGGGGCCGATCACCACGAAGGGCTCGATCGTCACGTCCTTGCCGAACACGGTGTCGGCGGCGAGATAAACCGTCTCCGGCGCGATCAGCGTGACGCCGGCTTCCATCGCCGCTTTACGCAAGCGCGCCTGCATCACGCCTTCTGCTTCCGCAAGCTGTGCCTTGGTGTTGATGCCGCGCACCTCGTCCTCGCTGGTCTCGATCACCACAGACTCCCATCCCTGTTCGCGGACGATGCCGACGGCGTCGGTCAGATAATATTCGCCCTTGGAATTCGCATTGCCGATTTTGTCCAGGATCGCGAGCGCCCGGCGACCGTCGATCGCCATCACGCCGGCATTGCACAGATCGATCTCGCGCTCCTTTGTGCTGGCATCGGTCTGCTCGCGGATCGCGACCAGGCATTCGCCCTCGACGATGAAGCGGCCATAGCCGGTGGGATCGGCGGCACGAAAGCCGAGCGCGGCAATCGCAGCGCCCCTGGCGAGCGGCGCGCGCAGCCGCGCAAAGGTTTCGGCCGAGATCAGCGGCGTATCGCCGAAGGCGATGAGGAGATCATCGACGCCGCGCGCGATCGCCTCGCGCGCCGCCAGCACCGCATGCGCGGTGCCGAGCCGCTCGGCTTGCACGAAGGTGAGCGCGTCGGGCCTGATGCGCTTTGCCTCGTCCGCGACGGCCTGGTGGTCGGGACCAATCACGACCGCGAGCGAGGTGCCGGTTCCCTTGGGTGCGGCGGCGAGCACGTGGGCGAGCAAGGTCTGGTGGGCTACCGGATGCAGCACTTTCGGCAGGCTCGATCGCATGCGCGTGCCTTCGCCGGCGGCGAGCACGATCGTGAGGCTGGAACGGGCGGTCATCGAAATCCTGTCAGATAAGGCCGAATCAATTGGCGCGACGGGCGGGCAGCCACCCTCAAAAGCTCTTGCCTTGCTACCCCCGCAAACGCCCGGAATTCAAGTGCGACACGCTTTTCCTGTTAATGTTCCGTGATTGATTCGGGGAAGCCGGACAGGGCTGGGCACTTAACGTTCATGGCAAAGGATTCCGACCCACTGGCGGATGCCTTCGGCACCAAGGAGACCGGCGGGCTGTTCTCCGGACTTGTAGCCGAGGAAAGCGCGTTCGACCGCCGCATGATGTGGCGGCTGGGCTCTTGGGGTGTTGCGGCGGTAGGCGCCGTCATCATCGCGGTGATGGCCAATCAGGCCCAGCTCGGATGGCGGCGCGACCAGGTCGCGTCCGCCGATCTCGCGCGCCAGGCGGAGCGGCTCCAGGCGCTGGCCAAGGAGAGCCAGAACGAGGCCCGCCGGCTCGCGGCCGCCATCGAGACACTGAACACAGATCGCGATCGGCTCTATTCGCGCGTCACTGTGGTCGAGCAAGGGCTCGATTCCGTCACCGGCGCCATCGCCAAGCAGCCCACCACCCCGCCGCAGGCCGGCAAGCCGCAGGATGCCGCGCCCACGGCCCCCAGCGTCGCGCCCGTCGCCTCGACCCCCGCCTCCGCCGGCGACAAGCCGCGGACCGAGGCCGCCAAGGACACGCCCAAAGACACGCCCAAGGATACCCCGAAGGAAACGGTCAAGGATACGCTCAAGGAAGTTTCAAAGGAGCCGTCGAGCCTGCCACCGCAGACTGCCGCCGCCGCCTCGCTCGTGCAGCAGCCGCTGGCAACGACTTCGGCGCCGCCGACCATACCGCTGGTGCCGTCCAAGTCGATCATGGCGCCGCCCGATCCGGCGGCGTCGAAATTGATTCAGCCCGAGTCAAACGAGAAGGCCGCTGAAAAGAAAATCGAGCCGGCGCCCGCCCCGACCGAGGTCGTCGCGACAGCCGCGAAGGCACCTGAGGCCGCCGAGAACGAATCCCCCGCCATCGCGGTCCAGCAGACGCGTTTTGCGATCGACCTCGGCGGCGCAAATTCGATCGACGGTCTGCGCGCGCTCTGGCGCGGCCTGAGCAAATCCAATCCGGAGATCGCAGCGCTGCGACCGATCATCATGATCAAGGAAGGCAACACCGGCCTCGGCATGCAGCTCCGCCTGGGTGCTGGCCCGCTGGTCAACGCCGCCGCCGCCGCAAAATTCTGCGCGAGCCTCGCCGAGAACGATCGTCACTGCGAGACCACCGTTTTCGACGGCCAGCGCCTGTCGATGCGCGGCGGTTCGGAGAAGGGGCAAGAGAAGTCCCAGGACAGAGTTCAAGAGAAGAACTCCGAGAAGAGCCAGGACGCGGTCCCGCAAGCCGAAACCGCGCCCGCGCCGAGCGCAAAGCCCGAGAAGCCGCAACGCCGCCGCAGCTACTCCTCCAAGCGCTCGTCGAAGCGCGAGGAGCCCGCGCCCCCGCCTGCGGCACAGCCGGCTCCGGCGAAGCCGGAGACTGCGTCTGCGTCCGCGGGATCGACACTGTCGTCGTTCTTCAGGCGATAAACATTGCACCTGAACGCGCGGTGAACGCCGGCGTGCTTTTCCGCGCGCCGATGAACCTAAATTTCGGTCCGAGAAGAGAAACCACCTGCCGATTGCCAAGTTGTCCCGGTCGTGAACCGGAGCGGCCGACATGTGAAATCGTTCGCGCCCGTCTCCATGACCAAGGGAGAAACACGTGAAGACATTGATCATCGCAACGGCCGCGCTTCTGGCGGCAGCTCCGGCGCTCGCGCAAACGACGAAATCGCCGGGCGCGTCGAGCAACGCGCCGGGTCAGCAAATGCACAACACCAAGAAGCCTTCGACGGGACCCGGCGCGTCCGAATACGCCCCTGGTCACCAGACCAATACCACCGCAGGACCGGGCCACTCGGAAAGCGCGCCGGGACAGAAGATGCAGAACACCACGGGCTCGAACACCAGCAAGAAGTGACGGTGCCCGGTCGCGTTCAGCTCTGACGGATGGCGCCGACCGGACTGGTCGGCGCCATCGCCTTGTCGAACGGCGGCTCTCCGCCTGATCGTCGATGATCGCTCGGAGTTGCGCGAGCATGCGACCATCGGACGCTCGGATCTCAGCGGCTATTTCTCACCAAGCGGGCGTTTAGTCCCGATCTACCGGGCGCACGCCAAGCGTCCGTCTCCCGAAACGCGCGAGCATCGATGAACGAGCTGGATGATGTGCTGAGGCTTCTCGTCGCGGCGGGAACAGGGCTGCTGATCGGCATCGACCGCGACATGAACGACAAGCCGGTCGGAATGCGCACCCTGGCGCTGGTCGCTCTCGGCTCCGCGCTGGTCTCGATCTCCGTGATCGAGTTCCAGAATCTGCGCGACCACCCGGACGCGATCTCCCGGGTCATTCAGGGCGTCGTTGCCGGTGTGCTGACCGGCGTCGGCTTCATCGGCGCCGGCGTCATCCTGCACGACGCCAAGGCGAAGACCGTGCACGGCCTCACGACCGCGGCGACTGTCTGGATTGCGGCGGGCCTTGGAATTGCCTGCGCGCTCGGAGCCTGGCTGCTGGTCGCCGCAGCGATCGCCGTCACGTTGCTCGTGCTGTTCGTTCTCGGCTGGGTCGAGCGCCGGCTCGGATTGAAATAGCGCACATACCAAATGATACGGAAGAGGTCCGCGTAAGACGGCAGTATCCGCGACGGATTTGATTCGGAGCGGAGATGACGGACGGGAAGTTTCTGGAGGAGCAACTCGCGTTGATCCGCGAGCTGGCCGAGCAGGCGGACCCCTACATCAGGAAACGCCTGCTCGCATTGGCTGAGAAATACGAGCGACGGCTCGCGGACCAGAAACGGGCGACGCAAGGCCGGCTTTGACGGCCCTCGCGCACGCATTGGGCGAGCCGGATCAACAGAAACATCGCCTGCCCTGTTGCCTGCCCGCGCCATCACGACCATATTGCCGCCATGACAAAAAAGCCCTTCCGCCTCTCGCCCTACCAGGTGCAGTTCCTGATCGTCGTCGGCTTCGCGTCCGTCGGCTATGCGCTCTATCTGCGCTACCTCGCGATCGAGCTGTCGCAGGTCGCTCTCGCCTGCGACGCCGGGCTGCAGACGATGATCTGCAAGGCGCGGTCGGTCTCGACGGTGCTGTTCAAGAATTCGGTGTTCGGCATCGTCGCGCTGGTGGTTGCGACGCTGAACCTGATGCGGCCGTCGATCGTGCTGCTCACCGTCGGCATCATCGCCGCCGGCCTCGGCATCGTGCTCTACAATGTCGTGCTGTCGGGCCTGGCGATCGGCCTGTTCATTCTTGGATTTGCTCGGCCCGCGCCCGCCACAGCGTAAGCGCGAACAACAGATAGATCGTGCAGGTCCACAGCGACTGCCAATTGTCGCGGCCCTCGTTGAAGAGCACGAACACGGCCGACAGCGCCAGCACACCCGCGAACACCGATTCCGCGATCGGACGCTGGCCGATCTGCGGCCGGTTCAGCATCAAAAGCGCGAACGGCACCACCGCCATCGTCAGCGCGGCGTAGGGGAAATCCTTGTAGCGCGGGTCGAACACGAAGCCGAGCGCGGTCGCCGCCGCGATCACCGCGGTCACCGCCAGCGTCAGGCCGAGCACGGCGGTGAGCTTCGACCATTTCCGCCCCTCGCGCGGACCGAGCAGGTCGAGGAAGGTCGGAAGGCTGCGGCCGATCACCATCGCCTGAGCACAGAAGATCGGCGACAGGATGCCGGCCGCGAGCAGCGCGCCCCAGAGAAGCCAGCCGCCGATGCCGTAGCTCTCATAATAAAGCTTGTCGGCGCCGATCCCGAGCAGGCTGCCCGCCGTCGTCGCCGAGATGGCGACGCCGAGCCAGGCCGAGAAACGCGGCGTCCACGGCCGCCGGCGCAGCGTGATGAGCGCGACCGCGAACACCAGCACGGACAGGCCCATGCCCGCGCCCATGTACCATTTCCAGTACGGGAAATTGCTGATCGGCTCGCCCGGCGGATATTTCAGGCTGCGGCGCACCGAATCGTACAGGCCCCAATAGCCGCCGACGGTGCCCTCGAGCTTGCGCTTCCACGGCTGGTCGTAGGACTCGATCAGGTTGACGCGAAACTTCTGCGCCTTCGCCAAGCTGAGGATTTCCGAGACCACCCGCGCCTGGTTGGTGCGTGAGGGCAGCGCGCCGTCGCGCATGCGCCCTTCGCTCGGCCAGCCGGTCTCGCCGATCAGGATTTCCTTGCCCGGAAACGCCACCGCCATGCGCTCGCGGATCGCCTCGACATGGGCGGCGGCGAATTTCGCCTTCACCGGCATATCCTCCCAATAAGGCAGGATGTGAATGGTGACGAAGTCGACGGCGTCATAGACCTCGCGGTTCTTCAGCCAGAATTCCCAGACGTCGGCATAGGTGACGGGCACGCTGACCTGCGTCTTCACCAGGCGGATGATCGAGACGAGGTCCGCCGTCGTCATCTCACCGCGCAGCAGCACCTCGTTGCCGACGATGACCGCGGTGATGATGGCTGGGAATTCCTTGGTGAGGCGAATGGCGAGGGCGGCCTGCTCAAAATTCTTGCTGCGGTTGCTGGAGAGCCAGATGCCTTGCAGCACTTTCAGCCCGCCGACCTTGGCGGCGATCGCCGGCACCTGGTCGAGCCCGTTCTCCATCGAATAGGTGCGGACGCAGTCGGTGATTTCCTTGAGCTGGCGCAGATCCTGCTCGATCTGCTCGGCGTCGATATGGGTCCACGCGTTCAGCGGCGTCTGCTCGCCGCGGAACGGCGCGTAGGAGACGCATTGGACCTTCTCGGCGGGATCGATCGGGGCGCGTGCAAGCGTGATCGGCGCCGCCAACCACCACCACACGGCAGCAATCGCACCCAGTGAAACGAGCAGAAGCGCCAGTGGCGTACGAAGAGAAATCGGTTCCGTCCTCCGCGAAGGGTCCGTCGATTACCTGCTTGCACGCCGTCTGCCAAGGGGGTGCCCAAAGCGGGTGTCCAAGCGGGGGTCCAAATGCCGATCCACACTCAAGGATCCGCGCCTGCCCCAAAGGAATTGGGCTGCGGCCCTTCGACCGGGGCCTAGCATCGTGACTTTGCTGGACAAAATTCCAAATACAGGTCATGGACTCGGAAAGACTTTTCCGCCGCATTGGAGACCCATTTGGACGCCATCACCGGCGCGTCCGCGGGATCCTGACGCGGACGGCCAGCGGATACATTGGGGAATTCATGCGGCAACGGGTGTTCGAGTCACGAAATGCGGTCCTGCGGCAGTTCGCCGCCACCTTGGCCGTCTCCTGCCTTCTCGTTCTCGCCGGTCTCGGTGGCGCTTCCGCCCAGAGCGGCACGCCCGCACCGGACCAGGGCAAGGCTGCCGCCCAGCCCGCCGACGCCGCCAAGGATGCGGCCCAGAACCAGCGCCGCACCGACGAATTCGCCGAAGCGGCCCAGGTCATCAACGGCCCGGCCGGCAATCCCGAATGCGTCTGGCTCGGCCGCCGCGTGGTGCGCCTGATGTGGCGGGATGACCTCGATACCGCGTTCCGCCATCTCGACCTCTACGACCGTTTCGGCTGCCCCGGCGGTCACATCCAGGCCGCCTTCCGCTGCCTGACCCGGTTCGGCGGCCAGATCGATCCCAAGGTCGCCGAGACCCTGGACAGCCGCGTGCACGCCTGCTGGATCAACCCGGCGGCCCAGCCGCAGCAGGCGGCGGCCGCAGCGGCACAGCCGGCCGCTCCCGCTGCCAACAATGCGCAGCCGCAGCCGACCGCCAGCCCATCGCCCGCGGCAAGCCCGACGCCGGCGCCCCAGAAATAGCCCAAGGTCTTAAATAGCCTTGGCCGTTTCAGCTGTCGTTCAGGAACGATCGGCCATAGACGCGGTTGGCACTGCCGCGCGTCGTTCGAAAAAGGCCATGCCCTCATAAGGACATGAGGCCATGACAGTTGTGAAACCGTGCGGCGGAGATATGCTCCCTTTGCCGCGGACTTGGTCGGATCTCGGGGTCGGATCCGCTTCCCTGCCCCCTCAGCCCCTTCAGGTTTAGCCGCGATGCGCGTTGTCGCCGCCGTTCTGTTGCTCGTCTCCGCGCTTCACGCTGGGCTGTGGGGAGTCTTGCGCGACAAGGAACCCGCGCCCGATTTCAAGGGCCTGTTGCCGAGCGTCTCCTACGCGCCGTTCGAAGGCTCGGCTCACCCCGATATCGACAACATCCCGACGGTCGAGAAAATCCGCGCAGACCTGAAGACGCTGTCGACCATGACGCGCGCGATCCGCCTCTACTCGTCCACCGGCGGCGTGGAACTGGTGCCGCCGATCGCAGCCGAGTTCGGCCTCAAGGTCACCGTCGGCGCCTGGATCGACAAGGACAAGGATCGCAACGAGCGCGAGATCAAGGCCGCCATCGAGCTCGCCCGCAAGAACAGCAACGTCGTCGGCGTCGTCGTCGGCAACGAGGTGATCTACCGCGGCGAGCAGAAGGTCGAAGACCTCATCGACATGATCAAGAAGGTGAAGGGCTCGGTCCGCGTGCCCGTCACCACCGGCGAGATCTGGAACATCTGGCGCGACAATCCCGACCTCGGCTCCAGCGTCGATTTCATCGCCGCCCACGTGCTGCCCTACTGGGAAAACTTCCGCTCGGACCAGGCGGTCGACCAGGCCGTCGACCGCTACAATCTCTTGCGCAACCTGTTCCCCGGCAAGCGCATCGTGATCGCCGAGTTCGGCTGGCCGAGCCAGGGCTACAATCTGCGCAACGCCGATCCGGGCCCGTTCCAGCAGGCTCTGATCCTGCGCAACTTCGTCAGCCGCGCCGAAGCCATCGGCATGGAATACAACATCGTCGAGGCCATCGATCAGCCCTGGAAATTCTTCGAAGGCGGCGTCGGTCCGTATTGGGGCATCCTCAACGCCAGCCGTGAGCCGAAATTCGCCTGGACCGGTCCGGTCGAGAACCCCGACTATTGGAAGCTGATGGGCATCGCGCTCCTGGTCGGCATCCTGCTGTCGCTGCCGATCCTGCGGATTGAAAAGCCGACCGCGAAGCAGGCCTTCCTGCTGTCGGCGACGGCCAACGGCGTCGGCGCCTGGGCCGCGACCGTGTTCGCGTTCTGGAACAGCCATTACTTCATCTTCGGCTCCGCCTTCGCGCTGACGCTCGGCATGATCCTGCTCGTTCCGCTCGTCCTCATTGCGATGGCGCGCATCGACGAGATCGCAGCGGTCGCCTTCGGCCGGTCGCCGCAGCGACTGCTCAGTAAGGGCAAGCCGGTCGAGAATGTTCCCGAGAATTACTGCCCAAAGGTCTCGATCCACATTCCCGCTTATTTCGAGCCGGTCGAGATGCTCAAGCAGACACTGGATGCGCTGTCGCGGCTGAACTATCCGAACTACGAATGCGTGGTCATCATCAACAACACGCCGGATCCCGCGTTCTGGCAGCCGATCCAGGACCATTGCCGCGCGCTTGGTGAACGCTTCAAGTTCATCAACGCCGAGAAGGTGCAGGGCTTCAAGGCCGGCGCTCTTCGGATTGCGATGGACCGCACCGCCGCCGATGCCGAGATCATCGGCATCCTCGACGCCGACTATGCCGTCGATCCCGACTGGCTGAAGGACCTCGTGCCTGCGTTCGCCGATGCGCGTGTCGGCCTCGTGCAGGCGCCGCAGGAGCATCGCGACGGCGATCTGTCGATCATGCACTACATCATGAACGGCGAATATGCCGGCTTCTTCGACATCGGCATGGTCCAGCGCAACGAGGCCAACGCCATCATCGTGCACGGCACGATGTGCCTGATCCGCCGCGCGGCGATGGACATGGCCGGCGGCTGGTCGTCCGATACGATCTGCGAGGATTCGGATCTCGGCCTTGCGATCCAGGAGCTCGGCTGGACCACCCACTACACCAACCACCGCTACGGCCAGGGCCTCCTGCCCGACACCTACGAGGCCTTCAAGAAGCAGCGTCACCGCTGGGCCTATGGTGGCCTCCAGATCGTGAAGAAGCACTGGCGCTACTTCCTGCCCGGCAAGAGCCGGCTGACGCCCGACCAGAAGCGCGAATATGGCCTGGGCTGGCTGAACTGGCTGGGCGCCGAAAGCCTCGGCGTGGTCGTGGCGCTGCTCAACCTCATCTGGGTGCCGATCGTCGCCTTCGCCGACATCGCCATTCCCGACAAGATCCTGACGCTGCCGATCATCGGCGCCTTCATCGTCTCGCTGGCGCACTTCCTGTCGATGTACCGCGCCCGCGTCGCCATCAAGCCCGGCCAGATGCTCGGCGCCATGATCGCCGCGATGAGCGTGCAGTGGACGGTGTCGCGCGCGGTGGCGCAGGGCCTCATCACCGAGCACATCGCCTTCGCCCGCACCTCCAAGGGCGGCCTGTCCAGGATGTCGATCGAGTTCCAGGCGTTCTGGGAGGCCGTGATCGGCACCCTGCTCGTGATCGGCGCCGGCGTGCTGATCGCCTCCAACAGCTACCGCCAGATCACCGAGATCTACATCTTCGCCGGTGTGCTGGTGCTGCAGAGCCTGCCGTTCCTGGCCGCCGTCGCCATCGCCATCCTCGAGCTCAGCCGCATCAACTCGTTCCAGTTCTGGCGCGACAGCGCGATCCGCACCGCCGAGCTGATCGGCCTGCGCCCGGTCGCGCTGCCGGCCCCCGGCACGCCGCAGCCCGTGCCGAACGAGGTGCGGCGGGAGACGAACTGACAAACCCTCATGGTGAGGAGCCCGCCAAAGCGGGCGTCTCGAACCATGCAGGCCGAGCCGGTCCGGCGACCCCTGACAGTTCGGCGTGGATGACGGCCCGCCAATCGGGTTGAGCTTTCCGCCCTAAGCAGCGGAAACCGCGAGCAAATCCTCGCCCCTGCCGCGACTTTCAGCAACCACCCACGCTATTGACCTCAGCGCCCCATCCCCCTACACAGCGCGGGCCGAAAGCATGATCCGGAAACAGCCGGTTTTTCCCCGCGACGCCAGCTTAAGCGCAGCGGCAAGACATGCTTCTCGAATGTCCGACCACGATGGCGATCTCTGACGTGCCATCAGCGGCCATGGGAGCGCGTAGCTCAGCCGGTAGAGCACGTGACTTTTAATCACGGGGTCCTGGGTTCGAGCCCCAGCGCGCTCACCAACAGCCGGATCAATAGCTTGGCCAACAAGACCAGCCGAACCGAAAAACTCTGCGTGGGTCCCGTGTTGGCGAATCGATTGCGCGTGAATATGAAGAACATTCCTGCGGAGTTTGAGGACATACTCGCGACGGAACTGGTTGCGCGTTATCTCGATCGCGTGGGCGCAATCATCACGAAGGCCAGGGTGAAGTTTTCCAAGGGCGACCAGCCATCGTCACAGTGATCTTTGCACACCTACGGGGCGCTAGCTCGGGCGCATTCCGAAGCCCAAGTAATTGATAACTCGACTCCGGCTTGCGGCGCGCTTCGATAGCGGCATGCCCGGCTCTGCTCGACGCACACGCCCACGCACGCGGACGGCCGACCGGTGAAGATCATGTTCGGCAAGATGCGCGAGATGGCTTGCAGGGCGTTGTGTTCTACAGCCATTGCGGCCATCACGTAGCGTTGAGCGCCGATCGCTGGCCTGATGTTGTCCGCCTGTCTGATATCGAGCCGCGCTTTGTCTACGCTGCCTGTGGCAACCGCTGAGCCGATGAGGCCTGGCAAGGCCGATGGCCCGCCTATCGCGGATGACGCGCAATCCCCGGCAAAGGATCGCTTCGCGTTGTCCAGGCTCCGCGATCATCCCACCACTGATCTGGTTAAGATTGTTCATTCTCTTGCAGGGGAAAATTTGCCTGTGTGCGCCTTGATGTGGCTCGCCGTCAGGAGGCCATGGAGGCGTATAGCGATGGGACAAACGACCCGAATTCTGAAGCGGGCAAATGTCCTGCCCGATCTCCTGAAAATGCTTCAGGAACTCGAGGAGCTCAGAGAAAGGGTTCGGCTCGCCGAGGCCGCGCGCGTGTTGCACTAGGCCTGCGCGAAAAGTCCCCATCCCCTTTCGGGGGGCGCTTTGGCGCGTCAGTCCCGCAAGCCCGAGGACGCGGTCTCCGAGCGAAATGTCGTTCCATCTCGACATGCGCTGACGTCTAGCGACAGCGGGTTCTAAAAATCGCACTTTTCTGTCGCTGGTCCGTATTTGCTGCTGTAGAAGCGCACCCGACCGAGGACTTTTGACCTGCCAATTGAGCTTGAGCAGGGCCCGAGAAGCTCCTCCCGCTGCGACCTCGTCGCGCGCGAACTTCGGAAGGTAGCGCGGCGTAAGGCTAAAAACGCAATCGACGTATCCGGAATGAGGAATGTACAATTCGGTGACGGCCGGTCGCGATTTCGACGTCGACATGGTTCGCACTCGAGTTCATGCGCAATAGAGCTCTGGTAGCTCGTCGCCGCAAACGAGTGCCAGATTCCGATAAACCCCAGTAGTCGCCCCGAGATGAACTCCCCGCAGCATGCGCCTATTGTGCCCTACCCCTCCAGGCATTTTGGCGATGGTTTGCGTAGCGAAAGACAGCCCGCCCGTTCTGATCTGCTCCAAGTGCGGACGGCCGATGACGTTTTTGGCCACGCTTCCCGCCATCCTCAATCTGCCTGCAGTCCATGCTTTCCAGTGCCGCCCTTGTCTGCGCGTCGACACCATTCCGCTGGCATAGCACTCGGCGCGTAAGTCGGTTTGAGCTCTTGCAAAACCCATCACTCGTTGCGATCAGCGCCGCTGCGATCCGCGATCGATTATCGGAGCGATCCTCAAAAGCCCGCGAAGTGACCGACCAACTTGCCTGCGATGGGTTTCGCAAGTGCTCAACGCGCTAATCTGAATCTCAGAAGCTCAAGCCGTGCAACGCGAAGATCGGTCCCGCCCCTAGAAGGCTGGAACGGCACCATCTCTGCCAAGTTATCCCGCTACCGGAGGTAACTGGAGGAGGTAGACATGCCGGTATTCATACTCTGGGCCGTCCCCACGGTGCTCGTCATCGGCGGCGTCGGCTACTATTTTCTTCGCGTAGTTCACTAGTTGAGTATTTCGGCCACGCTCGAATGCTGATGACGGTTGCCAAAATCTAGCCGGCATTGGCATTGCCGGTAGCCCGGCGTCGACGTCATTGCCCGACGCTGGGCGGCCGCGCCAGGCGCCTCTTTGGCCGATCGGATTTTGCCGACGATGATTTGGGTTTAGCAGTCCGGTGGATTGGTGCGGCCGGTTTGCGGTCGGCGCTACGCATCTTCTGCATTTGCTCGGCCGCGATCACGCGGGAGCGCAAATTTTCTAACTCGGAGAGCCCGGAAGCGAGCTCGTCGAAACGCTGTTTCAGCACAGCGGTGTGATCACCAATGCCCATTGTACGCCCCTTGGGCCACTTAAAGACCGACCGAGACAACCGGGAAAACTATGCGATCGGAAATGCGGTGGCGAGGGGACAGTTCCCATTGAAAGTGCCGCGCATCGTCGCAGCGCGTCCGCTGCAAAATGGCTCAAGGCCCCCATATCGCGAACGCGGAGAAGATCAACTTCCCGGGATACGATCGATCGGTCGGGCTATCGCCAGTGACGGCCCCGGCGGTGGGGGGCTTCTGGGGTGGGAGGCCGGGGCCGCTGGAGGTGCTTGGACCTTTGGGGAAGGCCAAGCCACCGTAGACTAGGAAAAAGCGGCAATCACTTCTGTTCGCTTTCGTACATTGCCTGTACGTTCCATTTGCGGGGAACGGAGCAATGGCCCAATGAAGGATTATCTGGCCCAGATCGAGAAGCTCCGGAAAGATGCGGCCGAATGCGCCCTGATCCGCGATTTGGCAACCGATCCAGGCAAGCGCGAAGTGTTCGACCGGCTTGCAAGCCACCTCACGGTCCTGGCTGACCAAGTTGAAATGGCTATGCTTGAGCGGAAGACTGCGACTGCCCCGACTCGGCCCTAAAAAGGCGCGCCGCGAATCCCGCGGGCCACTTTTTGCGGACATCGTCCAACTGATTTGCTCGACTTGTCTTCAGCTTTCGGGGTCTGCAGCACGTAGGTGCGTTGTGAGCCTCGGCCGGGCCCAAGTTCGGCAGCGTCCGGGGCAACGGACCGTCAATGCAATCGCCTTCGGAGCTTCCTGATCAGCTCCCGCAGATC
The DNA here is from genome assembly GCF_000379585.1 of Bradyrhizobium sp. WSM2793. Lineage (NCBI taxonomy): Bacteria > Pseudomonadati > Pseudomonadota > Alphaproteobacteria > Hyphomicrobiales > Nitrobacteraceae > Bradyrhizobium > Bradyrhizobium sp. WSM2793. Next base: position 91,929 of record NZ_KB902777.1, on the reverse strand, counting down.
GTGCTTCGATGTTAGCCAAGGCCTCGTCCGTGCGCCGCGTGTCGCGCGCGGGCTTTGGTCTCGGCGGGGCCGGTGGTTCGTCGTTCGGAGTCATGGCCGGGATGATTGCGAAGGGCTGACGGGGGCCCGTTGTTGACGTGGATCACGGAACGCTGTTCCCCGCGCTGTCAGCGTATCGGGATCAGCGGTGATCTGTGTGCGCCGCCCCGCCACAAGCACGCGAGCGCGAAGACTTTCCAATTCGAATAATTGAGACGTGAGCTGTTCTAGGCGTTCACGCAGCAGCACAGCGGCGTCAACCGCTTGACCATGATGTTCTCGCATATCGTGCAAGCCCCCAACCAAGCTTCGAAGAAACTTGGATTGGCCCGTCGCTGGACCAATCGGGACAATGATGCAATCGGACTAAAATCTCCCGGCGCTGTTCCGGCACCAACATATGTTGCTTCAGCCAAAAGTTAATGAAGGCGAGGACGTGCGGCCGAAGTTTCGTTGGCGTAGCGGCAAGACACGCTTCTCGAATGTCCAACCACGATGGCGATCTCGTCAAAGCCAAAGTGGTCTCAGTCCCCCATTCGCGACCTTGCCCATGTAGCACGTAGAATGGGTTGAGCACTTTCGAATCCCATCGTTCGTTGCAAGCAGCGCCACCGCGACCGGTCTCCCGAACGGCACTCTTATCGCAAAGAAACCGCCCAATTTCCGATAGAGCCCAGTAGTCGCCCCGAGATGAACTCCACGCAACATCTGCCTATTGTGCCCTTCCCCTCCAGGCATTTTGACGATGATCTGCGTAGCGAAAGGCAGCCCGCCCGTTCTGATCTGCTCCAAGTGCAGACGGCCGATGACGTTTTCGGCCACGCTGCCTGCAATCTTCACGCTTCCCGCAGTACAGGCCTGCCAGTGCCGTCCCTGTCTGCGGGTGGACACACCATCCCACTGACTTGAGGCCGAAGTTGCTGATCGCGCTCCACGCCTGCCGGCGACAGTGCCTCCTACCGCTCCCTGCTAGTGCCTGGCATCTGCAGCCGCTCCGGGAGCCACTCTCAAAAACCCGCTGACAACCCGCCGGAAACGTGTAGGATTCACCAAAACCGGAGGAACGGCATGTTTGAAATCAACGGTTTCGACACGGCGGGCGTCGTCAGTCTCAAGCGGCTGTCACTCGCCGCCGCCCTCAAGAAAGCCAAAGAGCTTACAGAGGACGGGTGCTGGGACGTTCAGGTCGTTGATCCCGCCGGCCGGGTCTACACCTCGTTCGAAGAGCAGGCCGCCTAGCCGCTTCGCCATCCGAGCCATTCGATCCATCATCAGCGCCCGTTTCCGCGGCTATCCGCCTCGGCCGACGTTTGACGAGGCGTTGTTCAGCCAGCGCAGCGTTGCATCGTCGCTCCAGCCAGGGACCGCAAAGCGCGCCGCCGGAATTGCGTTCGCGCGGGGCCGGTCCACCGCAGGATGGCGTGCGCGAGGGTGATGCACCGGCGCGGCATTCGCGGAGGCGCACAGCGCCAGCAACACACCCATGGCAAGAAGAGCGCGCATCGCATCAACTCCAATCGAGCTATCGCCCGCTGTCATCTGATGCGCCGATCGGCTCACCACAACCGATTGCGGCTTCACAAGCAGGAGAGAAGCGCGGGCACCTGCGCTGGTGCAGGCAGCTCGCAACTGCCGCGCACCATGCCATTGCCAGTCAACTCGTTTGGGAGCAGGCTCTCTCGAGGCGCTCAAGACGCCGCACAGGGAGCGAACCATGAAGGAACACGGCCTGGATGGCCGCCACCGTGACAAGGATGGCGCGATCAGCAAGAAGCACGGCAACACGCTGGTCGGCACGTTGCGCAAGATTTACGGAAGGGGTTTTGCGGCCGGCTATCCCGATACGACTGAGCTCAGCGAGGTCCTGCTGCAGCTGAACGAAACGTCGCTGAGCCAGTTGCGTCGCGATCACGACACCGGGCATCTGCAGCACAAGATCGACCACGTCGCGAAGTGACGGACTGTCAGACCTGACGGTCAATCCGGGCGACCTCGGTCAATCCCGAAGTTGCAGTCATCAGCTTTCCGGAGCCGCCGTCGCAGCCGGCACAGTCAGCGGCGCGCCTCCGACCGAAACGGGACCGAGGGGCTTTGCTTCGCGGACCATCCGCTTGCGCATCGCTGCGGACAGTCCGTAGCGCGCATGCGCTCTTCGAATGGACGAGGTGACGTCCGACGTCATCGCATTTTGCAGCGTATCGATCTTCGCGATCAGCGTGGACAGCTGCGACGATATCTTCTTCACGTCGACCCGTTCGTCCGTGATGCTCTGTCGCAGCGACAGCAGCACCATTGAATCCTGCTGCAGCAAAACCGAGTTCTGGTCCGTTGCCTGATTGGTCTGTTGCAGCAACGCGGTGTGTTGCTGCTGGGCCGACTGAATGTCCTTCAAGGCCGCGACGACCGGATCAGGCTTCGGCACGGATGCTTCCAGGCGCGGAAGCAGTTCAGCCAGGCTGCCGACATTCAGCGACCGAAAATCGGACGGCGAGGTGTAGATGGCCGCCGCGCCGTTGATGGCCAAGGCACACACCGACAGGGCCAGGACCGATTTCCGGCTGGACTGCTTGATCGGAACCGGGGCTTCCTGGACCGCGGGTTCCTGCTCCGCCGCGGCGGCTGCAAGTGCTACTGCGTCGAGTTCTTGGGCGAAGCTTTGCATTTCGAAGGTCGTGGTCATTTGCATTGACCCCAGTGAGCGAGCAACAGGAAACCGCCCCTGGACCGCCCTCGCGACGACCCCTTGTACGCAGCACCCTTACACAACTGCCTAAAATTGTGAGCATTTTGGATTAATTCCACGTTAGCGGCCGACTACGCCGCCCCCGGCCGATTACGGGGAACGTGCGAAGACCAGAGGCGCTACGCTGACAGCTGCCGTAGGGTGGGCAAAGGCTTTCTTGCGCCGTGCCCACCATGCTTCAGCTGCAATGAACGAAGACGTGGGCACGGCGCTCTGCGCCTTTGCCCACCCTACGGCAGCCGTTCCTAGGTCAGCATCTGACCAAAGGCCTTTCCGAATTTGGCAGAATGCCTCTGTTTTGCCCGACGGAGCGAACGAGCCTTGCCGCCGGATTCAAAACACCTTGTGCCAGCAGCACTTAGCTACTGTGCATGGGGTTGTTTTCGCATTTTTATGCGCTCTTCCCCTCATCCAGCACTCCGAACAGCTCCTCCATCCGCTCGCAGATTACAAACCTGGTCCTTTCGGGCTCGTACCGCGTTTGCGCGACACAGTCGTTCGCCGCTCGACCTGGGCCTTGGCATCCAGCACCTTGTCTCCAGCTCGTGCGGCTCGCTGGTCTGAAAGGCTCGAGCCTCTGCCTGCCAGAGCATCCGAGCCAACTCCGGTGTTTCCCTGAGCCTGTGTTGCCGGCCGTAATCTGTTTTGAGAGGACGCCGAACCAGTGGCCTTTTGATCCTCATTACTCGTGCCGCTCCCAATCGCGCCGATCGGCAGGCCATTTTGAGCGTGACCAACCCCGGCATTTCTCGCAGCCTGAGTTGCCGCCCGCGACCTCGCGGGCGTGGCGGGCTGAACGTTCGGATTGGTCGGTTGGCTGTTGGTGCCCAGATCTCCGCCGGCGGCGGTGTCCTTCGTCCCCATCCCCGCGGGTGCGGAAGGACCTGCATTGCCCGCACCCGTCCCCATTCCGGAAGGCGCCGAGCCGCCAGCGCTACCCGGTCCCGTTCCCATGCCCGCTCCTGCCGACCCGGCATTTGCGCCACCTGCTTGCACCAGGGCCAACAGACACGAGCTTGCGACAATCGCGACAATGATCGGAGGAATGGCATGTGACATCGGACAATCTCCTTCGCCACGCCCCGATTAACTATAATGGTGGAACAGGGACTCCGCTACGAATTCGCAGTTGTTCGCGCTGACGAACGCGCGAGCCCTCACCCCTCGTCCAGCAGCTCGAACAGCTCCTCCACCCGCTCGAACGGCGCGTCCTGCATCTTGGCGTGATGGACCACGCGGTCGCCGTCGCGTTGCAGCGATCTTCCCTTCGACTTCCGCAGGCGTCCGGGCAGGAACGTTGCGGCCGCAGCTTCAGGGCCGACGTCGAGGCGGATGATGCCTCTGCGCTTGCATTCCAGCCTGAGCCTGGCTGCGGCGAAGAAGTCGCGCGCGACCTTCGGCAGCGGGCCGAAGCGGCGGGCGGTTTCCTCCTCGAGGTCTTCGAGGTCGTCCTCATCCGTGCATCTTGCGGCGCGCGCATAGAGCTCGAGCCGCACCGGCTCGGACTGCACATAGGTCTCGGGCAGCATGTCCGCGACCGGCAGGTTCAGGTCGGGCACCCACACCGCCTGCCCCTCGTCGAGCTTCTCCGAAGCCATCTTGAGGAGGTGGCTGTAGAGCACCGGCCCGAACACCTGGACGTGGCCGGATTGCTGCTCCGAGAACAGGTCGCCGGCGCCTCGCAGATCGAGGTCGCGCTCGCTGATGGCAAAGCCCGCGCCGGGCCGGCTGAACTCTTCGAGCACAGCCAGCCGCTTCTCGGATTGTCCGGACTGCGTCTCGGTCAACAGATGGGCAAAGGCCCGGATGCCGCCGCGGCCGACGCGCCCGCGCAGCTGATGCAGCTGAGCGAGGCCGAACTTTTCCGGCCAGCACACCACGATGGTGTTGGCGCGGGGAATGTCGAGGCCGCTCTCGACGATGTTGGTCGCGAGCAGCACGTCGGCCCTGCCCTCAACGAAACTCATCATGCGGTCGTCGATCTCGTCGGCCGCAAGTCTCCCGTGCAGGCAGACGATGCGAAGGTCCGGCGCCACCGCCTGCACCCGCGCCAGCATGGGATCGAGATCCTGGATGCGCGGACAGATCAGGAAACTCTGGCCGTGGCGGCGCTGCTCGCGCAGCAGCGCGGAGGCGATCGCCGCATCCGACAGCGGCGCGATCCTGGTCGCGACCGGCAGCCGGTGCACCGGGGGCGAAGCGATCACGCTGAGATCGCGGAAGCCAGCCAAGCCCGCGGCGAGCGTGCGCGGGATCGGCGTCGCGCTCATCATCAGCACATGGACGTTCTTGGCGAGGCCGGAGAGCTTGGCCTTCTCGGCCGCGCCAAAATGCTGCTCCTCGTCGATGATGACCAGGCCGAGATCGTCGAACCTGACATCCTTGCCACCGAGCGCCTGCGTGCCGATCACGACCTTGATCCGGCCGCTGCGCAGTCCCTCCTTGGTCTCGCGCAGCTCCGCGCCCGAGGTCGCCCGCGACAAGTTTCCGACCTCGATGCCGAACGGCGCAAATCGCTTCTGAAACGTTGCGACATGCTGCCGTGCCAGCACTGTCGTCGGCACTGCGATCGCCACCTGCTTGCCGGACAGCACGACGGCGGCCGCCGCACGCAGCGCCACCTCGGTCTTGCCAAATCCGACGTCGCCGCAGATCACCCGGTCCATCGGGTGGCCGGAGGCAAGATCGTCCAGCACGTCGGCGATCGCCTTGGCCTGGTCGGTCGTCGTGAAGTAAGGAAAACGCGCGACGAACTTCTCATAGGCCGATCCTGGCGGAACCAGCTTTTCGCCGCGCCGCTTGCGGCGCTGGCTGATGTGCTTGGCGAGCGCCTTGCCGGCGACCTGGATTTCGCGCTCGGCCTCACCGCGGCGCGCCCACCACGTGCTGCCGTCCGCCTTGTCGAGCGAGAGCTTGCCGAGCTCGGCCGCGTAAGGCCACATCAGGGCCAGATCGGGCGGCGGCACCAGCACCGCATTGTCGCCGGCGAATTTCAGGCGGATCATCTCCCGCATTGCGCCGCCGCCGGTGTTCACGGTCTGCAGGCCGTCGAGCACGCCGAGGCCGCGCTGGAGATGGACGACCACCGTGCCCTGCTCGGGCACGTCGGCATGGTCGAAGGCCGCGCTCCAGGCGCGCGCCATCGGCTGCGGATGATGCGCCCGGCTGCCGAGCACGTCGGACGCCGTCACGACGACGAGAGGCTTCTTCCCCGGAATCACGAAGCCTGCATCGAGATCGGCCAGCAGCGCCGCCTCGCCGCTCCGCCCGCGCGCCGCGTCGTCCCAATCTTCGCAGCGCTGCGCCTTGAGGCCGCTCATCCGCTCCATCACGCGCAGATCGTCCTCATGCGCTGCGGCGAGGATCAGTCGCGATCCGGCCCGGCGCGTCTCCTCGACGAAGGCACGCAGCGCCTTCCTGGAGGAAGTCAGTTTCGAAAACTCCGGGACCGTCTGGAAGGACGACGCGCGCGGCAACACCTTCATGCCCCGGGAGAGCTGCTTCCAGTCCCGCCGTCCGAGATATTCGCGCTCACGCTCCGCACGCGGCGCGGCCTCCTCGATCGTGTCGAACCAGCCGTCGGCATGCACCGGCACGCCCGCATCGGCGATCCATTTGGCGCGTCCGCAATAGTCGAACAGGCTCGCGCGCTTGCCGCGTTTGCCGGCAAGGCCAAGCCGCTCCGACATGGGATCGACGACAAGCTCCCTGGTCTCGAAGATGATCCTGTGCTCGTTCGGATCGAACGCCACGATCCGCCTGATCGCGCGATCCGAATGCTCGATCCGGAACGGCCCCAGCGCGCCGGCCGGAAATATCTCGAAGGTCTGGCCGTGGAACAGCGCCCCACCCGGATAATCCGGCTCGTCGTCGAGATCGTATCCGAGCGCTTCGAGGTGCGTCTCGAGATCCTGTTCGGAGAACGTGCCGCCCACCTTCAGGCTCACGCTCAGGCGCGACAGGCTCGCCGGCGGCGGCAGTCGCTCCATCACGGCTTCGGCGGTCGAGACGAGAAAGAGTGGCTTCTTGGATTTCGCGAGGCGCCTCAGGACGGAGGCTCTGCGCCCTGCGAGCTCGTGCGACGGCTCGAGCTGATCGAACGGCAAGGTGTTCAATCGCGGAAATACCAAGACCTCACAGGAGGGGTCGAGCGCGTGAATGACACTGCCGAGCCGCTCCGCCCTGTTCTCGTTCTCGGCGAGAAAGACGATGCCGCTGCGTCCGGACTGCGTCCATTGGGCAAGCAGATGGAGCGCCAGCACGCCGAGCGGCGACGAGGACGAGATCGCAGCGCGCTGCGCCGCTTTGCTCTTCCTTGGCGACGTCTTGGTTGGCAGCGCCTTGCGTGGCGACGTCTTGCTCGGTGACGTCTTGTGCGGTGACGCCTTCTTCGGCGGCGTCTTGGCCACCCGCGCCTTTTTGGTAAGCCTCACTTGAATCCGTTTCTGGTCGTAAGCCGTCGTCAACTGAACGCCAGCCGCCCTCATTCCGATTCGGCGACTTCTCGCCTTGCATATGGGATTTGCCCGGTGAACGCACGCCTGGTGGCAACGTTCGGCGCGGCGCCGCGATCCCGACAATTTGGCTGTTGATCGAGCTCGGGCCGGAACTAGCGCGGCGCGAGATCTGCGTCTGTCGATGCGACGCTTGGCGCGATTGTAAACATTCTGCGCCCGGAGAGAAACGAAAAACCCCAGCGCTTGGAGCCACGCTGGGGCGTTTCGAGCAAAATGAACTGGTCAAGCAATGACGTCTTCATAGCAGCGATTTCACCGCGCGCTTGTGAACTGGTTCACACACGCCAAACAAACGACCTCGGTGAGACCGAGGTCGCCAACCTTTGTGGGGAAGGTTTACTCCCGGCCTGGGGGTTTTGGGGCTTGGGGATGGGCCGGGAGCCAGGATTCGACGTTTGCCGTGCCAAGTCGTTCCAAAGTCGCCCGCGGAGGTTCGCCCGCGCGGCATCACGCCGGAACGGAGTACCGCATTCCCCGGTTTGAGCGCGCACCCGTCGCGCGCTAGGATGCCTCATTTTACGGAGGCTCATTTGAAACCAGTCATTTTCATCGCCGCCATTGCACTGCTTGCGACGGCTCCCGCACGCTCACAGCCGCTGGTCGATCCCAACAAGGTTGCTCCCGAATTCCGCGAGGCGGCCGAGAAGCGCCGGGCCGAGCAGTTGCGCCAGCGCGAATGCGCGCTGAAGGCGGATCTCGAGAAAGTGCTCCCGAGGGATCGCACCGCCTTTCTCAACCAATGCCTGGACACGATGGCGGCCAAGCAATAGCGACTGCCCGGCTGTTCCAGCCGGCCTCTTCCACCGCCGGCCACGGCCGGCCGATGGCGCCTGCCCGCGCGTCTGCGAGCATTCCGCCACCAAGGCATTCAAGCTTTCTTCAGACATTTGGGATCAGCTGACGATCCATTTCCCAAAGTCATTGTTGTGCGCGCATGAGTTCAGTCCAGATTCAGTGCACGCGGTGCAAGAACGTGTTTCGCGATCGCGCCGGGCGGTTGCAGGACGGCTATTCCAGGCAATGTCCGAGCTGCGAAGTGGTGCTGTTCTTCGCCGAGGATTCCCAACATCCCTTCGTCAAGCGCGCGATGCGCGCAAGGTCCGCAAGGAGATGCGCGAGGCCGAGGCCGCGAAGCTTGCTGCGCCCGAACCGCAGGGGGCGCAGTCGAGGAGGTTCGCCGGACGAACGCGATCGGCGGGACGCGAGGACTAGCCTAGCTCACCGCCGCCTCTGCTTCCTCGGAAACAGGCGGTCGCGGATATAGCGCGAGGTCGGCGTCAGACGGATGCCGCGCGGCTTCTGCCAGGCGGCACGGTCGATCTCCTTCTTGTCGCCGATCGCCAGCCTGCCTTTGGCGGTCTTGGCAATGAAGATCGCGTCGCTCATCTTGCGACCGGAACGCTTGTTCCTCGCCGTCACTTCCTTCCAGAGGCTGATCCTGCCAAGCTTCAGCTTGGGCAGCTCTTCCCTGATCTCACGCCGCAGGCAATCCTTGTCAGACTCGCGCGCGCGCTTGCGACCGCCCGGGAACATCCACAGGCCGTCCGACCGGCGTCTGACCAACAAGACCTTGCCGCGCCGGGCGGCAACCAGTTTGGAAGACTTCGCCATTGCTGCCGTCATTGAAACCAGAATCGTCCCGATCGTAACTTGTCTAGTCGAACAGACAAGTTCCCGGCACGTTTTGATCACAGGCCGCGATCCCTCGGGTCCTGGCGCGACACGGCGGAAGGATCGCGCCGTTCGAGGCGAGATCAGCCCTCGGACGCCCCCGCCCGATCCTCCGTCCTGATCCAGGCCATCATCATCTCCCAGGCCACCGACAGGATGATCGGCCCGATAAACAGGCCGACGATGCCATGAGCCAGCGTGCCGCCAATGACGCCGACGAAGATCACGATGGTCGGCGTGGTCAGGCCGCGTCCCATCACGAGCGGCTTCAACATGGTGTCGAGGAAGCCGACGACGACGAGAAACACGGTGAGCAGCAGCGCCGTGGTGACGTCCTTGGCGGTCCAGATCCAGATGATGACAGGCAGCAGCACGAGGAAGGCGCCGATCTGCACGATCGAGAGCAGCAGCACGATGAAGGCGAGAAGGCCGGCGCTCGGCACCGCCGCGAGCTTGAAACCGATGCCGGCGAGCAGCGCCTGCACGATCGCGACGCCGATCACGCCCTGCGCCACGGCGCGGATGGTCGCACCCGCGAGCGACAGGAAATGCTCGGTCTGCTCGGGCACGATGCGAAACAGGAAACCGCGGCTGGCCGCGACCAGCCGCGGCCCATGTGGAAACAAGAAGCCCGCCACGAACACCGACACCAGGAACTGGAGCGTGCCGACGCCGGCATCGCCGGCGAGCGAAAGCAGCGGTCCCGCCAGCGGCTGCAGATACGGTGCCACCTCGCGTACCACCGCGCGGACGTTGGTGTAGGCCTGGTCCCAGAGTTCGTAGAGCAAGGGGCCGACCAGCGGCCACGATTTGAGCTGTTCGGGCGCGGCCTGAAGCGCCAGATCGCCGGTGCCGAGCTGATGCGCCAGCTCACGCACGCCGTCTACCGCGCTAATGCCGAGCCAGGTCGCCGGGCCGATGACGATGCCGAGCGTGATCAGGGTCAGGATCACTGCTGCCGTCTTGGGCCGGCCGCCGAGGATTTTTGCGACCCAGCTGAAGGCCGGATAGAACGCGACCGCGAGCACGCCGCTCCAGGCCAGGATCGGCACGAACGGGCGGATGATCAGGAAGGTCCAGATGATCAGCAGGGCGAGCAGGCCGAGCCGGATCACGAGCTGGATGACATCCTCTCCCGTCAGGAGCTGACGGAGACTTTTCACGGGCACTGCTTTCCTTGCGGCATGAACGCAACTTCCGGCGCTTGCGAGGTCTAGCCGTTATTGCCAGCAACGCATCCGGCGTCAAGGCGACTGGAACTGCCGGGGCCCACGATTAGGAACACATCGGGGCCATCCCGCATTCGAAAGACGATGACAGACCCTCCCGGAGAATCCGATGCACGCGCGGGAATGCACCGCGGTATCCGCTATTCCCTGAGGCCGAACGCCGCGCCGGGCTATTGGCAATATGCCTATGCGATCGGCGGCAGGGTCCGCTCCGGACGGGTGCAAGGCAGGCTGCGGCAGCTCGCAATCAGGCGGGTGCAGATGCGCATCGACCGGGACATGCGAAACGGCAGCTGATCCGGCTGCGCAGCCCGCGACGGCGGCCGGGCTTGGCTAACGCCCGTTAACCGGATTTCCCTGCCCCGGTTTACGCCGTTGCAAACGCCCGTGACTACCTTGGGTCGAGGTCAACAAAAAGCATTCCATCAAATGGCCAACAGCATCTGGACGATCGAAGAATTCTCCTGTGCAGGTTGCGGCATGAATTACACCGCGACCAGGGAAGAGCACAGCGAAGCCCACACCGGCAGCTTCAAATGCAGCATCTGTAGCGGCGTGGTGCATGCCTGGTCCGGCAAGCATCATTTCTTCGGCTGGCAAGCCGTGAAGACACGGCCGCCCGTGTTCGGCAAGCGCTGGGCCGACGTCGAGTGGTAGGCTGTCCAATCTCTGATTGCGCCGTGCCAGTCATCCTGGACGGACCGGAGGATCGGCCGAATTGCACCGGTACCGTTTGGACTCCGTTCACCGATCGCCGCTAGATCAGGACGGATCCTTCGCGCCGAACAGCAGACATGGCCGACCTCAACGCCGTCCTTACCAGGCTCAACGACCGCCTGCTCCGTCTCGAGGGCGAGCTGTTCGTGCTGCGCTCATTGGCGCGCGCGACGCTGACGGCGGGCGACGACCATGCAGCGCGCATGCGCAAGCTTGTCGAAGCCGCAAAGATCGCGCTCGACGACGAGGCCAAGCGCCCTCTCGACAAGCCGACACGCAAATATGTCGATGCAGCCACCGCGCTGGTGGAGGAATTGCTGGTCGAGCCGACCCCGGCTCGGCCGCTATTCACGGTGATCGACGGCGGCCGGCGCGACTGAGCGCCCGCCTCAGTACGGCGATCGATTACCGCCCGTACATGCCGGGCGCGCGTGCGCGGTTCGGATAGCACTGTCCGCTCGAATAGTTGTAATCGTAGCCGTCCGGGCAGAGTCCGCCGCGTCGTCCGCCGTAGGCTTCGGGACGCCCGTAAGCGCCGGGCCCGTGCGCCCCGTTCGGATAGCAGCTGCCGTTCGAGTAATTGTAGTCGTAGCCGTGCGGACAGAGGCCGCCGCCGCGTCGTCGTCCGTAGTATTCGCCTGGCCCTGGATCCCGGGTATAGACACCCGGCGAATGATAGTCGTTGGGATAGCAGCGGCCGTTCGAGTGGTTGTAATCATAACCGTGCGGACATTGTCCGCCCGGACCACCCCTGAACTGAACTTGCTGCACCATGGGCTCCGGCGATGCCGCAGGCACGGTTGCGAATGCAAGCAGGCCGGCCAGCGCAAGCTCGATCATGACGTCTCCTCCAAATCACGGGGACAAGCCTAGCAGGATTCGTGTCCCACGAAACAACTCGGGGATTGAGACATGGCCGGCCTGAACCATGCATGAACCGGTTTTCGGCCTGCGACGATGCGTCGTCCCCACTCCGCGCGGGAGCCCGCCTCGCCGCCCCCGCTAGACCGGGTTGGAATTTTCCGCCTTGAGCCGGCCAAGGCCGGCCTCGATGATCGCGATCTCCTCGTCGATCTGGCCGATCGGCAGGCTGAAATCATAGCCGGACCTGCTCTTCAGATCGACCGCGAGCCGCTGTCTGTGCATCATCAGCTGATCGAGCCCGCGCCGGTTCTTCAGCCGCACATAGCTGTCGACAATCTGCTCAATTGCGCTCGGCATGAAATCTGTCCCGGCGAAAAAGGCCCGCGCGGCGCACAAAGGCCGGCGGGACATTTTCGGTGTCGCGGTACGCAATACAAATCCGCGACGGATTCGTCGATACGCCAGGCTGGTTGAAATCGTCTTACCATTCGATGATTTCGTGATGCGTGGCACGAAAAGGCCGCTGGCGATTATGCCAGCGGCCAAAGCCGGGTTCGAAAACGGATGCGGGTTGAAATGTCGCCAGCCCCGGTAGGCGCAGGTCTAGCAGCCGGCCGCAAATACCTCTGTTAAAAACGAAACACAGGAACCGGTTTTATCGCCTGCATGCAGGCCCGTCGTGGCCGTGCGGCAACGCCAAAACATGCTCCGGAAAAGTGCGCAGCGGTTCTCCGGATCACGCTTTAGTCCGTGACGCAGAAATAGGTGCGCGGATATCTGCGATAGGCGCCGTAGCGATAGTACGGCCGGTAAGCATAGCCGCGATAGAGCGCCGGCGGCTCCTCACCGTAATAGGCACCGTGATAGAAATTGGTGACCGGCCCTCCGGCGCAACGATAGGCGTCCCAGGTCGGCCCCACGAACGGCGCGACACCCGTCTCCGTCGGCACAGCAGGGTACGGCCCGCCGGCATGGGCCGGAGGGGCTACGATCAGCATCCCGAAAAGGAAAAGCCAGGCGCCTCGCATGCACTCGCTCCCAAGCCGTGCAATGCAGCTATGGAGCACCGGAACGGTCGCCTGCGCAATCGCGAAATCCGTCGCGCCCCGCCGGCACATTGTTGATAACCGGCGCAAACGCCGCGCGGGGGGTGACAGGGCGTCCGGACGTGTTATCGGGAGGATGACGCAGTTGCGAGACCGGATCGGACACCCATGCGCATTACCCTCGTCGGCTCCCGCCATTTCGGCGTGACCACCCTGAACATGCTCCGGGAGCACGGCGTCTCGGTCGTCCGGGTCGTCGTCGCCGATGCCGAGGATCGGCTGGCCGCGTCCGCCAAGGCGGCCGGCATCGAGGTCGCGGTCCAAGCCAATCCGAAGCTGGTGGTGGCCTCCGAGATTGCCCCCGATACCGACCTGATCATCACGGCGCACAGCCACGCCCGGATCGGCAGGGACGCGCTCGCCGCCGCCAAGTTCGGCGGGATCGGCTACCACCCCTCGCTGCTGCCACGCCATCGCGGCAAGGCCGCCGTGGAATGGACCATCAAGGAAGGCGATCCGATTGCCGGCGGCACGATCTATCATCTCGCCGACCGCATGGACGCTGGCGCCATCGCCGCCCAGGATTGGTGCTTCGTCAAGAAGGGCGAGACCGCCCGCGAGCTCTGGGAGCGCGCGCTCGCTCCGCTCGGCCTCAAATTGCTCGCCGACGTGATCGATTATGCCAAGGTCCACAAGGCGCTGCCGTCCAAGACTCAGGACGAGCAGTTCGCGACCTCTGCACCGAGTCTCTCCTGACGTTTACCCTTAACGTGAAGGGGCCTTGATTCCGCTTCGAAAATTGGAGCCAGGATCGCAAATAAACCATTGTTTCCACAGGAACAATTTTCGATTTGGCATTGCAACAAATTTCCGTCACATTTCGTCCGAATAAACGGCAGCATATCAGACAAATTCAAGGACGGAATTCATGCGTTTTGGTCGCATCGCGGCGTTCTGTGCCGCTGCAGTTTTGACCGGCACCCTCGCCGCTCCCGCCCTCGCCCAGAGCCCCTATGACGGCAACTGGCAGGTCATCATCGTCACCAAGAGCGGCACCTGCGAGCCGACCGCAAGCTCCATGCTGACGGTTGCCGACGGCCGGATCACCGCGCCCGGCGCTAACGTTTCCGGCACCATCGGCAGCGGGGGACTTGTGAAAGTTTCGATCAATGGTGCATATGCCAACGGTCAACTCAGCGGCAACGCCGGATCGGGGAAGTGGAATGGAGCATCTGCAGGCATACCGTGCAGCGGGCGGTGGGAAGCATCGCGCCAATAAACCAATTGGGGCTCGCGCCCGGAACCGGCGGCTGCTGATTGCGGCCGCCGTTTTGTTTGCGGCAGGGATCGCCAACACCGAAAGCATGGCCCAGTCGGGCCCCTTCGCCCCGCTGGCGGGTACCTGGAGCGGCGGCGGCGTCGTCACCCTAGACGACGGCTCGACCGAGCGGATCCGCTGTCGGGCCAGATACGCCCCGATCGGACCGACCATGGAGATGTCGCTGACCTGCGCCAGCGACGCCTACAAGTTCAACCTCGGAGCCAACGTCAAGGCTGAAGGCGGCGCGATCGCCGGCAGCTGGTCAGAGGCCAGCCGCAACATCTCTGGCTCGCTTCAGGGCCGCGGTGCCGGCGGAAACTACGAGCTGGTCGCCTCGGCCGCCGGTTTCAATGCCAACCTCTCGCTGAAGACGTCCGGCAACAAGCAGAACGTCTCGATCCGCGCGGATAGCCAATTCCGCGGCGCCAACATCTCGCTGTCGAAGTAAGACCGTAAAGCGACACGGCGGTCGATCCGGCGAGCGCGCCGGGTCGACTTTTTTATGCGCCGGGCACGAACGCCGTGACCTCGATCTCGACCTTGGCCCGCTCGTCCACGAGGCCACCGATATAGAGCAGCGTCGAAGGCGGGAAATTGCGTCCGAGCGTTTCCTTCCAGGCGGCGCCGATGCCGGCACCGGCTGCTTCATATTCGCCGCGGCTGGTCAGGTACCAGGTCAGGCGGACGATGTGCTCGGGGCCGGCGCCGGCCTCGGCCAGAAGCTTGATGATCCGCTTCAGCGCGGCCGCGACCTGCGCGGCCATGTCGGGCGCGTAATTGCCGGCCTCGTCGCCGCCGGTCTGGCCGGCCAAAACCACCCAGCGGCCAGGGCCTTCCGCCACAATGCCGTGAGAGAAGCCGCGCGGTTTTTTCCATTCGGCCGGCTGCAGGATCTGCATGAGCGGATTTCTCCCATTTTCTGTCGTTGTTCGTTGATGCCTTAGCACGTCGCCCTGCATCGCTGCATCCGCAGATTTGGCCGTTGCAAACGGTGGCGATGTCGTCGATACCGGCCGTCCTTTCACATTCCATCCACCAGCACCCTGCCCCAATGAGCGCGACACCGTCCAAAACGATGGCTGCATTGTGGATGGCCGGCTGGCTGTCGCTGATGCTGGTCATGGCGGTTGCCGGGCGCGAGACCACGCGGGAGCTCAACGTCTTCCAGATCATGGAAGTGCGTTCGGTGATCGGTCTCACGCTGCTCCTGCCGCTCATCTACCGCGCCGGCGGCTTCAAGGCGGTCGCGACCAAACGCCTGCCGCAGCACCTTGCACGCAATGGGGTCCATTATTTCGCGCAGCTCGGCTGGTTCTACGCACTGACGCTGATCGGAATCGGGCAGGTGGTGGCGATCGAGTTCACCATGCCGATCTGGACTGCGGTGTTGGCCGCAACGTTCCTGTCCGAACGCATGACGATTTGGAAGATCGCCGCCGTCGTGCTCGGGATCGTCGGCGTCGTCATGATCGTGCGACCCGCCACCAGCGAGATCAATCCGGGCCAACTGATCGCGCTCGGGGCTGCAATCGGCTTCAGCGTCTCGATGATCCTGGCGAAGTCGCTGACTCGGACCGAGAGCGCCTTGTCGATCCTGTTCTGGATGATCATCGTGCAGATGGTCGTGGGCCTGCTGCCGACATTCGCCGTCTGGACCTGGCCGTCAGCCTATCTTTGGGGATGGCTGTTCGTCATCGGCGTCTGCGGCACTTTCTCGCACTATTGCCTTGCCAGCGCGCTCCGACATGCCGACGCGACGATCGTGGTTCCCATGGACTTCCTCCGGGTTCCACTGACTACGACGGCCGGCTGGCTGCTGTATTCCGAGCGGCTCGACGCCTGGACGGTGCTCGGCGCTGTACTGATCCTCTGTGGCAATCTGCTGAATTTGAAGCCGGCCTCAGCGGTTCCCGCCCGCGCGCCGTGAACCTCGCGCTGCCTGGCGCGACAAAACAAAGTGGCCGTGTGATTTGGATCACGTTGGGAATCATTCCCATCGTGCACATTCGGCCACACAGCAGCGGGTTGCACGCAACGGACCGCCGTTTCGGTGGCGCGAAGTCGGGCACTTCGTGTAGGTTCGTTGCCAATTCGTTGCTGCCTGCAATTCGATTCTGGGGATTTCAGAATGCGCTATCTCACCCTCCTCGCTTCGCTCATGTGCGTGGCACTGTCGGTCAGTGCCGCGAAGGCCGACCGTCGTGTCGCCTTCGTCGTCGGCAACGGCTCCTACAAGAACGTCGCACAATTGCCGAACCCGCCGATCGATGCCAAGGCGATGGCGGCGACGCTGCGCAATGTCGGCTTCGAGGTGATCGAAGGCTCCAATCTCAGCCGCGACCAGATGACGGAGAAGCTGCTCGACTTCGGGCGCAAGGCGCAGGGCTCCGACATCGCGCTGTTCTATTATGCCGGCCACGGCATCGCCGTCAGCGGCACCAATTACCTGCTGCCGGTCGACGCCGACATCAAGTCGGAGATGGACGTCAAGCTGGGCGCCGCCATCAACATCGATCTGACGCTCGAGCAGACCATGGGCGATGCCAAGGTCAAGCTCGTCTTCCTGGATGCCTGCCGCGACAATCCGTTCGCCGCCAAGATCAAGTCGAACTCCGCGACGCGCAGCGTCAACGTGCAGAGCGGTCTTGCCGAGATGAAATCCGGCGAAGGCACCCTCATCGCGTTCGCCACCGGCCCTGGCCAGACCGCGCTCGACGGTCAGGAGGGCAACAACAGCCCGTTCACCCGTGCGCTGATCGACAACATCACCAAGCCCGGCATCGAGATCCAGCAGGCGATGACGTCGGTGCGCGCCCAGGTCAATGAAGAGACCCGCAAGGGTCAGCTGCCCTGGGGCCACACCAACTTGACCGGCTCGGTCTATCTCAACCAGGCTCCGACAACCCAGGTCGCCAACGCGGCGCCGACCGCTTCTGGCATCGTGCCGGCGGCGAGCGGTAGCTCGGACGGCGTCGAGCTCGAATATTGGCGCTCGGTGAAAGAGTCCAACAAGCCCGAAGAGCTCAACGCCTATCTCTCCGCCTATCCGAACGGTCAGTTCAAGGCGCTGGCGCTGGCACGCCTCGCGGCCATCAAGAGCGGCCCGTCGACCGCGACGCGCACCCTCAACGCCGGCGTCGATCCGGCGACCTTTACCGACGAGGCCACCCAGCTCACCGAGGATCAGATCGGCCTCGACAAGACCCAGCGCCGCGACGTGCAGCGTCGCCTCACCGGGCTCGGCTTCGACACCAAGCAGACCGGCGTGTTCAGTGATGAGACCCGGACCGTGCTCAAGCGCTGGCAGGCCGCTCGCGGCTATCCCTCATCGGGTTACCTCAACAAGCACCAGCACAAGGCCCTGATCTCGGAGGTCCAGGCCGCCCCGCCGACCGCGAGCGACAACAGCCAGAAGGCGGCCCGCCGTGCCGCCGCGCCCGCAGGCAGCAGCGCACCGGCACCGGCACCGGCTCCCCAGCGCAGCAATCCCGGCGATGCCGCCGGCGCGGCGTTCGTGGGCGGCGTCGTCGGTGGCATGATGGGCGGCATGTTCCGCCGCTGAGATGCGGTAAGCTTGAAAACACAAAAGCCCGGCTCGCACCGGGCTTTTTCTTTGGTGCGACGGTGTCGCAGCATGCCCGCCATTGCGAGGTTGGCTACTTCCCCGCGGCCTTGCGCAACGCATCGTTGATGCGGTCCTGCCAACCCGGTCCGCCCTCCTGGAAAAACTCCAGCACGTCCTGATCGATGCGCAGCGTCACCTGCTCCCTGATTCCCGGCGCCACGTTCGGCTTCGGCGGCGCCGCGGCGACCTTGGCTGTCACCTTCTTGAATGCCGCCTCGGCCTCGGTCCTGGCATCTCCGAGCGTGCGCGGCCGCCTCGGGGGTTGATCCGCCATGTCCTAGATTCCCTCAAACAGCGCTGTCGAAAGATACCGCTCCGAGAAGGACGGCACGATCGCCAGGATGGTCTTTCCCGCCGCTTCCGGCCGCTTGCCGATCTGGATCGCCGCAGCGATCGCCGCGCCCGAGGAGATGCCGCCTGGAATGCCCTCATGCCGCGCCAGCGCGCGCGAGGTCTCGATCGCCGTCGTCGAGTTGATCTTCACGATCTCGTCGATCACGGCGCGGTCGAGGATGTCGGGAACGAAGCCGGCGCCGATGCCCTGGATCTTGTGCGGCGTATGCTGTCCGCCTGACAGCACCGGGCTTTCCTCCGGCTCGACCGCGACGACGCGAAGTGAGGCCTTGCGCGGCTTGAGCACCTGGCCGACGCCGGTGATCGTGCCGCCGGTGCCAACCCCGGCCACGAAGAAATCGATATTGCCGCCGGTGTCGTTCCAGATCTCCTCTGCGGTGGTGCGGCGGTGCACCTCGGGATTGGCGAGGTTCTTGAACTGCTGCGGCATCACCGAGTTCGGCGTCGTCTTCAACAGCTCCTCGGCCGCGGCGATCGCGCCTTTCATGCCCTGCGCCGCCGGCGTCAGCACCAGCTCGGCACCGAGAAAGGCCAGCATCTTGCGCCGCTCGATCGACATCGATTCCGGCATCACCAGCTTGAGGCGGTAGCCGCGTGAAGCCGCCACGAAAGCGAGCGCGATGCCGGTATTGCCGGAGGTCGGCTCGATCAGCACGGTGTCGGGCTTGACGATGCCCGCTTTCTCCATCGCGATGATCATGGCCGCGCCGATGCGGTCCTTCACGCTCGCGGCCGGATTGAAATATTCAAGTTTTGCCAAAATCGTGGCATTCACATCGTGCATGCCGGGCAGCCGGCGCAAGCGCACGGTCGGCGTGTTGCCGAAGGCGTCGACGATCGAGTCATAGATCCGGCCGCGGCCGGGTTGGTGCGCTGCACCCGTGGTGGACGATGCGTCCATGATGAACTCCCTGTGACGACACTTGCGCTTCTTACGCAGCTCATGCGCAGTTACGGATAGCCTGCGACGACACGCAAGCGAGAATGCGGCACATGTTAAATACGCTGCATCGCAAAATCGCGTGAGCTTCAATTAGCAGAAAACCAACGCATTTGTGTTGCGACCTCGTCAACTGATTCTGCTTATGTTAGACTTAGGTCTCAAAGCAGGGAGGTCACACGATGTCAGCAGTTGCTGAAGTGATGCCGACCGTAGCGCTAAGGCGTGATCCGCGTTGCAGCGAGTTGCCGACCTGTCCCGTGTGCGCCGACTCCATGGTCGCCGCCGAAGCATCTGCGTATGTGTCGGACCATTTCATCAGCTATCTCTGGACCTGCGACAATTGCGGCTATGGCTTTGTCACCAAGCACGCCGTCAAGCAGCGGATCGTGTGCAACTGAGCTTGGACCGTTGATCTAGCGCGGGGCGATATCGCCCCTCGCCCAGTCCGCGCGCGTACGCTGATAGAACTCATCGAATTTTCCATGTGCGATCGCGTCCCGGATGCCCTGCATCAGGAACTGGTAGTAAGCGATATTGATTTCAGACAGCAGCATCGCCCCCAGCGTCTCGCCCGCCTTGACGAGATGATGCAGATAGGCGCGCGCGCAGTTGCGCGCCGACGGCCATGAGCTCTCCTCATCCAGTGGACGCGGATCGTCGGCGTGGCGGGCATTGCGCAAATTCACCTGGCCGAAGCGGGTGAAGGTGACGCCGTGCCGGCCATTGCGCGTCGGCATCACGCAATCGAACATGTCGATGCCGCGCTTGACGGCTTCGAGGATGTCGTCGGGCGTGCCGACGCCCATCAGATAGCGCGGGCGCTCTTTCGGCAGCAATGGTGCGGTCTCGTCGATCATCGCCAGCATCACCGCCTGCGGCTCGCCGACGGCAAGGCCGCCGATCGCATAGCCGTGGAAGCCGATCGCCACGAGACCTTGCGCGCTCTCGTGGCGAAGCTGCGGGATGTCGCCGCCCTGCACGATGCCGAACAGCATGTAGCCGTCGGGCGCGCTCTCGAAGGCGCGCTTGCTTCGCTCGGCCCAGCGGAGCGACAATTGCATCGCACGCTCGATGTCGGTGCGCTCGGCCGGCAGCCGCACGCACTCGTCCATCTGCATGGCGATATCGGAGCCGAGCAAGCGCTGCACCTCGATCGAACGCTCCGGCGACAGTTCGACCTTGGCACCGTCGATATGCGAACGGAAGGTGACGGCGTTCTCGGTGACCTTCCGCAGGTCCGACAGCGACATCACTTGGAAGCCGCCGGAATCCGTCAGCATCGGCCCGTTCCAGCCGGTGAACTTCTGCAAACCGCCAAGGGCTGCGATCCGCTCGGCGCTTGGACGCAGCATCAGGTGATAGGTGTTGCCGAGCACGATGTCGGCGCCGGCATCGCGCACCTCGCGCCAGTGCATGCCCTTCATGGCGCCGGCGGTGCCGACCGGCATGAAGGCGGGCGTGCGCACCACGCCATGAGGCGTGGTCAGGCGCCCGGTCCGCGCGGCGCCATCAGTGCCGAGCAATTCAAAGTGATTGGGAAGATCATGGTCCGGATTCATGGCCGTGCTTATTGCGTGTCGGAGGAAGCCGATCAACCCGCCCAACCCACACGGTGGCCGGTCAGTGCCTCGGACTGGGACATAATCGACGCGAAAAGTCGTACCGCCACCCTTGTTAAACAAAACGATACAGTGTAGTTTTATCCTGGGGCTGGACGAGATGCCGCGGCGAATTTGCCGGCGGCGGTAAATGCGTGATCGCCAGCCACCGACAATGCCCTTCGCTTCCTGCTCGACTGACGTCGCCGGCCGCTCGCATGCCTGGATCAGGCAGACAGGCGGCCGCCTGGCCGCATTTCTGGTCCTGGCGTGCAGCCTGGTGCTCGGCGCCTGCACCTCGCTGCCCCGGACGCCCTATACGGCCGCAGAAGCCAGCACATCGCGCGTGCTCGAGATCGATGGCCTCAGGCGCTACGCCGACGAGCCCATCACAAAATTCAGCTTCGAGAAGGACACCAGCACCGCGACGAAGTCCTATCTGGCGCTCTCCGGCGGCGGCGCCGATGGCGCCTACGGCGTCGGCGTGCTCAATGGCTGGACCGCGGCCAGAACCCGCCCCACCTTCTCCGTCGTCTCGGGCGTGAGCACCGGCGGCCTGATCGCACCGTTTGCGTTTCTGGGCTCGCAATACGACGACACGCTGAAGGAGGTCTATACCAGCGGCATCGCCGAGACCCTGTTGAACGATCCCAGCATCATGCGCGTGCTGTTCGGATCCGGCCTGTTCGGCAACACGAGGCTGCGCGAGCTCGTCGCCCGCTATGTCGGGCCGGAGGTCATGGCGCAAGTCGCGCGCGAGAATGCCAAGGGCCGAAAGCTCCTGGTGGTGACGACCGATCTCGACACCCAGCGCACCGCGATCTGGGACATGGGCAAGATCGCCGCGGTCGGCACGCCCGAGGCGCTCAAACTGTTTCGCGACGTGATGGCGGCCTCCGCCAGCATCCCCCTTGTGTTTCCGCCGATCATGATCGACGCCGAGGGCCAGGGCCGCAAGTTTCAGGAGATGCATGTCGATGGCGGCGTGACCGCGCCGGTGCTGACGCTGCCGGAAGCCCTGCTTTTCCAGGGCAACCGTCTGCCCGGCAACGCGAAGATGGACATCTACATCCTCGTCAACAAGAAGATCGAACGCAATTTCGAGCTGGTCTCCAACGGCACCATTGATGTCGCCTCGCGCAGCCTGTCGGCGATCACCCAGTCGCAGACGCGCTCGATCATCTTCTCGACCTATGATTTCGCCAAGCGCAACCGTCTCGGCTTCCACCTCTCCTACATCGCGCGCGAGTATCCGGCGCCGCCGTCGGAAGGGTTCGACACCGCCTATATGCGGGCGCTCTACCAATACGGATATGACAAGGCCGCTGCCGGTCAGGCCTGGAGCTCGACGGTGCCGTGAGCTTCCCGAGACGGAACGAGGCCCTGCCGAAACCGTTGACGATACGGCCAATTCGGCCAGATTCGCGATGACGCCTCCCCTCCTGCGCGATATAGAGCGAATGACGACTGTCAGAAACGCGCAGGAATCATTGGGCATGGGATTGACTGCGACCAGGACGAGACCAGCAGCGCCGCGGCGCGAGGTGCCGAAATCCCGCGGCGGCCGGCCGACGAAGACCGCCGCCATCGAGCGCGACCAGCGGCTGATCGAGGTCGCCACCCGCCTGTTCCTGGACCGCGGCTTCGACGCCACCTCGCTCGACGCGGTCGCGGAAGCGGCCCGGGTCAGCAAGCCCACCGTCTATTCCCGCTACGGCGACAAGCGCGGCCTGTTTGCCGCCGTGCTGAGGCGCGAGATTGCGCGCTGGCTTGCGCCATTGTCGGCCGCCGCCGAGACGCAACTCTCCAGCGTCTCCGACATCTCGGTCGAGCAGCGCCTGGTGGAGATCGGGCGCGAGATGCTGACATTCACCTGCGGACCCGACGCCGTCGCCTTCAGCCGCATGATGACGTCGCAGGCCATCAACTTCCCCGACGTTGCCAAGCTCGGCAAGGAGGAAGGCTGGATGAAAGCCGTCGCCACCACGGCGCGCTTCTTCGACCGTCTGGTGGCGCAAGGCGCGCTCGACGTCGAGGACACCAACATTGCAGCCGAGGTGTTTCTCGACGTGGTCGTCGGTCACACCCACCGCATGGCGACCTTCGGAACGGCCCTCGAGATGAAGGCCGCCGAAAAGCGCATGCGCGCGGCCATCAAGCTGTTCCTGGCCGGCGCGCTGGGGCCTGCCGACCGCGCCCAGGACACCAAGGGCAGCACGCAGCGCCGCCGCCCCTCCCGCTGACAATTCCGTGAGCGCGCGATCTATCCCCACGGGGGTGAGGCCGGCGGCATTGACCAAAATAAAACGATACGGTATGGTTTAGTTATAAGGCGATACGGACCGCTTTTTCACCAGCCCCAAAGAGGTCCGTATCGCTTCGATCGCCGCGGCGGGTACAGCCCGTCACGACGCTCCGCGGCCGACCGATGCCCAAGGTCGGCCGCGTCTTCTTTCGGATGATCAGGCCCGCTCGCCGGCCAGAGGTTTCGAGCATGAAGACAACTGAACGACATATCTCGCGATTGCTTGCGATCGCCTTCTCCGCGCTGCTCCTCGCCGCGCCTGCGCGGGCGATCGTGACCGCGGGTACGCCGACCGCCCTTCACAGCGACACAGATGGTGATGCCGAGGCCGACCGCCAAGCCGTCAGCCGCGAGATCGAGCGCTTCCGCAGCTCGTCGATCTCGATCAGCCAGGCCATGTCGATCGCCGAAGCCCGGCACGCCGGCGCCACCACGGCGGATGTGAGTTTCGACGGGGCCGCCCGGGTGCCGGTGTATCGGGTGAAGACCCTGCACAACGACCGGATCTGGCGCCATACCATCAATGCATCGACCGGCGAGCTCGTCGGCGGCGAAGCCGCCCTCCCCCTCACTGAGCTCGACCACGAGGATCGCGACAACCTCGCAGCGCTCGGTGCGATCAGGCACCGCCTCGCCGATGCTGTCCGCGTCGCCGAACGCGCCGCCTCGGGCAAGGCGATCAGCGGCGGCTTGGTGCGCGAACGCGGCCGGCTCAACTTTTCGATCGTCGTCGTCAGCGGCGACGACCTCAAGGAGGTCACCCTCGAGCCGCCGGGCGCCAGGGCGAAATAACGGGAGTTCGGCCCCGGCATCGACCGGGGTGAAAAGCCATTGACGACCGCAAAACTCTCCCGCATAAGTCGCCGCCATGTTCACGACCACCAAACGCACGACCAAAACCACCACGGCCTCAGGGGCCCGGGGAGGCGTGCGCGCGTAGTCGTCGACTAAAACGCATCAGCTCTACGGCAAGCCCCGCCCTCGTTGGTCCGGGGCTTTTTTGTTGCCTAAATCTCAGCTCAACCGAAATGCAATGGAGGACAAAGTGAGTAACGATCCCGTCGTCGCGATTGTCGGCGTCACCGGTGCGGTGGGCGCCGAATTCATCGCCACCATGGACAAGCGCGGGTTTCGCGTCGGCAAGCTCAAGGCGCTGGCCAGTGCCCGCTCGGCCGGCAAGACGGTGTCGTTCCGCGGCCAGCCGGTCGTGATCGAAGAGCTCAATGAGCGCTCCTTCGAAGGGGTCGATATCGCCCTGTTCTCCGCTGGCGGCAGCATCTCCAAGAAGTTTGCGCCGATCGCGGTGAAGTCCGGCGCGGTCGTGGTCGACAACTCCTCCGCCTTCCGCATGGATCCGAACGTGCCGCTCGTGATCCCCGAGATCAACGCGAACCGCATCCGCGACCACAAGGGCATTATCGCGAACCCGAACTGCGCCGCGATCACCGCACTGGTGCCGCTGTGGCCGATCCATCAGACGAACCGCATCAAGCGCGTCATCATCTCGACCTACCAGGCCGCTTCCGGCGCCGGCGCGGCCGCGATGGAGGAGCTGGTCGAATCCACCCGCGCCAATCTCAACGGGCAGGTCTATACGCCGAAGGTGATGCCGCACCCCTACGCGTTCAACCTCTTCAACCACAACACTGCCGTCGACCCTGACACCGGCTACAACGACGAAGAGACCAAGGTCATCAAGGAGACCCGCAAGATCTTCGAGGACGAGAGGATCGCCATTGGCGTCACCTGCGTGCGCGTGCCGGTGCTGCGCGCGCATTGCGAGGCCATCACCTTCGAATGCGAGAAGGAGATCACCGAGGACCAGGTCCGCGCCATCATGGCCCGGGCGCCCGGCGTGAAGGTCGTCGATGACCGCGTCAAGAACTACTTCCCGATGCCGATCGACGCCTCGGGCCAGGACGACGTCCTGGTCGGCCGCATCCGCAAGGACCTCAGCGATCCCTCCGGGCATTCGATCTCGATGTTCGTGGCGGCGGATCAGCTTCTCAAGGGTGCTGCGCTGAATGCGGTTCAGATCGCGGAGCTGTTGCCGCAGCGGGTGATGGCGTAGTCGATGTCCTAGCAACTGGTATCGTAGGGTGGGCAAAGGCGCGCAAGCGCCGTGCCCACCACTCTTACCCCCAATTCAAGAAAGACGTGGGCACGCTTCGCTTTGCCCACCCTACAGCGCCAGCGCTTAGCCGCGCGACCTGAAGAGCAAGCACGCATCGCCATACGAATAAAACCGATACCCGCTCGCGATCGCATGCGCATAGGCCTGCTTCATCGTCTCCAGCCCCGAAAACGCCGACACCAGCATGAACAGCGTCGACTTCGGCAAATGGAAATTCGTCATCAAAATATCGACCGCGCGGAAGCGATAGCCGGGCGTGATGAAGATCGAGGTCTCGGCCGCGAACGGCTGGATGGTGCCGTCTTCGCTCGCGGCGCTCTCGAGCAAGCGCAATGACGTGGTGCCGACGGCTATGATACGGCCGCCGTTCTTTCGTGCCGCGTTGAGCTGCTCCGCCGTCTCGGCGGAGATCGTGCCCCACTCCGCATGCATCTTGTGGCCTTCGGTGTCGTCCACCTTCACCGGCAAAAACGTCCCTGCCCCGACATGCAGCGTGACCCTGACGATGCCGACGCCGCGCGCGCGCAGCGCCTGCTCCAGCGCCGGGGTGAAGTGCAGGCCCGCGGTGGGCGCTGCGACCGCGCCTTCGTTCACGGCGAACATGGTCTGGTAGTCGACGAGATCCTGATCGTCGGGCGTGCGCTTGGAGGCGATGTAGGGCGGCAGCGGCGGACTGCCGAGATCGGCGATGGCCTGATCCAGCGCCGGGCCGTGGAACGAGAACGACAACGTGACCTCGCCCTCGAGGCCCTTGGCCTCGACCTCGGCATCGAGATGGCCGAGCAGGCAGACCTTGCCTTCATTGCCGAAGCGGATGCGGTCGCCGGCGACAAGCTTCTTCGCGGGCTTCACCAGCGCCTGCCAGCGCGAGCCGTCGAGCCGCTTGATCAGCGTCGCCTCGATCCTCGGCTCGGTCTCGCGGCCGATGCGGCGGCCCTTCAATTGCGCCGCGATCACCTTGGTGTCGTTGACGACGAGCTGGTCGCCCGGTCTCAGCCATTGTGCGAGGTCGGCGATGGTCTGGTCGCGCAGTGCGCCGTTCTCCACGACCAGCATCTTCGCGGAGTCGCGCGGGCTCGCCGGACGCAACGCGATGCGCTCGGCGGGCAGGTCGAAATCGAACAGGTCGGTGCGCATGTCGGGCTCAGCGCCGTGCAGTCACTCCTCATCCTGAGGAGCGCGGAACGCGCGTCTCGAAGGATGAAGGCCCGGCTGCATCAGCTCGGCCTTCATGATTCGCTCGGCGATGCAAAGCATCGTCCGTAGACGGCGCTTCGCGCCTCCTCACCATGAGGGGGAACGCTTACTCAGCGTCAGCCGCCATCCGCGCCTTGACGATCTTGTCGGGGTTCTGCACCGGCTCGCCGCGCTTGATCTTGTCGACGTTCTCCATGCCCTCGGTGACCTTGCCCCACACCGTGTACTGGTTGTCGAGGAAGCGGGCGTCGTCGAAGCAGATGAAGAACTGGCTGTCGCCGGAATCCGGGTTGGCGGCGCGCGCCATCGAGGTGGTGCCGCGCACATGCGGCTCCTTGTTGAACTCGGCCTTCAGCTTCTTGCCGGAGCCGCCGGTGCCGGTGCCCTGCGGACAGCCGGTCTGCGCCATGAAGCCGTCGATCACGCGGTGGAACACGATGCCGTCGTAGAAGCCCTCCCGGACCAGCTCCTTGATGCGCGCGACATGACCGGGCGCGAGGTCGGGCCGCATCTCGATGGTGACCGGGCCCTGGGTGGTCTCGAGGATCAGGGTGTTTTCGGTGGCGCTCATGCTCGTCTCTCTTGCGTTGGAGGTGAAGTCTTGTCAGGCGTTTTGCGGCTGCGGAACTGGATCGCGAATGGTCGCCCCGCGGCGGCGCCGGCCATTGCATCGGTAAATGGCATCGGCGTGCAGCGTTGCAACGCCTCCATCACCGCGATCCGGTATTGCAGCCGGTCATTGTCGGAGGCCTCCGCGGATTCATAGGAGATCCTCGGATGGCCCAGAATGTCGCCGGACCGGTTAAAGCTCACGACGACGGTGATGTCGAGTGGGCGAGCCTTGGCGGCAGGCGGCGGTTTCCAGCAGGTGCGCAGGTGCCGGAAGATATCCTGGATGGTATTGACCTGCCTATCCTCGGCGGCCGCACTGGACACGCCGAGCAACAGCACCGCAGCAACCAGCAGGAGCCTGTCGCCACAACGTGCCATCGCCTTCTCCTATTTGATGTCGGAGGCGACCTGCACCTTCACCATCTTGTCGGGATCGGTCACGGCGCCGCCGGGGGAGCCGGGAGGAGCCTTCTTCAGCTTGTCGACGACCTCCATGCCCTGCACGACCTCGCCGATTACGGTGTACTGGTTATCGAGGCTGCCGCCGTCGGCGAACATGATGAAGAACTGCGAGTTGGCACTGTCGACGCTGTCGCCGCGCCGGGCC
This sequence comes from Bradyrhizobium sp. WSM2793, assembly GCF_000379585.1. NCBI lineage: Bacteria > Pseudomonadati > Pseudomonadota > Alphaproteobacteria > Hyphomicrobiales > Nitrobacteraceae > Bradyrhizobium > Bradyrhizobium sp. WSM2793. The sequence goes on along the minus strand of NZ_KB902777.1, from coordinate 64,407 downwards.
ATGCCGACGATGCCGCGGGCGAAATGCACCTTGGAGAATTCCTGCTTCAGGTTCGGATATTTCGATCCGCCGGTGCCGTTGAAGTTCTGGCCGTCGCCGGTCTGCGCCATGAAGCCGTCCATGACACGATGGAACGGCACGTTGTTGTAGTAGCCCTCACGCGCGAGCTGCTTGATGCGCTCGGCATGCTGGGGCGCGATATCGGTGCGCAGCTTGATGACGATGCGGCCTTTGGTGGTGTCGATGACGATGGCGTTGGCCTTGTCGAGATTGGCCGGCAATTGCTGCGCCACCGCCGGCACCGCGAACAGAAGCGCGGCAAGAACTGCGAGAATTCGGATCATGACAACTCCGGATCAGAGAGAAAGGAAGCGCGCCGTTATGCGGCGAATTTTGCCTTGAGCTGGGCCGCAACCTGCGGCGGGACGAAGGCCGAGACGTCCCCGCCCATGCCGGCGATCTGGCGCACCAAAGTGGCGGTGATCGGGCGAACCATGGGAGAGGCCGGCAGGAAGACCGTATGCACCTCCGGCGCCATCGCCTCGTTCATGCCGGCGAGCTGCATCTCGTAGTCGAGATCGCTGCCGTCACGCAGGCCCCGAATCATGATCGTCGCACCGTGCTTGCGCGCCGCCGTCACCGACAAATCATCAAACGTCACAGCTTCGAGCACGCAGCCGGCCTTGGCGGCCAGCGGCCCGCAGACGTCATGGAGCATCTGCAGCCGCTCCTCCGTCGAGAACAGCGGCTTCTTGCCGGGGTGGACCCCGATCGCGACCACGAGCCGGTCGCACAGGGAAACGCTGTGCCGGACCACGTCCAGATGGCCGTTGGTGATGGGGTCGAAGGAACCGGGATAGAAGGCAATGCGCGGCATGGCCCCGTCCTACCGCGCCCGGCCCGGCCCGGCAAGCCGGGCCGGTTCCCCAGCCATTTTCCGGCGAAATATCCCGCCGGCCCTGTCGGCGATGGCCGGTTTGTTTCGTCCTGAGGGCGACCACGAAACAAAGCGGCGCGGACACGAAACCATTTCCCGTGCCGGCGAAGACGTCCGGAAACTGGCCATGGTTACTAATCCGGCCAACGAATGACGGGCCGCACACTGGGCGTAGGCGGCCGCATCACAGGGGACTGTCAAATGATCAAGGCTCTTTCAGCGATCGCTCTGTCTGCGTGTGTCGCCGCCGCCCTTACCCTCCTGCCCGGCTTTGCCCCGAGCGTCGAGGCCAGCGTGCCGCAGCCGCTGGCCAAGAGCGACCGGCTCGATATCCGCGCCATCGGCAAGGACTGTTCGCAGCAGGCCTGGCCGAATTTCGAGGCCTCCTGCCTGCGCAAGGCCGGCACCAAGGCGAATGTCCGCGAGGCCCGCCTCGTGACCGCCAACCGCACCCCGTAGGCCTGTCAGCTTCACGTCACATAATCCCGATGGAGTTTTGCGACGTCTCGTCGCAGACTGCGTTGCTCGCGCCCGCCGGAATGGCCCGTCGGGCGCGATCCTATCGGGGGGTTGCCATTGTCCAGTACGCCCGCTGTCGTTTCCGGCCACCATCCTGATCCGCTACCGCTTGCCATGACGATGGGCGCCCTCGGGGTGGTCTATGGCGATATCGGTACCAGCCCGCTCTATGCCCTGAAGGAAGCCGCCAAGGCGGCTGCCCATGGCGGCACACTCAGTCACGATGCTGTCCTGGGGATTGCCTCGCTGATCCTCTGGGCCCTGCTGCTGATCATCTCCCTGAAATATGCGCTGTTGATCCTGCGCGCGGACAATCGGGGCGAAGGCGGCATCGTCGCGCTGCTGGCGCTGCTCCATGCCCGCCACGCCCAGCCAGGCACATGGCGCGCCCATCTCCTGGTGGTCGGGCTCGTCGGCGCTGCGCTGCTCTATGGCGACGGCGCGATCACGCCGGCCATCTCGGTGCTCTCAGCCATCGAGGGCCTCAAGGTCGACGCCCCCTCGCTTGCGCCGGCCGTGGTGCCCGTGACCGTCGCCATCCTGATCGGCCTGTTCATGATGCAGAAGCAGGGCACCGGCTTCATCGGCCGCATCTTCGGGCCTGTGATGCTGGCCTGGTTCGTCGTGCTCGCGGCGCTCGGCATCCACGGCATCGTCAAGGCGCCGGCGGTGCTGGCGGCGCTCAGCCCGCTCTATGCCTTCGACTTCCTGATCCACCAGGATTTCCACATCTCGTTCGGAATTCTCGGCGCGGCCTTTCTCGCGGTGACCGGCGGTGAGGCCATGTATGCCGACATGGGACATTTCGGCCGCCTGCCGATCCGCCTCGCCTGGTTCGCCATCTGCCTGCCCGCGCTGGTGCTGAACTATTTCGGCCAGGCCGCGCTCTTGATCACCGATCCCACGATGATCGATAATCCGTTCTTCCAGCTCTGCCCCGACGCCCTGCACTATCTGCTGGTCGCATTCTCGACGGTCGCGACCGTGATCGCCTCGCAGGCGATCATCTCCGGCGTGTTCTCGCTGACCCAGCAGTCGATCCAGCTCGGCTTCCTGCCGCGCATGCTGATCCGTCACACCACGAGCCACGCGATCGGCCAGATCTACGTGCCGCTGGTGAACTGGCTGCTTGCAGCTGCGACGCTCGGGGCAGTCCTGAGCTTCGGCACGTCGGACGCGCTTGCCGGCGCCTACGGCATCGCGGTGTCGCTGCTGATGGCGATCACGACGCTGCTCGCCGCGCTGGTCGCGATCCAGTGGGGCTATTCGCCCTGGCTCGTGGTGGCCGTGAACGGCGCCTTCTTCGTCATCGACGTGATCTTCTTCTCGGCCAACTCGATCAAGCTGTTCGAGGGCGGCTGGTTTCCGCTGCTGCTCGCCGGCCTCGTCGCCTTCCTGATGCTGACCTGGCGCGCCGGCGTGAAGCTGGTCGAGGCCGCGAGGGGCCGGCTCCGGCAGCCCGAGGAAGACCTGATCGAGACCGCCGTGAACAAGTGCAGCGCAAGACTGCCCGGGACCGCCGTGTTCCTGGCCTCCGCACCGCGCGGCGTGCCGCTCGCGCTCACCCAGTTCGTCAGGCACAACCGCGTGCTGCACGAGCGCGTGCTGCTGGTCACAGTGCTGATCGAGGAGCTTCCGCACATCGCGGACGAGGAACGCGCCGAGGTGATCGACATCATTCCCGGCATCACCCGCGTGATCCTGCATTACGGCTTCATGCAGAACCCGACGATCTATGAAGGCCTGAATCTCGTCTGTCGCCAGAGCAAGCTGCCCGGCATCGACCTCTCCGACATCACCTATTACGTCGGTCGCGAGACCATCATTCCCAGCGAGGACATTCCCGGCATGTGGGTCTGGCGCGAAGGCGTGTTCGCCTTCCTGCAGCGCAACGCCGAACGCTCGGCCGCGTTCTTCGGCGTTCCGACCAAGCAGGTGGTGGAGTTCGGCACGGAGCTGGAGATTTAGGGCATGGCGCGTAGCCCGGATGGAGCGCAGCGCAATCCGGGACTTTTGAGCCTTGCGAGAACCCGGATTTCGCTTCGCTCCATCCAGGATACAAGCCTGACCTTGAAGCCATGACAACCAGTGACGCTCCTTCCTTGAAGCTGAAGCCACGCCTGCCGGTCTCGGCCGATCAGGTGCACGCGATCATCCGCCGGATATACCCGCAGGCATCGCTGCTCGGCATCACAGAGCTACATGGCGGGGAGATCAGCACCGTGCTCGAGATCGCGCTGGCGGATGCGCGCCCCTGCATCCTCAAGGTCTATCCGGAATCGCTGCAATGGAAGATGGCCAAGGAGGTTTACGTCCTGGGGCTCCTGCGAGACCTCGGCACGTCCATTCCCAAAATCCTGCTTGCCGACGACACGCGAACGGCGATCGAGCTGAACTATCTGCTCATGACCCGGCTCGACGGCACGGTACTCGGCCGACGCGAGGCAACGCTGTCGGAGACCGAGCTGTTTGCGATCTACGCCGAGATGGGCGCGACGCTACGCCGGATCAACGACGTCGCCCTCGACAGCTTTGGCTATATCGGCCCCAACGGCGTCTGGTCGGCGCATCCGAGCAACCAGGCCTACATGTCGGCGCAGTTCGACCGAAAGCTCAGGGAGTTTCTCACACGCGGCGGCGATCCAGCTTTAGCCGCGCGTCTTCGCGACAGCGTCACGGCACGACAGCAACTGTTCGAGGCAGCAATCACCCCTCGACTGTGCCACTACGATTTCCATGCTGGCAATGTGCTGGTGACGTCGCAGGGCGCACCACGCCTGACGGGCATCGTCGACTTCGAGAACGCGACATCGGGCGATCCGTTGATGGATATCGCGAAGGCGCTGTACTATTTCACGCCGAAGGATACGCCAAAGCGCGACGGATTGCTCGCCGGCTGTGGTCAGATGGGGCGCCCCGACTGGCAGGAGACGCTCGATCTCTATCGGCTGTACTGTACGCTGGAGCTCTGGTGCTGGATGGCACAGATCGGCAAGCGAGAGGCGCTTGCCGACCTCACGAGCGAGCTTGCGAATGGCGTGTAGAACGGGGCATCACGCCCCGTTCCCGTTCTCGCCATTCCCGCTCTCGGCCTCTTCCGTGATGTGCTCGACCGAGACGACATGCTCGTCCTCGGCGGTGTCGAACACGATCACGCCTTGCGTCGAGCGGCCGGCGATGCGGATGCCTTCGACCGGGCAGCGGATCAGCTGGCCCTTGTCGGTGACCAGCATGATCTGGTCGGCATCTTCCACCGGGAAGGACGCGACCAGATTGCCGTTGCGGTTGTTGACGCTCATGGCGACGATGCCTTTGCCGCCGCGGCCGGTGGTGCGGTACTCGTAGGACAATGTCCGCTTGCCATAACCGTTGACGGAGACGGTGAGCACGACCTGCTCCTGCGCCGACATCTCGGCGTAACGCTCCTGCGCGAGCTGGAAGCTGCCGGAGGTCTCCTCGGCCTCGGCGTCCGCGGCGGCTTCTTCGGCCGCAGCTTCGCCGGCGACGGCGCGGCGCATCTTCAGGTAGGCCGAGCGCTCGTCCGAGGTGGTCTCGACGTGGCGCAGGATCGCCAGCGAGATCACCTTGTCGCCTTCGCCGAGCGCGATTCCGCGCACGCCCATCGAGGTGCGCCCGGTGAACACGCGCACATCGGGGACCGGGAAGCGGATACACTGGCCGCCGGCGGCGGTCAGCAGCACGTCGTCGCGCTCGGTGCAGATCTGCACGTCGACGATCGACTCGCCGTCATCCAGCTTCATGGCAATGATGCCGGAGCGGCGGACGTCGACGAAGTCTGACAGCTTGTTGCGGCGGACATTGCCGCCTGTCGTGGCGAACATCACGTCGAGTTCGCCCCAGGTGGATTCGTCCTCTGGCAGCGGCATGATGGTGGTGATGCGCTCGCCCTGCTCCAGCGGCAGGATGTTGATCAGCGCCTTGCCGCGCGCGTTCGGCGCGGCCATCGGCAGACGCCAGACCTTCTCCTTGTAGACCTGGCCGCGCGAGGAGAAGAACAGGACCGGCGTGTGCGTGGAGGCCACGAACAGGCGGCTGACGAAATCCTCGTCGCGGGTCTGCATGCCGGCGCGGCCCTTGCCGCCGCGGCGCTGCGCCCGGTAAGCCGACAGCGGCACACGCTTGACGTAGCCGGCGTGGGACACCGTGACGACCATGTCCTCGCGCTGGATCAGGTCCTCGTCCTCGACCTCGCCTTCCTGCTCGATGATGACGGTGCGCCGCGGGGTGGCGAACTCGGCTTTCACCTCGGCAAGCTCGGTCTTGATGATGCCCAGCACGCGCTCGCGCGAGCGCAGGATGTCGAGATAATCGGCGATCTCGCCGGCAAGCTTGTCGAGCTCGTCGCGGATTTCGTCGCGGCCGAGTGCGGTGAGGCGCTGAAGGCGCAGGTCGAGAATGGCCCTCGCCTGCTCCATCGACAGCCGGATCGTGCCGTCCGCGCTGATGCGGTGACGGGGATCGTCGATCAGGGTCAGCATGTCCTCGACGTCCCGGGCCGGCCAGTCGCGCGACATCAGCGTGTCGCGCGCGGTGGTCGGGTCCGGCGAGGTCCGGATCACACGGATCATCTCGTCGATATTGGCCACCGCGATTGCCAGACCGACCAGGATATGGGCGCGGTCGCGCGCCTTGGCGAGCAGGTACTTGGTGCGCCGCGTGACGACCCGCTCACGGAAGTCGACGAAGATCGCGAGCAGGTCCTTCAGATGCATGATCCGAGGACGGCCGCTGTCGAGCGCCACCATGTTGACGCCGAAGCTGGTCTGCAGCGGCGTGAAACGGTACAGCTGGTTCAGCACCACATCCGGCACGGCGTCGCGCTTCAATTCGATGACGACGCGGTAGCCTTCGCGATCCGATTCATCGCGCAGGTCGCCGATGCCCTCGATCTTCTTTTCCTTCACCAGCTCGGCGATGCGCTCGACCATCGTCGCCTTGTTCACCTGGTAGGGAATCTCGGTGATGATGAGCGCCTCACGCTCCTTGCGGATGGTCTCGATCGCGACCTTGCCGCGCATGACGATCGAGCCGCGGCCGAGGTGATAGGCGGAGCGGATGCCCTGCCGTCCGAGAATGACGCCGCCGGTCGGGAAATCCGGTCCGGGCACGATGTTGATGAGCTCGTCGATGGTGAGCGCGGGGTTGTCGATCAGCGCGACGCAGGCGTCGATGACCTCGCCGAGATTGTGCGGCGGGATGTTGGTGGCCATGCCGACCGCGATGCCGCCGGCGCCGTTGACGAGAAGGTTCGGGAACTTGGCCGGCAAGACCGACGGCTCGGTCTCGTTGTTGTCGTAGTTCGGCTGGAAGTCGACGGTGTCCTTGTCGATGTCGGCCAGCAGGGCCAGCGCGGCCTTGGTCAGGCGCGCTTCGGTGTAACGATAGGCAGCCGGGGGATCGCCGTCGACCGAGCCGAAATTGCCCTGGCCGTCGATCAACGGCACGCGCATCGAGAAGTCCTGCGCCATGCGGACCATGGCGTCGTAAATCGACTGGTCGCCGTGCGGGTGATACTTACCGATGACGTCACCGACCACGCGGGCGGATTTGACGTACTTCTTGTCGGGCGTGTGCCCCTGCTCATTCATCGAGAACAGGATGCGGCGGTGCACCGGCTTCAGACCGTCCCGGGCATCAGGCAGCGCCCGCGCCACGATCACGCTCATGGCGTAGTCGAGATAGGACTTCTTCATCTCCTCGAAGATGGAGACGGGGCGAATATCCGAGGGTTGCCCCGGCTGGTCGCCGGGCTTGTCGTCGTCGTCAGCCAAGGGGAAATCCGGTGAGGTTTTATCTGGGAATCATATAGCGCATCGAGACCCTGATAACCACCCTCGCAGGCTTCAGGGAAGCGCTTTTTCCGCTTATTTTTCCAATAACTTACGGCCTTAAGGGGAGCGTCTCGGAGGGACCCGGAACAGGCCTTCCGAAATCGCCTCTGGGACCCCTGTCAATCGCGCGCCAACGCGCCCTTCGACGCGATTGCGCTGGGCGATCCGAGTTCAACCCAAACATGAAGCGGGCCCGGAAATCCCGAGCCCTTTCTGCCGATTAGTAAGGTTTGCTGACACGAAATGAGAAGGCGCCGCTCAGCCGGCAGCGCCCCCTGATCGTCCGGTCCGTGCTCAGAACGGGATGTCGTCGTCCATGTCGCTGTTGCGGCCACCGCCGCCGGCGGCGACGGGACGGCGCGGCGCGCTGCTGACGGGTCCGGAGGAGCCGAAATCGCCGCCCGGCTCGTCGCCGAAGCTGCCGCCTCCTCCGCCGCCGCCACGGCCATCGAGCATCGTGAGCGTCGAATTGAAGCCCTGGAGCACGACCTCGGTCGAGTACTTCTCGACGCCGCTCTGGTCGGTCCATTTGCGGGTCTGGAGCGCGCCCTCGATGTAAACCTTCGCGCCCTTCTTCAGGTACTGCTCGGCGACCTTGCAGAGCCCTTCATTGAAGATCACGACGCGATGCCACTCGGTCTTTTCCTTGCGCTCGCCGCTGTTCTTGTCGCGCCAGGTCTCGGAGGTGGCGATGCTCAGATTCGCGATCGGCCGCCCGTCCTGGGTGCGGCGGATTTCAGGATCCTTGCCGAGATTTCCAACCAGAATGACCTTGTTGACGCTTCCCGCCATCGCCGCTCTCCACTCCGAATGCCACTGAATTTCCTAAGGCCGAGCGCGCTGCCCGCGTTCCTCTGCGCCCTGTTAAGGCGACCCTATACGCTTGCAGGGGCTGATCAGCCCATCACCCCCGAGGTTATCCCCACATATAGCACCGACCGGCGATCTGTTCCAGATTTGTTCCTTCAGAAATCGCCGCCAAATGTGGAGACGCGATGGCATCCAGATGGCGCTGCGATGGCAATCGGGATGGAACCAAATCGGGTTCCCGTGAACGGCAAAAACTACTTAACATTCATTAAGTTAGAGGTAGGTCGATTACATCCGACTGTTGCACTCCGGGCACGGACTCTGCCGCAGAATCGAGCTATCGTCGTGCCTGGAATTGATGCAATGGGCCTCGCGCCTGATCGTCCGCCTTGGGGAACTCAGAGAGGCGGACACGACTGGGGAGATTACAGTGAAGAAGATTTTGTTTGGCTTCGCCGGCGCGGTTGCGCTGACCCTCTCGGCTCCGGCCGGTGCTGCGGATCTCGCAGCGCGTCCCTATACAAAGGCGCCGGTCGCGCCCCCCGCTCCGATCTATACCTGGACCGGCTTCTACCTCGGTGTGCAGGGCGGTGGTGCCTGGGGCCGCAGCGACGAAACCTTCTTTGGCGGTCCGAATACGGCGCTCTTTGCGGGAAGTCAGAACTACGACACCACCGGCGGCTTTGTCGGTGGCGTGGTCGGCTACAACTGGCAGGCGGCCAACTGGGTGTTCGGCATCGAGGGCGACTATCATTGGGCTGACATCAACGGTCGTTCGGCCGAGATCAATGCCGGCCTCGGCGACACCTATTTCACGAGAATCCGCGGCTTCGGCGACATCAAGGGCCGTCTCGGCTACTCGACCGGCCCCGCTCTCTTCTTCGTCAGCGGCGGCGCTGCGGTCGGCGACATTCAGCATCGCTACGATGGCGTCCCCGGAAACGTCTTCATCCAGAACAACACCCGCTGGGGTTGGACCGTCGGCGCCGGCGCGGAATACATGTTCGCTCCGAACTGGTCGGCCAAGGTCGAATACAACTATATCGATTTCGGCAAGAGCACGATTCAGTACAGCCCCGTCGTGACCAACCGGTCCGAGTGGACCGATACCGTCCACACGGTCAAGGCAGGCGTGAATTATCACTTCAACTGGGGTGCGCAGGGCGTCGCGCGGTACTGATATTCCTCTGACATCATTGACGTCTAAGGCCGGCCTCGCGCCGGCCTTTTTCGTTTGGCGAGACATGAACGGGGGGCAATAAGTCAGTAACCATCACCTTTTCGACTGCTGTGGCTTTTCGGAGACACAACTTGCGGCTTTAGTGGTGTAAGCACGGCGTTAGTTGGGCCGTTGAGTCCGCTGCCCTTCCGGTCAGGAAGGCAACAACAGAAACTGGGACTGGGATTAGTTGAAAATGAAGAAGGTTTTGTTGGCTTCGGCCTGTTTGTTCGCTCTCGCTGCGCCCGCTTCGGCGGCCGACCTCGCAGCCCGCCCCTACACCAAGGCTCCGATCGCTCCGGCGGCTGCCGTCTACAACTGGACCGGCTTCTATCTCGGTATCGTCGGTGGCGGCGCCTGGGAAAACGCTTCCGGCGACCCGAAGATGAAGGGTGGCTTCGTCGGCGGCACCGCCGGCTACAACTGGCAGGCCGGCAACGTCGTGTTCGGCATCGAGGCCGATGGTTCCTGGGCTGACGTCAGCGCCTCGGCGACTGCTCTCGGCATCACCGTGTCGTCCAAGACCGACGCGCTCGGCACCGTCCGCGGCCGCATCGGCTGGGCCGTCAACAACGTGCTGTTCTACGGCACCGGTGGTTACGCCTGGATCGACAACAAGGTCAGCGTCAGCGCGCTCGGCGTGACTGTCTCCGACAGCAAGTTCCACTCGGGCTGGACCGTCGGCGCCGGCGTCGAGGCGTTCTTCGCTCCGCAGTGGTCGGTCAAGGGCGAGTACCTCTATCGCAGCCTCGGCGGCGAGACCTACTTCTCCGGTCTCGGCGCTCCGGTCACCACCGGCACGCTCAACTTCCACACCGTGCAGGTCGGCGTGAACTATCACTTCGGCGCCCCCGTGGTCGCCAAGTACTAAGCTACACTTCAACGCCTCGCGTTACGAAAGGCCGGCCTCGCGCCGGCCTTTTTGTTTTTTGCGCGCCAACCGGCCCGCTCGCGTTTTCGCAGAGATGTGGCCCCCGGGTGACACAACCTTTGGCTTTAATGGTGTAAAGCAATGACATTAGTCGGGTCATAGGTCCGCTGGCTCTTCCGCTTTTCGGAAGTCCAGAAAGAGAAACGGAACTGGGGAATGGATATGAAGAAGCTTTTGCTGGCTTCGGCCAGCTTGTTCGCACTTAGCGCGTTGGCACCCGCCTCGGCGGCCGATTTGGCGGCCCGCCCCTACACCAAGGCTCCGGTCGCGCCGATCGCGATGTACAATTGGAGCGGTTTCTACATCGGTATCAACGGCGGCGGCGCCTCGAGCCGCAACTGCTGGGACGTCAACAATATCTTCGGCATTGCCGGTCCGGACACGGCTGAAGGCTGTCACAATGCGACCGGCGGCGTCGTCGGCGGCCAGGTCGGTTATCGCTGGCAGTCGGCCAATTGGGTGTTCGGCCTCGAAGCTCAGGGCGACTGGGCCAACCTGAAGGGCTCGAATACGAGCTTGGTGCTTGGCCCGCTGGTCAACCAGACCAAGATCGACGCAATTGGCCTGTTCACCGGCCAGGTCGGCTATGCCTGGAACAACGTGCTCTGGTACGTGAAGGGTGGCGCGGCCGTCACGCACGCCAAATATAACGGTCTGCTGGGTGGCGTCGTCCTCGACAGCGCGAGCGAGACCCGCTGGGGTGGCGCGGTCGGCACCGGCATCGAATTCGGCTTCGCACCGAACTGGTCCGTGGCGATCGAATACGACCATCTGTTCATGGGCAAGCGCAACAACTCGTTCACGATCCTCGGCGTCAACGACCGCATCGACCGGATCAAGCAGGACGTCGACATGGGCACCGTCCGCCTCAACTACACCTTCGGCGGCCCCGTGGTCGCCCGGTATTGATCTGAAGTCCTGATCGCTACCGACGTGCCATCGTCACGAAAGGCCGGCCTTGCGCCGGCCTTTTTGTTTTCGCGGCACCTTGCCGCGCAGTTCCGAAAAGCTCCTGCTGCCAGATGCCGCCAGCGCGCCAACATTCCGTTGACGATTCGCAAGTCCCACTGGAAATCCGTCTCCGTTCTTCCTACGTTCGCTGACAACCCCATCGGCGCCGATCCCGGTTCCGGGCGAGCGCGCCTTTTTTATTGGCGCGGTCGCGCACCCATGGGATTCCTTGAGGGCAACTCGGATGGATGAAGTGATCAAGGCGAAGCGCCAACAACAGAACGCGGGCTCCAGCCTGCGCGCAATTACGATCCGTGGCGCGCGCGAGCACAACCTCAAGAACATCGACGTCGAGATTCCCCGCGACAAGCTGGTGGTGTTCACCGGCCTCTCCGGCTCCGGCAAATCCTCGCTCGCCTTCGACACCATCTACGCCGAGGGCCAGCGCCGCTACGTCGAATCGCTGTCGGCCTATGCGCGCCAGTTCCTCGAGATGATGCAGAAGCCTGATGTCGACCAGATCGACGGCCTGTCGCCGGCGATCTCGATCGAGCAGAAGACGACGTCGAAGAACCCGCGCTCCACCGTCGGCACCGTGACCGAGATCTACGACTACATGCGCCTGCTCTGGGCGCGCGTCGGCGTGCCCTATTCGCCGGCCACCGGCCTGCCGATCGAGAGCCAGACCGTGTCGCAAATGGTCGACCGCGTGCTGGCGCTGCCCGAGGGCACCCGCCTCTATCTGCTCGCGCCGGTCGTGCGCGGCCGCAAGGGCGAGTACCGCAAGGAGCTCGCCGAATGGCTCAAGAAGGGCTTTCAGCGCGTCAAGATCGACGGCACTTTCCATGAGCTCGCCGAAGCGCCTGTTCTCGACAAGAAATTCCCGCACGACATCGACGTCGTGGTCGACCGCATCGTGGTGCGCGCCGACATCGGCCAGCGCCTCGCAGAGAGCTTTGAGACCGCGCTGAAGCTTGCCGAGGGCCTTGCCGTCGTCGAGTTCGCCGACGCACCCGCGGCCGCGCCCGCGGAAGAGAAAAAGAAGACCGCCAAGATCCACGACAAGAGCGGACCCGAGCGCATCCTGTTCTCGGAAAAGTTCGCCTGCCCGGTCTCCGGCTTCACCATTCCCGAGGTCGAGCCGCGCCTGTTCTCGTTCAACAACCCCTACGGCGCCTGTCCAGCCTGCGGCGGCCTCGGCGTCGAGCAGCATGTCGACGAGGATCTCGTCATCCCCGACAAGGAGCTCGCCATCGGCAAGGGCGCGATTGCGCCCTGGGCCAAATCGTCCTCGCCCTATTACGTGCAGACGCTGACCGCGCTCGGCAAGCACTACAAGTTCACGCTGACCACCAAGTGGAAGGACCTGGCCAAGAAGACTCAGAACGCCATCCTCCACGGCTCCGGCGAGGACGAGATCAAGTTCTCCTACGAGGACGGGGTGCGCTCCTACGACACCAAGAAGCCGTTCGAGGGCGTCATCACCAACATCAACCGCCGCTACCGCGAGACCGAGAGCGAGTGGGCGCGTGAGGAGCTGGCGAAGTATTTCCACGACGTGCCCTGCGAGGGCTGCAAGGGCTTTCGGCTCAAGCCCGAGGCGCTCTGCGTCAAGATCGGCGGCAAGCATATCGGCGAGATTTCCGAGCTGTCCGTGAAGGGCGCCGGTGCATGGTTCGAGACCGTGCCTGACGCGCTGAACGCGCAGCAGAACGAGATCGCCGGCCGCATCCTGAAGGAAATCCGCGAGCGCCTCACCTTCCTGCTCGACGTCGGCCTCAACTACCTCACGCTGTCGCGCTCCTCCGGCACGTTGTCCGGCGGCGAGAGCCAGCGCATCCGCCTGGCCTCGCAGATCGGCTCGGGCCTGACGGGCGTGCTCTACGTGCTGGACGAGCCCTCGATCGGCCTGCACCAGCGCGACAACGCCCGCCTGCTCGACACCCTCAAGCGACTGCGCGACCTCGGCAACACCGTGATCGTGGTCGAGCATGACGAGGACGCCATCCTGCTCGCCGACCACGTCCTCGACATCGGCCCCGGCGCCGGCATGCATGGCGGCAACATCATTGCCGAAGGCACGCCCGCCGAGATCATGCGCAACCCGAAATCGCTGACCGGCAAGTACCTGACCGGCGAGCTCGAGGTCGAGGTGCCGGAGCGGCGCCCGCCGAACCACCGCCGCACCATCAAGGTGGTCAACGCGCGCGGCAACAATCTCAAGAACGTCACCGCCGAAATTCCGCTCGGCCTGTTCACCGCCGTCACCGGCGTGTCCGGCGGCGGCAAGTCGACGCTGCTGATCGACACGCTGTACAAGTCCATCGCCCGCAAGCTGAACAATGCCAGCGAGGGCGCCGCCCCGCATGACCGCATCGAGGGCCTCGAGCACATCGACAAGATCATCGATATCGACCAGTCGCCGATCGGCCGCACCCCGCGCTCGAACCCTGCAACCTATACCGGCGCCTTTACGCCGATCCGCGAATGGTTCGCCGGCCTGCCCGAGTCCAAGGCGCGCGGCTACGAGCCCGGCCGCTTCTCCTTCAACGTCAAGGGCGGCCGCTGCGAGGCCTGCCAGGGCGACGGCGTCATCAAGATCGAGATGCACTTCCTGCCCGACGTCTACGTCACCTGCGACGTCTGCAAGGGCAAGCGCTACAACCGCGAGACGCTCGAAGTCCTGTTCAAGGGCAAGTCAATCGCCGACGTGCTCGACATGACCGTCGAGGAAGCCGCCGAGTTCTTCAAGGCGGTGCCGCGCGTGCGCGAGACTTTTCAAACCTTGCACCGCGTCGGTCTCGATTACATTCACGTGGGCCAACAGGCGACAACACTCTCGGGCGGTGAAGCGCAACGCGTCAAATTGGCAAAAGAGCTGTCCAAGCGCGCCACCGGCCGCACGCTCTACATCCTGGACGAGCCCACCACCGGCCTGCACTTCCACGACGTCAAGAAGCTGCTGGAGGTGCTGCACGAGCTGGTCGCGCAGGGCAACACGGTCGTCGTCATCGAGCACAATCTCGAAGTCATCAAGACCGCCGACTGGGTCATCGACCTCGGCCCCGAAGGCGGCGACGGCGGCGGCGAGATCGTCGCCTGGGGCCCGCCGGAAGACATCGCCAAGGCGCCGCGGAGCTACACCGGCAAATTCCTGGAGCCGGTGCTGAAGAAGGCACGGAAGCCGAAGCGAAGGAGCACGAGCGAGGCGGCGGAGTAGCAGCTTTGCATTGAAGCCGCAGCGCTGTAGGGCGGATTAGCGTAGCGTAATCCGCCACTATCCGATCGGGACGAACCAACATGTCCGCTGGACTCGTGCAGACCTATCGCGCCTTCGCCCACAACAATGCCTGGGCCAACCATCGGCTGCTCTCGGCTTGCGCCGCGCTGTCCCAGGTTGAATTCGAAGCCCACCGCACCGGCTTCTTTCCGAGCCTGCAGCGCACCCTGAACCACGTCCATGTCATCGATCTCTTCTATATCGATGCGCTGGAGGGTGGCTGGCTCGGACCGGCGGCCTGGAAAAACGAGGTGCCCTACCCTTCCCTTGCCGCGCTGAAGCCCGCTCAAGCCGCGCTCGACAAGCGCCTGATCGCCATCTGCGATACGCTGACGCCCGCACGACTCGATGATATCGTGAAGATCAATCGCGACACGCAGGTGCAAACCGAGCGCCGCGACCGGCTCCTGATGCATCTCTTCCAGCATCAGATCCATCATCGCGGTCAGGCGCACGCCATGCTGTCCGAGACAGCCGTCACCCCGCCTCAGCTCGACGAGTTCTTCGCCGAGGGCGAAGCCCCGCTCCGGGCCGCCGAGTTCGCTGCGTTGGGCTGGACCGAAGACACCGTGTGGAAATTCTAGTTCAATCGCCGGATGGACGAAGCGACATCCGGAGCCTTTCCTCACATGCCCTACGCCCTCGCCATCTTCGATCTCGACGGCACGCTGGCCGACAGCTTTCCGTGGTTCCTGCGCACCGTCAACGACATCGCCGACCGCTTCGGCTTTTGCCGCGTGCGGGATGAGGAAATCGAGGAGCTGCGGCATGCCTCGACGCGGGAGATCCTCTCCCGGCTCGAGGTGCCGCTTTGGAAGCTACCGGCAATCGCGCGGCATGCGCGGCGGCTGAAGGGAGAGGCAGCTGGCGAGATATCGCTGTTTGCGGGCGTCGAGGCGATGCTGCGGACGCTGGCAGACAACGGCGTGCAGCTCGCGCTGGTGACGTCCGACAGCGAGGACAATGCGCGCGAGAAGCTTGGCGAGACCGCCGCGCTGTTTTCGCATTTCGACTGCTCGGCCTCGCTGTTCGGCAAGCCCGCGAAATTCCGCCGCGTCATCCGCCGCGCCGGCGTGGAGCCGGGCCAGGTCATCGCGATCGGCGACGAGGTGCGCGACATCGAGGCAGCGCGCAGCGTTGGGATTGCCTGCGGCGCGGTGTGCTGGGGTTATGCGGCGCCGGCGGCGCTGCGGGCGCTGGGGCCGGATCACGTGTTTGAGCGGATGGATGAAATTGCGGACGCGGTGTGTAATCGTAGGGCGGATTAGCGCAGCGTAATCCGCCATCTTGCATCGGCGATCGATCGGCGGATTACGCTGCGCTAATCCGCCCTACACACCCTACTCCGTCTTGCGCAGGAACGCTCCGAACGCCCTTGGGCCATCGCCGGTCTTGATCTCGCCGATCACTTTCAGCTCGGCTGCGTCGATGATATGAAGCGTGTTGCTTTCCCAGCACGCCACGATGACGCGCTTGCCGTCGGCGGTGGCGTTGATCCCCTCAGGGTAGTCGCCGACATTGATGCGCTTGATCGGCTTCAGGCTCGCCAGATCGAACACGCTGACGGTGCCGCCATATTGGTCGGTGACGAAGCCGCGGCCTAGCGTCAGCGCCACCGCATAGGGGCGCATGCCGACCGGCACGCGGCCGATCTCGCTCCCTTCTGCAATGTCGATCACGGAGACGTCGTCGGAGCCGACATTGGCGGTGTAGGCGCGCTTGCCGTCGGCATCGATGGTGACGCCGAATGGACGGGTGCCGACCTTGATCGCCGCCTTGCGCTGGCGCGTCGCGGTGTCAACGACGGAGACGCTGTCGTCATCGCGGTCCGCCGAGAGCAGCAGCTTGCCGTCGGGCGTCACCGCAAGCCCCGACGGCGAGGCCCCGACCGCGATGCTGGCGGTGACGCTGCGCGAGGCGGCATCGATCACCCGCACCGCCGCCGCGTACCAATCGGCGACATAGACGGACTTGCCATCGGGCGCCACCGCAATGCCGAGCGGCCCGCCGCCGACCTCGATCCGGCCCGTCACCTGCCGCGTTGCGGCGTCCACCACCGTCACCGCCTTGGCATCCGGGCTCGTGACATAGGCGAAGCGTCCGTCGGCGCTGACGGCGATTCCGGCCGGCTTGCCGCCGATCGGGATGGTCGCGACGCTGCGTGCTGCGGCGAGATCCACGACCATCAGATCGTCGCTGAGCTGGTTGGTGACGAACGCCTCCTCGGCAGCGGCGCTGCCGAGGCTGGCATGACAAAGGCTGGCGGCAAGCGCCGCCAGAACCAGCATCCGCACGATCAGCTACCGCTCTCGATCTTCTTCTTCAGGGCTTCGAGGCCGGTCTTGTAGAGCCCGCTCACGGCCTTCATCGCGGCCTCGTCGCTCAGCTCCGGCGGCGGATCGTTGTTGGGAAAGCCGCGGTAGAACGCCCCGGCCCATTCCAGCTTGGATTTGCCGTCGGAAGCCGGCGACACCGTCAACGTCGAGGAATAATTGGTCACCGGCAGCACCTTCACGTCGACCTTGGTGATCCGGTACGAATAGCTCATCATGTCGGGCTCGTATTTGTAGAGCTCCTCATCGACAGTCGCCCCGCCCGTCAGCGTCAGCTGGCGCGTCGCGCCGACCTCGTTGCCCTTCTCGCCGGTGGTCTTGGTGACGGGCGGAAGCCAGCCCATGTCCTGGAAGTTGCGGATCGCGGCCCAGACCTTGTCCTGCGGCGCGTTGATCTCGATGGATTCCCGCACCTTCTGCCGGGTCGGCCCATGCGCCCAGGCCGCCGGTGAAAAAGCCGGGCCCAAAGTCGCCGTCAAGCCTGCCGCCCCAACCACAGCCAGCGCCGCAGCCATGGCCGTGCGCCGTCCAATCGTCACCCTCATCTCGTTTCCTCATACGTCCAGTTGATCGTGCGCGACTTGGAATGCGCGCTGCGGTCATCCTAGCGCATTTTGGGGCCGAGGGGAGACCGGTTCGTGGCGCCGTTGCGGCGGAGCTCGGCACGACCCACAAGCTGTTGCGCGACCCGGCGGGCAAAACACCCATGGGAGGGTCAACGCCACCGAACCGAAATATTTCTCTTTATCAGAAGTTCGGATTATCGTATAGAAGGGCATCCCAACCCGGCCGAGGGGCGCATCGCGATCGTCACGACACGCGGGATGGGACGTGGTGGACGCGGGCTGCGTCGGCGCGAAGGTGGTTTGCAGGGCGGGTCACACCGTGAGCAAGGACTAACGCGCGCACGACCGGTGCAGCCTGCGTACGGCAAAATCGTGTGGTCCTGGCGCCCGGGGTCTGTGCGCCAAGTGTTGCGGTGATGTTGCGGCCCGACCGGGCGCGCGCATCAGCTATCCGCAAGGCGACGGGGGCAATAGTGCATCGCTCCGCGGGGAGATCACGACATAAGCCGTAAAACCACTGCGCAGGGAAGGCCGGATGTTTGGCTTCACCTGTATGCCGCTGTGCAGCTTTTTGAGCACACGCTTTCGCACAGTGGACCGCGGGTGCCAGCCGGCACCCGGCCTTCCCTGCGCCCTCGGCATTTTTGAGGGCGGCACGTGAAGCAAAAGCTCGGGCACGATGTGCCGCGAGAACGGGAAACCGCGCGAAGGAGCACCGGATGGTACATTCATTCCGCCAGCGTCGCCTCGACGAACCCGTGCGGATCCGAACAAAACTCGCGCATCAGCCGGTAGTGATCCGTCGCCTCGACCGTCACCGGCTCCAGCCCGTATTTCCCGAGCCGCAGCAGCCGCGCATTCGGGTAAGCCATCAGCATCGGCGAATGCGTTGCCATGATGACCTGGCAGATCCGGGAATCCTCCATGCGTCGCAGCAGCTTCAAGAACTCGATCTGGCGCGCCGGCGACAGAGCCGATTCCGGCTCGTCGAAGATGAAGATGCCCTGGCGCTGACAGCGCTCCTCGAAAAAGCGCAGGAAGCCTTCGCCGTGGGAGTGCGACAGGAAATCGGGACCGACCTGGCCGGCATCACGCGCGGCCTTGTCCAGATACCGCGCGACCGAGAAAAAGCTCTCGGCACAAAAAAACCAGCCATTGCTGATCTTCGGCAGCCAGCTCGCGCGCAGCGCCTTGCCGAGCTGGCCGCCCATCTTCTCGCGCGCCTCTGAATGATCGACCGGCATGTAGCCCTTGCCGCCCCCGGCATCGTCGTAGCCGGCGAGCGATGCGATGCCTTCGAGGATCGTCGACTTCCCGGTGCCGTTCTCTCCAACAATGATCGTGATGGCGGCGTCGAAGCTGAGCTCGAAATCATCCGGGAAGATGGGCAGGCAAAACGGATAAGCCTTGCGATCGTGAACTTTCGACGGGTCGAGCCAGACCCGCTTCAGATACGGCGCCGGCAGGTTGATCGTGCGATGACCTCGCCGGCTCATAGCCGTCTCTCCGTCCGTTCCGCGACCGGCATTCCAAGCCGGAACGTAACGGGAACAATGATGCCGCGCAAGTGGCATGGCTCCCGGCGCGAGCCCCGTTCGCAGCCTAGTCCAGCGCCTCCAGCACCAGCTCCATCGTCATCAGCACGGGGTTGTCGCCGCGGACCAGGCGCCCCTCCGCCAAGCCGCCGGTGTAGTCGACCAACGCGGCGTCGAGCGCAGCTTCGAGCGCGCCAGAGGGCCCGATCGCGATCAGCCCGGCCGTTACCGCAAGCTCAGTCGCGAAAGGCTCGGTCACCCTGCCATGGCTGAAGCGAGCGCCGATGGTCGAGCCCACGCCGCCATGGATCTTCGCGCGCGCGATGCCGTGCGCACGGCAGAACTCTTCGAGCGCGCCGGCAAAGTCCTGATTGGGGCGCAGCCGGAGCGCGAAGGCGCGGCTCGTCGTGCGTGCGCCACTGCGCGCAGCCGCCACCGGCCCGAACAGCTTGAAATTGGTCTCGGGATCGGGCTCGGCAGCGAACATCGCGCCGTCAATGCCGAAGGCGTCGACTTCGAACGGTTCGGCGACAACAGTCTCGTCTGGCAGCATGTGGCCGCCGCTGGCCTTGCCATCCGCCTCCGTCCACAGCCCATGGCAGTGAAAGAACGGCGCGCCGTCGCGCGTGCCGAGCGTCATGGAGCCGAGCTTCGTGCGCGTCACGCCGCCGGGCCGGTACGTGTCGCTGTAGAACGCCGCGTTCTCGCCGGTCTTCGACAGCGCCGGCATGACATAGGCGAAAGGCTTGAGCGCGCCCTGCCTGAAGTTCAGCACGCCGCTCGTAAAACCTTCGGCCGCAAAGCCGCGCCGCGCGGCTTCCAGCAGCGGCAGACCTGCCTGAAGCGTGAAGGAGAAGGCGCGCCCCCTCGCCTCCACCCATTGAATGCGTTCCGCGATGGGCGCGCCCGGCTGCTTGATATTCCGCATCACCTGCGCTCAGCCCGCCTTCGTCTTGTCGAGATCGAGCAGCCCGCGCGCCTCGAGCTCATCACGCACCATGCGCTTCGGCACCTTGCCATAGCCGGATTTCGGCAAGGCCTCCCAGAAGAAGAACCGCTTCGGCATCTTGTAGCGCGGCACCTTCGGCGAAAGGAACGCCGCCATTTCGGCCTCGCTCACCGCCTTCGCACCTTCGCGCGCCACGCAGACGGCGACGCCGACCTCGCCCCAGGTCGGATCGGGCACGCCGAGCACGGCGACCTCGCCGACCGCGGGATGCGTCAAGATCTTCTCCTCGATCTCGCGCGGATAGATGTTGGAGCCGCCGGAGATGTACATGTCGGAGGCGCGGCCGGTGATGTAGACGAACCCCTCCTCGTCCATATGGCCGAGGTCGCCGGTGCGGAACCAGCCGTTGCGGAACGCCTTCGCATTGGCTTCGGGATTGTCGTAGTAGCCTGCGAGTACCGCCGGCCCGATCACGCAGATCTCGCCGCTCTGGTTGGCTGCGAGCTCGCGGCCTTCATCATCCTGGATCGAGACCTGCATGCCGGTGCGCTCGAAGCCGCAGGTGCCGATCTTGGCGTGCGGGCCGTCCTCGGGATCGTGCAGCGCCGCCGGCAGCACGGTGATGTTGCCGGTGACCTCGCCGAGGCCAAAATACTGCACGATGACCTTGCCGAGCTTCTTCAGCGCGGTCTTCTGATCCTCGCGATACATCGGCGCGCCCGCATAGATCACGTGACGTAGCGAGGAATGATCGTATTTGTCGACGGCGGGGTGCTCGACCATCATCTTCAAAATTGTCGGCACCGTGAAGAGATTGGCGACCCGATGCGTCTCGATCAGGCGGAACGCCTCGTTGATGTCGAATTTCTCGGTCGGCAGCAAGATGGTGCAGACGCCGCGCGCGGTCTGCACCAACTGATGCACGCCGGCGCCATGCGACAGCGGCGCCACCACCAGCGAGGCGTCATTCTCGGTGACGCCGGGCGTCAGATCGGCGAGATGGTTGGTGATCACAAAGCCCATCTGGCCGTGGGTCAGCACCGCGGCCTTGGAGCGGCCGGTGGTGCCCGAGGTGAAGAAGAACCAGCAGGGATCGTCGTGCTCGACGGCGACATTCGCGACATTGGCGCCGGCATGAGCGGCAATGGCATCAGCAACCGAGCGCTCGCCGAACGCGCCCTTGCCGTCGACGCTCCAGGTGAACTCGAGCGCGCCGCCTTTCACGGCCGCCGCATGCTCGGGAAAATCGACATGGCACAGAAACGCCTTGGCGCCGGAGGCCTCTGCCAGATAGGTGACCTCATCCGGCATCAGGCGGAAATTGGTGGGCACCCAGACCGCGCCGAGCCGGAACGCGGCGAACATCGAGAAGAACATCTCGTCGCCGTTCTTCGAATGGACCAGGATGCGGTCGCCCTTGGCGATGCCACGCGCGGCGAGCGCTGCAGCCAACGCCGAGACCTGCGCATCGATCTGCCGCCAGCTCCAGGATTTGTCACCCCAGACGAAACCGGGACGCGCGCCATGCCGCCGGGCATTCTGGGTCAGCATGTAAGCGAGATTCATGACGCGGCGCGACATGCGCAGGGGCTGCATGGGGATTCCTCTTCGAGGGCGGGCGGCGCGCTGGCCGCCGGCTCATTGCAGCCCATTTATCGCCACCGCCCGCGCCCCTGCAAGGCCGCCGGATGCACGGCTCCCCTACGGCTGCTTGAACGCAAACGGCGTCGCCGTGATCGCCTTCTGCTTGACACAGGTCTGCGGGCCAAAGCCGCCGCAGAAGCTGCCATGAAGATCGAAGCGGACGGTGCGCGCAGCGCCGCGCTTCATCGGCGGGGCCATGATCTTGTGGCGGAGGACATAGCCGTCAAACACCGGGCGAATGTTGCCGTCCGGCAGCGTCACCAGGATGTTGATGACGCAGCCGCCAGTTCCGCAATAGGTCGTCTCGCGATCGCCGCATTTGGTGTCCTGGAAATCGACGATGTAGTCGTCGCGGCCGTCACCGGTCAGGTCGATCTTGCGCACCGTATCGGGCGCGAAGGTCACCTCGCCACCGTCCTGGCTGGTGCATTCCTCATTGGCGTAGCGCAGTGCCTTCTGCACGCCGGGCGGATAGTCGGAGGGATCGAACGGCTTTGCATCCTCGGCGCGCGCGGCGGAGGCGAACAGAGCGAGCAGAAGCATCAAATAGCGCATGCGCGTTTGTCGCCGGCGCGGCCGCAATCGTTCAGAAAATTTTAAACATGATCGGCGCACCCTTCCTCAGTTCTCGCGTACAGAGTGTCGCATCATGGTCAAAGCGCCCGCCTTCCTCCTGTTGTCGCTGGCGCTCGCCGGATGTGCCGTGGCGCCACAGGCGCATCTGGCCTCCGATCCCGCCTTCAAGCCTGCACGTTATGCTTGGGATGGCGCCGGCGAGGATCCCAATCGGCCGCGGGCAGCAGCACAGCCAGCGCGGACCTCGGCCCGATCCGAGCGGAACGGCTCGCAAGCCGGACTTCAGCCCCATTCGAAGGAGTGGTGGCAAGCGCAGGACGGCAGCGAGGCCGAGCAGGATGCCAGGGTCAACCGCTCCCTGGTCATCTGCCAGGGGTGCCTGCGCCCGCCGCAGCAGCCCGAAGATTCCAGGCTCGCCAAAGCGGCCGATTGAACCGAACGACCTCAGCTACTGAAACCAGGCGACCTGACCGCGCGTTACCGCTTCGCGCGAGGATCGCAATTGGAGGTGCGACGACATGAGCGACGTCATCGACAACAAGGACCATCACTGCTTCGAGCTCGAGGTCGAGGGCCATGTTGCGACCGAGCATTACAAGCTCGACGGCGGCGTCATCACGTTCGAGCACACCGACGTACCAAAGGATCTCGGCGGCAAGGGCGTCGGCTCGAAGCTGGTGCAAGGCGCGCTAGACCAGGTCCGCGCCGCCGGATTGAAGCTGATCCCGCAATGCCCGTTCGTGAAGGCATGGATCGAAAAACATCCGGATTATGCGGACCTCGTGGCGAGGTGAGAGCACAGGCCCGCCGCCCGTAGCCAGCGGGCCTGCCGACAGCTACGGCCTATCGTCCGTGCTTGAGCATGTCCTGATCATTCAGATCCCAGTCCTGCCACAGCTGAAGGATGCCCAACAGCACCACCGCCGCGCCGAGGCTCGTGTGGTAGATGCGGAGAAAGCCGTCAGCGGAATAGCCGAGGGCGTAAGGCGAGGCGATGAGCCACAGTCCGACGAGGATCGTCGTCACCTCCTGCCAGCGCTGCAAGGCGACATATTCGAGCTGGCTGATGCCAAATACGACCAGGCCGATTGCGACCGCATTCAGGATCGCCGTCGGGTGCCCGGCAATCGCCGGATCCTGGACGGGAAACCACGGCGAAGCCACGATGAGCGCGCCGAGCAGCATCCCGCACCAGTCTTCCCATGTCCGATGAGTATTCAAGAAACCAAAGTCCGACATCGTAACCTCCTCCAAAGAGGCATACGTCTGCGGCTGGCAATCATGACACTCCGAATGTCTGGCGACCCTGCCGGCCGCATTCGGGCGTATGTCCTTGAGAGGACGTGGGAGCCGCCGTGGAACTTGCAAGAGTGGCGCCGGTAATTATTGGAGCCGGCGTGGTGTTCACCAGGGATGGCTTCTCATACTGCACTGCAGCTACAGGCACGCGCGTTTGCAGATATCTGCCGTGCGGCAAGCTCCCATGGCCGTGCCTTGCCAAGAACGGGGACGGGCTCCTAGATCAACGCCTCAGACGCACGTCGGAAGGATCTTGCATGGTGGCATCGGTACGGGACAACAAGGACAGGAGCCGCTTCGAACTCGATGTCGGCAACGAGGTCGCCTTCGCCAATTACCGGCTGACCTCGACGGCGGTCATCATCACCCACACCGAGACGCCCCGCGCGCTGCGCGGCCGCGGCATCGCCTCCGAGCTGATCAAGGGCGCGCTGGACTTGATCCGGCGCGACGGCCGCAAGGTGATCGCCGGCTGCGGCTTCGTGGTCGACTATCTCGACAGGCATCCGGAGAATGCGGATCTGGTCGGCTGAAAGCAAAAAGGGCCCGCGCGATCGCGAGCCCCTGCGGCACGACCGGCATACGGTCAGTGCTTGCGGTCAGTGCTTGATCTCAGGCGGCAGCTTGCCGCCATTGGCGGCGAGCTTGGACATCACCTGCTTGTGCAGCCAGACGTTCATGCTGGCCGAGTCGTTCATGTCGCCGCTGTAGCCGAGCTCCTTGGCGAGATCCTTGCGCGCAGCGAGGCTGGAATCGATGTCGAGCGCCTTCATCAGGTCGACGATCGAGGTGCGCCATTCCAGCTTCTCGCCCTTGTGCGCGGCCACCGCCTTGTCGACGATCGCCGCCACATCGACCGCGGCCATGGGCGCGGAAGCCGGCGCCGACGCTCCAGGCGCGGCCCCTGCGGGCGCACTACCCGGCGCCGCGCCACCGGCGGGCGCGGCGGAAGCCGGCTGGCCGCCGAAGATCGCGCTCATGATTTTCCCGAAAATGCTCATGTCTGCTCCCCGAAAAGGATCCGTTGGAAGAACCTTGAGTGGCACTTATAGACCAAGTTACTGCGTAGCGCCCGCGAAGTTCTGCGAACCACCACGCAGCATCAGCTTATCTGCGGCGAAATGACGACCGAATGACATCGTCGAGGTTGCGATGCGGCATCGAATTTCACCCAAGCGTGAGGACAGGACTCGGAAATGGGCGTACGCTTCCAGCTCAGCTCGCGATGTCGTCCGGAATTCGCGTCTGGTCGGGATCGCGGGACTTCAGAGAATGGCGGCCGCTTGCGCCGTTTGCCGGCGCCGAATTCGGCCGCTCGGCAAGGGAGCTAGCGACCATGGCTACACTCTACCAGGGCAATGTCCCCACGATGGCCCAGCCCACTGATGCGGCTGGACCGGTGATCCGAACCATCCAGCTGTCTGATCTGCACGATGCGCTCAGGCGCGGCTGGGAAGATTTCAAGGCCGTGCCGAGCCACGCCATCCTCCTCTGCGTGATCTACCCGGTGCTCGGCCTCGTGCTCGCCCGTGTGGTGATGGGCTATTCGGTGCTGCCACTGCTGTTTCCGCTCGCCGCCGGCTTCGCGCTGATCGGCCCCTTCGCAGCGCTCGGTCTCTACGAGCTTTCCAGCCGGCGCGAACGCTACGAGGAAGCAAGCGCCTGGGATGCGATGGAGGTGCTGCGTTCGCCCTCGTTCGGGGCGATGCTCGGCCTCGGTACGTTGCTGCTCGCGCTGTTCGTGACCTGGGTTGCGACCGCGCAGGCGATCTATGTCGCGGCGTTCGGCTATGAGGGCGTCACCGGAATCTCGGACTTCATGACGCGCGTGCTGACGACGCAGCAGGGCTGGTGGCTGATCGTGGTTGGCTGCGGCGTCGGTTTCCTGTTCGCGCTCGCCGCGCTCTGCATCAGCGTCGTGTCGTTCCCCTTGATGCTGGATCGCCACGCCGGCGCGTTCGAGGCGATGAGCACCTCGCTGCGCGTGATCGCGAGGAACCCGGTGCCGATGGCGGCCTGGGGCGTGATCGTAGCGGTTCTGCTCGCGCTCGGCACCATCCCGGCGTTCCTCGGCCTTGCCGTGGTGATCCCCCTGCTCGGCCATGCCACCTGGCATCTCTACCGCAAGGTGATCGTCTCGGAGCCTGGTGCACGTCCGGTGCCGCCCCCTCCACATCGTCCGCGCAAGTCGGCTGCCGACTTCCCGGCCAACCTCTTCCCCTGGCGTAGCAGGACGGACGCCTGACGATATCGTGACATGCGATCCTGCCCTGGTTCGGGCAGGATCGCGGCCTGTCGCACGCCTTGCTTTGGCCGCGGTTCCGATCGAGATTGCGCGCCCCGGTCAGATCGCTTCACGGAATTCATTACCTCGAATGACCTCGACGATTTCTCGTCTCGCTCTCGCAGCCTTCGCCCTCTCCGCGTCAATCCTGTCCGCCCAGCCAGCGTTCGCCGCGGTTGCCTGCGGCTCGGGCAATTTCGATGCCTGGCTTGCGGACTTCAAGACCGACGCTGCGGCCAAGGGGATCTCACAGCAGGCCATCGCATCTGGTCTCGCCGGCGTGACGCTGGATCAAAGCGTGCTCAACCGCGACCGCTCGCAAAAGGTCTTCGCCCAGACCTTCGAGGAATTTTCCGGCCGCATGGTGCCGCCGCGCCTGGAACGCGGCTCCAACAGGATGAAGCAGTACGGCTCGGTGCTGTCGCGCATCGAACAAACCTATGGCGTCCCCGGCGAGGTTCTGGTCGCGATCTGGGGCCTGGAGACCGATTTCGGCGTCAACACCGGCAAGTTCGCCACGATCCGGTCGCTGGCAACACTGGCCTATGACTGCCGGCGCGCCGAGCAGTTTCGCGCCGAACTGCTCGACGCACTGCGCATCGTCCAGCGCGGCGATCTCGTGCCAGCCGAGATGAAGGGCGCCTGGGCCGGCGAACTCGGCCAGACCCAGTTCATGCCGTCGTCCTGGATGAAATACGCCGTCGATTTCGACGGCAACGGCAAGCGCGACCTCCTGCACAACGCGCCCGACGTGCTCGCCTCCACCGCCAATTATCTTGCCGGCTATGGCTGGCAGAAGGGCAAGGATTGGCAGCCGGGCAGTCCGAATTTCGCGGTGCTGCAGCAGTGGAACAAGAGCGAGGTCTATTCCAAGACCGTCGCCTATTTCGCCACCCAGCTGGCGCGCGCCCCTTAAAGACCCATCAACAAACGCGTAGGGCCGATCGTCTGACCGGCCCTCTCTCGTGCGTTTGCCTACCCGTTTACTTGGCCATGGTGGCGTGCATTGCCTTGTTCAGATGCGCACCGCACGCACCCATTTTGCCGTTGAGCAGCGAATCCTGGGCAGCCGCGATCTCCTTCTGCGCGACGAACTTGCTGTCGCCGTCGGCCATGTTCTCGATCGCGGTCTCCGTCTTCTCCAGGTTGGCCGAGCTGCAACCGCCCGCGGCGTGCTTGGCGGCCTGGGCCGGCGTGACGGCGAACGCGACGGCGGCAATTGCGATAACCCCGAGTAACTTCGTCATGATGTTACTTCCTTCTGTTGTTCTTGAGACAGGACCCGCGACATTGCCGGCCTCTGCAACATGACTTTCCCCCGGACGCGGCAACTTGCCGCAATAAATTCCCCGCGAGAATTGCGTGATGTTGCGCATCACGCAGAGCCGCATGCGAAATTTCTGATTTTCATTACATCCCGGTAATCATCGTCACACGCTCGGCGTGTGTGCGCTGCGCTATCGTGGGTGCGAATGGGCCGTTCCGACGTATCCTGCCGCGAAAAAGCCCGTGGGACCCCATTCGCGCCTACAGTTCCATCCCACAAATAATGAATCTATATTCAAAATAACGATTTCGTCTCATGCGAATCGCGCATGCCCGACTTGGGTGTAGAAGCTGACGACCCGACTTGCTGGTGACAGGCACGCAACTTATCTCGGCTATGATCGAGATCAGTCGACAGCCCTTAAACCCGTGATTTCACGGAAGTTTGTCGCCAGATTCGGTCCCTACAGTTCAAGCCTTGGGCGGGACTGGCGAGAGGTTAAGCCTCCCTTACTCGCGGTATGCGTTACTCGCTTAGCTGCATCGCAACATCGGAACTTTCGCACCGCAACACTCTCACCTATATTCATTTCAACGATGCAGCCCGGGCAAGGGTTGAATCGAACTGCAGGAGACTACCAATGCTGCTCTCGCTCATCCGCATGATCCAGGCCTTCCGGGACTATCAGCGCAATGTTGCCGAGCTGTCCCAGCTCAGCGATCGCGAACTGGCCGATATCGGCCTCGATCGCTCGGACATCCCGCGCGTTGCCGCCGGTCAGTATCAGGGCTGATATCGTTTCAGCCCTTCCACCGGAACGGACCGATAGCGCCCGCCTCGTGCGGGCGTTGTCGTATCTAGCGGCAGAAAACTCGATCTCGGCGATTCCACTCCACGCCGAAAAGCGCTACCTGTCCGCCCCATGACAGGACCTCAATCCAACATCGTGCACGTGATCGGCGCCGGCCTTGCCGGCTCTGAAGCCGCCTGGCAGGTGGCCAAGGCCGGCGTGCCCGTGGTGCTGCACGAAATGCGGCCGACCCGCATGACCGAAGCGCACCGCACCGACGGGCTCGCCGAGCTCGTCTGCTCCAATTCGTTCCGCTCGGACGACGCCGCCAACAATGCCGTCGGCCTGCTGCATGCCGAAATGCGCCGGCTCGATTCGCTGATCATGCGCGCAGCCGACGCCAACCAGGTGCCCGCCGGCGGCGCGCTCGCCGTCGACCGCGACGGCTTCTCCGCGGCCGTCACCAAGGCGCTGAACGACCATCCCCTGATCCAGATCGCCCGCGGCGAGGTTGCAGGCCTGCCGCCGGCCGACTGGAGCAACGTCATCGTTGCCACCGGCCCCCTCACCTCCGCACCGCTCGCCCATGCCATCCGCGAGTTGACCGACGAGAACGCGCTCGCTTTCTTCGACGCAATCGCGCCGATCGTGCACCGCGAATCCATCGACATGTCGGTGGCCTGGTTTCAGTCGCGCTACGACAAGGTCGGCCCCGGCGGCACCGGCGCGGACTACATCAACTGCCCGATGACCAAGGAGCAGTATGACGGCTTCGTCGCCGCGCTCATCGCCGGCGAGAAGACCGAGTTCAAGGAGTGGGAGACCAACACGCCCTATTTCGACGGCTGCCTGCCGATCGAAGTGATGGCGGAGCGCGGCCCCGAGACTTTGCGCCACGGCCCGATGAAGCCGGTCGGTCTCACCAATCCGCACGATCCCACGACCAAAGCCTACGCGATCGTGCAGCTGCGTCAGGACAACAAGCTCGGCACGCTCTACAACATCGTCGGCTTCCAGACGAAGCTGAAATACGGCGAGCAGCAGCGCATCTTCCGCACTATTCCCGGGCTGGAGAAGGCGGAGTTCGCCCGCCTCGGCGGCCTGCATCGCAACACCTTTCTGAATTCGCCAAAGCTTCTCGACAGTCAGCTACGCCTGCGCGCGCAGCCGCGGCTGCGCTTTGCCGGCCAGATGACGGGTTGCGAGGGCTACGTGGAATCGGCCAGCGTCGGCCTGATCGCCGGTCTCTATGCAGCCGCGGACGCGCGCGGCGAGACGCTTGTCAGCCCGCCCGGTACGACCGCGCTCGGATCGCTGCTCGGCCACATCACCGGCGGCCATATCGAGACCATCGAACCCGGCACACGCTCGTTCCAGCCGATGAACATCAATTTCGGTCTATTCCCACCGCTTGCGACCGCGCCGACAAAAAAGCCCGACGGCACGCGCCTGCGCGGCAACGAGAAGACGGTGGCCAAGAAGCAGGCGATGAGCGCACTGGCACTCGCCGATCTCGATCGCTGGATCGCCGATCATTTGCGCATTGCCGCAGCCGCGTGAGTTTGCAATGAGCCTCCCCAAAGACGACGCCGCGACGCTCTCGGCGCGCTGGACCGAGGGCGTGCTGCTCAAGCGCGACGTGTTCTCGACCGTCGAACGCGGGCGCTTCCGTACCGACATCGGCGAAGTCGACGCCGTGCTGCGCCGGCTCGACGAGGTGCCGTGGTGGTCATTCCTGCTGGCGCGCCATCTGTTCGCCCGCGAGAAACACGCTCTGGCGCTGGCCAAAGGCCTCAACGTTGGTCCGGAGCTGCTGTGGGCCGGACGCCGCGCGCTGGTGCGCGGCTTCGTCGACGGCGTCGCTTTGCATCTGGCCAAGCCCCATGGCGACCTCGCCTATTTCCGTTCGGCCAAGGTGGCCCTGCGCCGGCTGCGCCGCGCCGGTATCTGCCACAACGATCTTGCCAAGGAACAGAACTGGCTGGTCGGCCGCGACGGCCTCGCCTATGTCACCGACTTCCAGCTCGCCGCCTGCTTTGCGCGGCGCGGCCGGCTCTATCGCATCCTCGCCTATGAAGACCTCCGGCATCTGCTCAAGCACAAGCGCTCCTACGCACCTGAGGCGCTGACGCCGCGCGAGCGAAAGATCCTTGCGAAGAAGTCATTCGCCGCCAGCCTGTGGCTTGTCACCGGCAAGAAAGTCTATCGCGCGATCACGCGCGGCTTGTTTAACTTCACCGACCGCGAGGGCGGCGGCCGCAGGCTCGTGAACGACGCGCCGGTGCTGACCGAGCTGATCCGCAAGAACCCGGCCGTGCGCGACACCGCCATCGTGGCTTTCGCGGACCGCCGCTCCGGCGTCGGGCTCTATGCCTTCGTCGAAGCCGATCAGGCTACGCTCGAGGGCCAGTTGCGGAACGAGCTTGCGGCCGCCAAGGGGCCGAAACCACCTGAGCACATCCAGGTCGTTCACGCACTGCCGCGCGACGCCGGCGGCAAGCCGCGCACCGAGATCCTGCAACTGGTCGCCATGAACCAGCTCGACCTGATCGAGCCGATGATGAAGAACGACCAGGACCGCGCTTTCCTCAAGGACATCCTGGAACAGCGAAAAAACCTGCGCGACCGCTTCAATTTCGAGGCGAACCTGCCAGCGAACTGACGGGCAGTCTCGCCTTGAAGCGTCCACATTGGCGATAGAGAAGCGGTCGGACAAGTCAGGCTCGGCGGGGTCATGGGCACTCGGGGGACGATGATGCATCGCGTGGTTGGCGGCCTGATTGCCGGCCTTCTGCTGCTGGCGGCCGCGCCCGCAATGGCCGAGACCCCGGCCGAGCTGATCTCCAGCTTCCGCCTCAAGCACGGTGAGGTTCGCGTCGTCCGCGATTCCACCCTCGACCGCATCGCCATGGACCAGGCCCGCGCGATGGCGGCGAAGGACGACCTCAGTCACGACGCGCTCGGCCCCTTCAATCGCCGCGTCGCGCCCGCCGGCGCCGGCCGCGCCGCCGAGAACATCGCCTACGGCTACGACAATTTCGAGAAGACCCTGGGACAGTGGATCGACTCGTCCGGGCACCGCAAGAACCTGTTGCTGCACAACGCCTCCCGCGTCGGCATCGCCAGCGCCAGGAATGCCAGCGGCAAGCGCACCTATTGGGCCATGGTGATCGCGGGCGATTACGAGCCGAAGGGCAAGGGCAAGAAGAAAGACAAGGAGCCCCTCGTCGCCGTGAAGCGCGAGGTTGCCGTGAAACGCGAAGCCGCACCCGCGAGCAAGCCCAAGCCCAGCAGCTGTCACATCAAGCTGCTCAGCCTCTGTATCTGAGGCAAGCCAACGTCAGCCGCGTCGTGCCGCCTCGATCGCAGCGACGTCGATTTTCCTCATCCCCATCATCGCATCGAAGGCACGCTTGGCTTCAGCGCCGCCGGCCGCCAGCGCCTCGGTCAGCACGCGCGGGGTGATCTGCCAGGAGACGCCCCATCTGTCCTTGCACCAGCCGCACGCACTCTCCTGTCCGCCATTGCCGACGATGGCGTTCCAATAGCGGTCCGTCTCCTCCTGGTCATCGGTTGCGATCTGGAACGAGAAAGATTCGTTGTGCGTGAAAATCGGACCACCGTTGAGGCCGAGACAGGCAACGCCGGCGACGGTGAATTCGACGGTGAGCACATCCCCCGCCTTTCCGGACGGGTAATCGCTGGGCGCGCGGTGGACGGCGCTCACGGCGCTGTCGGGGAACGTCTCGGCATAGAAGCGGGCAGCCGCCTCGGCATCCCTGTCGTACCAGAGGCAAATCGTGTTCTTCGCCATCGTGCGTCCTTTCAATTCCCCACCAAATTTTGCTTTCAATCAGCATAGGCATCGGGATCCGGATGCTCCAGTTTGCCCGATCTTGCTCGTTGCGTCATTGTGTCTAGCTGAGGGAACCCGATGGCAGAGGCTTCTGACTTGATCGACATCGCCCGAATTCGCGCCGACACACCCGCCGCCTCCCGGCTCGCATATCTCCACAACGCAGGCGCTGGCCTGATGCCGGCGCCGGTCGTAGCGGCGATGAAGGGACACATCGATCTGGAGACCGAGATCGGGGGCTACGCTGCCGCCGATCGCGAGGCCGACCGGCTCAACGCGGTCTACGGCTCGGTGGCGCGTCTCTTGAATGCCGCGCCCGATGAGATCGCGCTGGTGGAGAATGCGACGGTCGCCTGGCAGATGGCGTTCTATTCGCTTCCGTTTCGCAAGGGCGACCGAATCCTGACCGCCGAAGCGGAATACGCCGCCAACTATGTCGCCTTTCTCCAGGTCGCCAAACGAACCGGCGCGGTCATCGACGTGGTGCCCAGCGATGCGAGCGGCGAGCTCGACGTAAACGCGCTCGAACGGATGATCGATGAGCGCGTAAAGCTCATCGCGATCACCTGGGTCCCGACCAATGGCGGGCTGGTCAATCCGGCGGCAGCTGTCGGCAAGATCGCGCGAGCGCACGGCATTCCCTATCTGCTCGACGCCTGCCAGGCGGTCGGCCAGATGACGGTGGATGTCGAGGCCATCGGCTGCGACATGCTGTCGGCCACGGGGCGAAAGTTCCTGCGCGGCCCGCGCGGCACCGGCTTCCTTTACGTCCGCCAGGCGCTGCTGCAACGACTAGAGCCGCCGATGATCGATCACTTCGCGGCGCCCTGGGTCTCGCGCGATGAATATCGGCTTCGCGACGATGCACGCCGCTTCGAGACCTGGGAGAACAATTACGCGGCCCGGCTGGGGTTGGGAGCGGCTGTCGATTACGCCCTGGAGATCGGCATCGCTCCGATCGAACAACGCTGCCGCATGCTTGCCGGCCGTCTTCGCGGCGGCCTTGCCGCCCTTCCCGGCATCACCATTCGCGACCTCGGACGCGCGCCGGGTGCAATCGTCAGCTTCACGCTGGACGGGCATGAGGCGGACGCCGTTGTCGCCAGCGCCGCTACAGCAGGCATCACCATCGGCGCTTCAGATCCGTCGAGCACGCGTATCGATGCCGAACTTCGCGCCTTGCCGCATGTCGTGCGGGCATCGCCGCATTATTACAACACGGAAGCCGAGATCGATCGGCTGATCGCTCACCTGGCGGATCTGGCGGCACGGTAGCGCGGCCGGGCCGACCTTGAAGTCGATCCAGCCTCGCGCCGTCTGGGCTTCAAGCTCTTGTCGTCAGCGCCGAGAGCTGGTCGGTATCGAAGCGGGCGCGTAGCTCGCTGATGGCTTTTGCATCCGGGGGACCACTTGCCGTCAGCTTCGCCAGCTCCTCGAAGTAATGCTCGTGTCCCGGCGGGGATACGGTCATGAGCACGCGCGCGGGCTTCTCGCTCGCGTTAGTGATGTTGTGGGGAACACCGGGAGGAATGAAGAGGAAGGTCCCTGGGGTTGCCCGGACAATCTCATCCCCGACGAACCATTCACACTCGCCGTCGAGCATGTAGAAGGTCTCTTCCTGAACACGATGAACGTGCCGGCCGGTGGCGAATCCTGCCGGAATTGTCCAATCGAACATGCTCGTATGCCCAGTGTCCTCGCCCGTCACCAGGAAGGCCATTGGTTGGCCGCGCAGCGTGACCCCCTCGGTCTCGCCGGGCCTGCGGATGACGTGTTTCGCGGTCATGTACACCTCCATCGCTTGTTGCAGCGTTCCTCACGGCTCGCGCGATGGTGGTCCAGTCCAGCCGGAAAGTCGCAAAGCCGTTCGGAAAACGTTGCAAAAAACCTGCGAAATGTGGCCTTCTTCGATGATGGCCACGATCCTTGAATTTGGTCCCTTTCGCCTCGATGGCGATGCGGGGATCCTGTTCCACGGTGCTGAGCCGACCGCTCTCGGCCAGCGCGCAGTATTGCTCCTGGCGCTCCTCGTCCGGCAGGCTGGTGTGCCGGTTTCAAAGGATGCCTTGATCGAGGCGGCCTGGCCCGCCCAGGCCGTCGAGGACAGCAACCTGACCGTCCAGATCGCGGCGGTGCGGCGCACGCTGGCGGACATCTCCGGCGAGGCGCGTTGGATCGAAACGCTGCCGCGCCGCGGCTATCGCTATGTCGGCCCGACCGTGACGAAGTCCGATCCGGGTCCCGCACGAGCAACACCGCAAGCGCCGTTGCTGTCATTGCCCGACAGGCCGTCGATCGCAGTGTTGCCTTTCACGAACTTGAGCGGCGATGCGGCGCAGGACTATTTTGCCGACGGGATGGTCGACGACATCATCACCGGCCTCTCGCGCATCAACTGGCTGTTCGTGATCGCGCGGAATTCCACATTCGCCTACAAGGGCCGCGCGGTGGACGTGAAGCAGGTCGGCCGCGAACTTGGTGTACGCTACGTGCTGGAAGGCAGTGTCCGCAAGACCGGCACGCTGGTCCGCATCACCGGCCAGTTGATCGATGCGTCGACTGGCATGCACGTCTGGGCCGAGCGATTTGACCGCCGATCCGAAGACGTCTTCGCCCTCCAGGACGACATCGCATCGTTGACCGTCGGTGCGATCGCGCCCAGCCTGCGGCGCGCCGAGATCAATAGGGTCAGGCGCAAGCGGCCGGACAGCCTGGATGCCTATGATCTCGTCCTGCGCGCCCAGCCGGACGTCGATTCCGGCATGCCGGCCCAGGTCACCCAGGCGCTCGTGCTGCTCGAACGTGCGATCGCGCTCGAGCCTGCGTACGCGCTTGCGCACGGCAATGCAGCGATGTGCCATCACTGCCTGTTTCTTCGAGCCGGTTTGCAGGAGGCCAATCGGCAGGCCTCGATCCGCCACGCGCGCTCGGCCATCGCCCACGGCCAGGATGATGCGCTTGCTCTCACGCTCGCGGGCTTTTCGATCGGCATGGACGGGCACGATCGCTCCGCAGCGTTCATCGCGTTCGAGGCCGCGCTCGCCATCAGCCCATCATCGGCGCTGACCTACATCCTCGGCAGCGTCATGCTCGGCTGGGGCGGAGATGCCGACCGCGCTATCGAATGGAGCGAACAAAGCCTGCGGCTCAGTCCGTTCGATTCCTGGGCTTTCGCCGCGTTCGACGCCCAGGCTCTTGGGCACTTCCATCGCGGCCGATATGAGGAAGCGTGTCGCGCCGCTTACCGCTCGGTTCAGGCCAATCCTCGCCACAGCATCACCCATGTGCAATTGGCCGCGGCGCTGGCAAAGCTTGGACGATTGCAGGAGGCGAAGGCGGCGGCCACGCGGGTGCTGGAGCTGCACCCGACGTTCCGCTATGGCCGTCAATTTCAGGGCGTCAACTGCGCGCCAGCGCTCGCTTCCTCTCTCGGCGATGCCCTCCGCATCGCAGGCCTTCCGGAGTAGCGCCGAGTTCGGCCTGGCGTCTCCACGCGCCCTACGTGCAGCGCGCGCTTAGTCCGGATGCACTGAGCTTTGCCATCACCTCGTCGAGATGGGCGCTGTCGCGGGTCTCGATGACGAGTTGCAGCAGCGTGGCCTTGGCCGGCAGGTCGGAAAAGGTCCGCTGGTGCGAGACCTCGATGATGTTGGCGCCGGCCTCGGCCAGGAGGGCCGCGACGGCGGCCAATTGCCCGGGCCTGTCGGGAATGTCGAGCGAGAGCTGGGTCAACCGCCCCTCGCGCGCGAGCTCGCGGGTGAGGACGGATGCGATCAGCCGCGTGTCGATATTGCCGCCGCTCAGGACGAGACCGACCTTCTGGCCGGCAAAGCGGGTCGGATCGGACATCAGCGCGGCAAGGCCGGCGGCGCCGGCGCCCTCGACGACCGTCTTCTCGATCGAGATCAGTGTCGCGACCGCGCGCTCGAGCTCGGCTTCGTTGACGAGCGCGATGTCGTCGACGAGGCGGCG
Organism: Bradyrhizobium sp. WSM2793; assembly: GCF_000379585.1. Taxonomy (NCBI): domain Bacteria; kingdom Pseudomonadati; phylum Pseudomonadota; class Alphaproteobacteria; order Hyphomicrobiales; family Nitrobacteraceae; genus Bradyrhizobium; species Bradyrhizobium sp. WSM2793. Next base: position 28,837 of record NZ_KB902777.1, on the reverse strand, counting down.
GACGATCTCGGTGGTGATCTTGCCGGGCGATTTTACCGCGATGCCTTCGGCGAGCGTATCGCCCCGCGCCGGCAGATTGCCGGCATGGATGGCGTTGTACATCGAGGGATAGAGCCAGGCCTCGACGCCGAGGATTCGCAGCGACGGCTTGATCGATTTCGCCGCGATGCCGATGCCGCTGATCAGACCGCCGCCGCCGATCGGCACGACCAGCGTGTCGAGCTCCGGCACGGCCCTCATCATCTCCAGCCCGACCGTGCCCTGCCCCGCGATCACCAGCGGATCGTCGTAGGGGTGAACGAAGATCATGCCTCTGGCTTCGCCGTGGCTGCGCGCGAACGCGGCCGCCTCCTCCAGCGTCGCGCCCGTGACGACCACCTCCGCGCCGTGATGCCTGGTGTTCTCGACCTTCACCATGGGCGTGCCGACCGGCATGACGATGGTGGCGGGAATGCCGAGCCGTTTGGCGTGATAGGCCACGCCCTGCGCGTGGTTGCCCGCCGACATCGCGATCACGCCCCGCGCGCGCTCCTCCGGCGTCAGCGCCGTGAGGCGGTTGAGCGCACCTCGCTCCTTGAACGAGGAGGTAAACTGGAGGTTCTCAAATTTGAGCCAGATCTCGCAGCCGCAGATGCTGCTCAGCGTGCGGCTGTAGCTGCAGGGCGTCTCGACGACGGCGCCCCTGATCGTCTCGGCGGCAGCTTGAATGTCGTCAGGAGCGACCGGAAAGCCGCTGAGGTCGGACGATGTGGTTTGGGACAACTCAGCCATGGGACAGCATAGAGCATCCGGCGGTTCGAGGCGATAAGCCAGCCGCTATTTGGTAAATTCCCGGGAACGTGAAGCCCGCCACAATGTCCAGAGCGTACGCAGCCGCGACGTCGGCTGCGGCGCAAACGGATCGCGGCCGGGCTGCGACAGGCGCTTGAGATCGGCCCTGACCTGGCTCAGCGGCAGAAACGCCGGACGCGCCTGCACCGGAACGTCCGCCAGCAGCGACAAGGCCGTGGTCAAATGCTGCTGCGCCTCGCCTGCAAGCTGCTCCAGTACGGCGCGGAGGCTCGCCGTCTCCTTGCCAGCGAACACGTCCTCCATCTGGCAGCCATGGCTCGCCAGCACCTGTTGCGGCAGGAATAGCTGCCGGCGCGACGCATCGCGCGGCAGGTTCGCGATGATTTGCACGATGCCCTGCGCCAATCCCGCATGACGGGCGAGATGTTCGACCGCCCCCGACGGCAGCCCCAGGACCTGCGCCGCCTGACCAAACAACGCCGACGAGGTCGCGGCCAGATAGCCCTCCAGCGCCGCCATGGTCGGCATCGGATCGTTGTAGAGGTCGAACTGGTGCTCGTCGACGAGCAGCGACAGCGGCTCGACCGGCAAGTCGAACTCGCGGATCGCACGCAGCAGCTCCGCCGCCACGGGATTGCCCTCGGCACTGCCGTGCACCAGGCCGGAAAACAGATCGGTCCACCATTGAAATCGGATTTCGCCGGGCAAGGGCTGGCTCACCTGGTCGCGGACGCGGACGATCTCGACATTGAAGGCATAGAGCGCGAGCAGCGCACGGCGCTCGGCGGCGGGCGCGAACAGTGTCGCCGCATAGCGCGGAAAGTCATGGCTGCGCACGAGATCGGCGCAGAAAGTGGCGGAATCGGGCGGCGGCGCGGCGCTGCTCATGTGCTGTTCATGGCACCGCGATCAGCGCAGCGGCAACGCGCCGCCGTTCGCCGATCATGATGTTGTAGGTACGCACAGCGGGACCGGTCTGCATCGTGTCCAGCACCACCCTCACCGCCTTGAGCGCCTGCCGCAGCGCCGGCGGCGGCAGCCAGACCCCGGTTCCGGTACCGATCAGCAGGGTGTCGATGCTGTTGGCGGCCGTGAAGACCCGGTCCAGCGAATAGCGGTCGATCCTCGCGGGATCCGTCACGTCCCAGGCCCAGATCGCGTCGGGCAGGCACAGCAGCGAGCCCCGATGCGACATGCCGGCGAAGGCGAAGCCGCCCTTGCCATAGGCCTCGATCGGCGCCGAGCGCGGGAAATGCGGTGCGTTGGGATCGCCGGCCATGAGCTTCGTCCGAATGGGCTTACTGCCCTCGCAAACGCCTGCGAGGGCATGCGGTTCGGATCATGCCTTGCTTTTCTTCGCCGGCGTAGCCGTATCGGGCGCATCCTCGCGATGCTCGCCGACGCCGAGATAGATCAGGATCGGCGCCGCGATGAAGATCGAGGTATAGGTGCCGACCAGCACCACGCCGAACATCATCACCGCGGTGAAGCTGTGGATGGCGTGACCGCCGAACAGGAGCAGCGCCAACAGCGCCAGCGTCACCGTGAAGTGGGTGATGATCGAGCGCGACAGCGTCGAGTTGATGGACTCGTTGAGCAGCTGCGGCATCGGCATCTTCTTGTAGCGACGCAGCATTTCACGGATGCGGTCGTAGATGACGACGGTGTCGTTGAGCGAATAGCCCAGAATGGTCAACAGCGCGGCGATGCTGGTCAGGTCGAAATCGACCTGGCTGATCGACATGAAGCCGATCGTGAGCACGATGTCGTGCACGTTGGCGATCATGGCGCCAAGCGCGAACTGCCATTCGAACCGGAACCAGAGATAGATCAGGATCGAGATGATCGCGAGCATCAGGCCGAGCATACCGTAGGCCAGCAACTCGCCGGCGACGCGCGGGCCAAGCACCTCTGTACGCTGGATGTCGACGCTGTCGCCGAGCGCGCCACGAAGCTTCTGCAGCGCTGCCTGCTGGGCGGCGTCGCCGCCCGGCTGTTCCGCAACGCGGATCAGGACATTCTCAGGGCCGCCGAACTCCTGCAATTGGACTTCGCCCAGTCCCAGCGCGTCGAGCTTGGTGCGCATCGCCGCGATGTCAGCGGTGCCGGACTTTGCCTTGACCTCGAGCAGCGTGCCGCCCTTGAAGTCGATGCCCAGATTTAGCCCATGGGTGAAGAACAGCGTAATCGCTACGATCGACAGCACTGCCGAAATCGGGAAGCTGATCCGGCGGAAACGCGTGAAGTCGAAATGCGTGTTGTCCGGGACGATCCGCAACGACGGCAACAGGCCGAGGGCTGCGACCACAGTGAGAATGGCGATGAGGACGCCGAGCCCGATGAGAACGGTGTGAGTCACGATCAGGCTCCTAGATCGGCACGCTCTGCGGCCGCTTCCACCGCACCCACCAGGCCACGATCAGCCGGGTCATGGTGAAGGCGGTGAACACCGTGGTGATGATGCCGATACCGAGCGTCACGGCGAAGCCGCGCACCGGGCCGGTGCCGATGTAGAACAGCACCGCGGCGGCAATGAAGGTGGTGATGTTGGAATCGAGGATGGTCGCGAGCGCCCGCTTGAAGCCGGCGTCGATCGCCGAGATCGCGTTGCGGCCGCCGCGCAGCTCCTCACGGATGCGCTCGTAGATCAGCACGTTGGAGTCCACGGCGATACCGACGGTGAGCACGATGCCGGCGATGCCGGGCAGCGTCAGCGTTGCGTTGAGCAGCGACAACAGGCCGAAGATCATGGCGACGTTGATGGCCACGGCGATGTTGGCGAACACCCCGAACAGCCGGTAGGTCAGCAGCATGAAGATGATGACGAGGATCGAGCCGACATAGGCCGCGAGCTCGCCCTTCTCGATCGAGTCCTGGCCGAGGCCCGGACCGACGGTGCGCTCCTCGACCACCGTCAGCGGCGCCGGCAGCGCGCCGGCGCGCAGCAGGATCGCCAGATCGTTGGCCGACTGCACGGTGAAGCTGCCGGAGATCTGGCCCTGGCCGCCGGTGATGGGCTCGCGGATGACGGGCGCCGAGATCACCTTGTTGTCCAGAACGATCGCGAACGGCAGCCCAACGTTCTCCTGCGTGGCCTGCGAGAACTTGCGCGCACCCGAGGTGTTGAACTTGAAGCTGACGACCGGCTCGCCCGTTCGCTGGTCGAAGCTCGCCTGGGCATCGGTCAGATCGCCACCGGCGACCAGCACCTGCTTCTTGACCACATAGGGCGTGGGCGGCGGCGAGGCGCTCATCAGCAGTTCGGATTCCGGCGGCAACCTGCCCGCTTGCGCCTGATCCGGCGGCACGGAGGTATCGACCATCCGGAATTCCATCTTCGCGGTCCTGCCCAGCAGCTCCTTCAGGCGGGTCGGGTCCTGAAGGCCGGGGACCTGCACCAGGATGCGGTCATTGCCCTGGCGCTGGATCACGGGCTCGACGGTGCCGAGTTCGTTGACGCGGCGTTCGACGATCTGGATCGACTGCTCGATGGTCTTGCGCAGGCGATCGAGGATCGCAGCCTGCGGGACGCTCAGGCGGATCACCCCGCCGCCGGCATCGGTCACCTCGAGGTCGCGCTGACCGCTGGATCCCATCAGGCCGCCCAGCGGCTGAGACAGTTCGCGCAGCTTGGCGAGCGCAGCCTGAGCGTCAGTTTCCTTGGTGATGCGAACCTCGACCGCGTCGTTGCGCACGGTCACGCCGCCGGTGAAGCCGATCTTGGCATCGCGCAGCGTGCGGCGAACGTCGTCGCGGATCTGGTCGAGCCGTTCCTTCTTCACGTAGTTGGAATCGACCTCGAGCAGCAGGTAGGAGCCGCCCTGGAGGTCGAGGCCGAGCACGAGCCGGCGCTGCGCCCAGGCCGGCCAGGTTTTGACCTGCGACTCGGGGAAGAAGTTCGGGACCGCGCAGAGGCACACGATCAGCGCCGTCAGGATGATCCCGAGCGCCTTCCACCGCGTGAAATACAACATCGACTGGACCTGTCAGATCAGGAGACTTGAGATGCTCGCGGACACGCTCACTTCGAGGCGGCGTCGTCCTTGGCGGCTTCCTTGCTATCCTTGGATTCCTTCGCCGGCTCGCCCTTGGCGCGCACGCCCGAGATCATCTGGCGCATCTGCCGCACGCGTACGCCGTCGGAAATCTCGAATTCGATCTGGTCGTCGTCCACGACCTTGGTGACCTTGCCGACGAGGCCGCCCGAGGTCACCACGGTGTCGCCGCGGCGGATATTCTTCACGAGGTCGGCGTGGTCACGGACCTTCTTCTGCTGCGGACGCAGAATCAGGAAGTACATGATCACGAAGATCAGGGCGAACGGCAGCAGCGACATCAACATGCTGTTGGTGTCGCCGGCGCCCGCGGCCTGGGCATACGCAGGGGTAATCAGCATTCGGACGATCCTCGTGAGAACGGGGGAAAGCCGGTCAGGCCCTCAAAGGCGACCGGTTCGGTCAAATTCGCGCGGACTATAGCGGCCATTGCCCCAATTGCAACGCTGCCAGACTGCCCTTTTGACCCACCTTGCGGCGCGCCGTCAGGCCCGATAAGGCTGCGTTCTCAGGAACTTCGGACATGCCCAAAAACCTTAGCAAAAGCCCGGCCGGCAAAGGCCCCCGCACCCCTGCCCGCAAGCCCGCCCCCGTCGCGGCAAAACGCCCCAAGGGGGCCGTCAAGGCAGCCCTCGAGGCGGCCCCAAACCTCTCCCAGGAGCGCATGGTCCGCGCGCTGGAGACCATTGCGGCGCACCTGTCCGCCCAGGGCAAGCCGGCCCTCGAACGCGAGTCGTTCAAGCAGGCCGATGCCTATGTCTGGCACCCCGACGGCCGCCTCGCCGCGGTGCCGCGGGTCAGCCGCGTCGAGCTGTTCCTGCTCAAGGGCGTCGACCGCATGCGCGACATCCTGATGGAGAACACCGAGCGCTTCGCCAATGGCCTGCCCGCCAACAACGCGCTGCTCTGGGGCGCGCGCGGCATGGGCAAGTCGTCGCTGGTCAAGGCGGCGCATGCCAGCATCAACGCGGAGCGAAAGCCGGCGGACAGGCTGAAGCTGATCGAGATCCATCGCGAGGACATCGAGACGCTGCCGATGCTGATGGAGAAGCTCCGGGACGCCAGCTTCCACTTCATCGTGTTCATCGATGACCTCTCCTTCGACGGCAACGACGCGTCCTACAAATCGCTGAAGGCCGTGCTCGAAGGCGGCATCGAGGGCCGGCCCGAGAACGTCATCCTCTACGCCACCTCCAACCGCCGCCATCTGCTGGCGCGCGACATGATCGAGAACGAGCGCTCGACCGCGATCAATCCCGGCGAAGCGGTCGAAGAGAAGGTCTCGCTGTCGGATCGCTTCGGCCTGTGGCTCGGCTTCCACCGCTGCAGCCAGGACGAATACCTCGCCATGGTGCGCGGCTATTGCAGCCATTTCGGCATTGAGGTCGACGGTGAGGCACTGGAGCGCGAGGCGCTGGAATGGTCGACCACCCGCGGCTCCCGCTCGGGCCGCGTCGCCTGGCAGTTCGTGCAGGAGCTGGCGGGCCGACTGGGCGTGAAGCTGACGGCGAAGTAAGGCTGGCTTTCACCCCACTCACAACTGTCATTCCCCGCCTTGTGCGCAATTGCGCACTGGAGCGGGGAATCCAGTACGCCGCAGCCTATCGGCTCAACCACAACTATCTCTTGAATACTGGATCGCCCGCTTTCGCGGGCGATGACACCGTTCGTGTGGTGAGGGGCTGGCGGCGCCTCACGCCCCGTTCAGGAACTGAAGCGGGTCAACCGGGCTCGATCCCTTGCGGATCTCGAAGTGGAGCTGCGGCGACGCCACCTCCCCGGATTGACCCGACTTGGCAATGACCTGACCGCGCTTGATGGTATCGCCGCGCTTCACCATCAGCTCACTCGCATGGGCATATGCGGTGACGTAGCCGTTGGAGTGCCGAACCAGGACCAGATTGCCGTAACCCTTCAGCTCGTTGCCGGAATAGGCGACGACGCCGTCTTCGGCCGCCTTGACCGGCGTCCCCTCGGGCACCGCGAGATTGATGCCGTCGTTGGACTTGCCATTGGACTTGGCGCCGTAGCTCGTGACCACCTTGCCGCGCACCGGCCAGCGGAAGGTCGGCAGCGCGCTGGTGGTCTCCGCAGCTTTCGCCGGGGTCTCGGCGGGCTTCTCCTCGACGTTGGTCGTGGCCTGGGCCAGGCGAGCGCTCTGCACCGGCGCGGCGACAGTCGCCATCTTGGTGGCGGGCGCGGGAGCGGCAGCAACCGGCTGGAGCGTGCCGACAACCGGAGCAGCCCCGACAGGAGCCGCTGCAACCGGCGCCGCGAGGGCAGCGGTCTTGGCACCGGGCACGGTCAACCTGGTGCCGAGCTTGAGCTTGGCCGACGGATCGAGGCCGTTGGCACGGGCGAGCTCGGCCGACGTGATATGGTTCTTGCGGGCGATGCTGGCGAGCGTGTCGCCGTGGTTGACGAAGTGGGTGCTCGGCGGCGCCGCAATGGCCGCAACCGGCTTGGCTGCAGGCGCCATCGCAGGAGCCGCAGCGACGGGAGCTAACGCGGGCGCGGGTGCAGCGGCCGTGGCCGGATGCGGGATGATCAGCTGCTGGCCGGGCGAGAGCGAACGCGGCCCCTTGTAGCCGTTGGCGGCAAGGATCGCCTGCGGCGTGACACGATAGCGCTTGGCGAGCACGTCGAGCGTGTCGCTGGTGCCGACGATGATCTTGGTCCCTCCGGCCGGCTGAGCCGCGGCAACGGAGCGCGGCGGCACGGTGGCCGTGGTCTCAAGATGCGGCTGCGTCGGGGGCGCGTAGGAGCTGACGCCGCGCCCGCCTCCGGACACGCCACCACCACCCGCGACGGGATAGGATTGCGGTGCGGACACCGCCGGCGGCGGCAAGGGCTGCGACTGATAATAGCCGGGCTGCGTCTGCGGCCGCGAATATTGCGGCAGCTCGCGCTGCTGCGGCGGCGGGGCCTGCTGCACCGAACCGGTCTGATCAGAGGAGAAGGGGTTGGAGAAGTTCGACTGGGACAGCCGCGACGACATGTCGGCGCTGCATCCTGCGAAACTGAAGGAGATCAGCGCCAGCACCGCGACCTGCGGTACGCGGCGCGAGTAAAGCAACTCGGCGACGACGGACATGGTTACTCACTCGTACGCAACAGAACTGGTGTTTTAAGTAAACACGCGCCGAGTAAATAACGGCTTAACCCTCCCAATAAGATGTTGGCGGCGCAGCCGATCCGGAAATCTACAGCTCCCGCGCCACCCCGGGCAGTGCCGGCACGAAGCGGACCTCGACGAGTTCCTTGCGCTCGATCCCGGCTTCGGTGCGGGTCAGGCGGACCAGCGTCTGCACACCCTGATGCGGGCCGACCGGCGCGATCAGGATGCCGCCGACCTCGAGCCGCTCGACCAAATTGTCCGGAAGCTGCTCGACCGCGGCGGTGACGATGATGCGGTCGAACGGACCGATATTAGGCGGCAGATTGAGCCCGTCGCCGAGCATCACCTCGACATTGTGACAATCGAGCTTTTCGAGCCTGGCGCGTGCCGTGTCGGCAAGCTTGCGGTAGCGCTCGACTGTCAGGACCTGGCCGGCGAGCCGCGACAGCACGGCGGCCTGATAGCCGGAACCTGCCCCGATCTCGAGCACGCGATGCCGCTTCTGGAGCTGGAGCTGCTCGGTCATGTAGGCCACGACGAAGGGCTGGCTGATGGTCTGCCCGCAGGCGATCGGCAGCGCGCTGTCACGATAGGCGCCGTCGCGATCGGCCTCGTCGACGAAAAGCTCGCGTGGCACCTCCTCCATGGTTCGCAGCACCGCCTGATCGCTGATGCCCCGACGCCTCAGCGTGAGCTGAAACATCATCTTTTCCGGCGGATGCTGATGGGAGGTCATTGCCTGCTTGTGCTGTCTTGCCGGGGCCAGTGGACGTTAAACCCGGGCGCAAGAATCGTGTTCCTGCTCAGGAACCCATGATAACCTTCGCCTGGAGCATTTGACCACAAATTGGCTTGCCACGGGCGAGCCGCGATGACCATTTTCAGGTATCCGTTCGTCGAAACGCGCATTGCGTCAATTCGTGTTATCTGCGAACGTTTTTGGCAATGGGCAAGGGACTCAACTATGACCGCGACAGGGCTTTCCGGCCGCTCTGTATTTCTCGTCGAGGACGAGGTGATGATCAGGATGATGGTCGCGGACATGCTCGAAGAGCTCGGCTACAAGGTCGCAGCTGAGGCCGGCGACATCACCGAGGCCATGCGGCTTGCCCAGGCGACCGAGTTCGACATCGCCATTCTCGACGTCAACGTCAACGGCAAGGTGATCTCGCCGGTCGCCGATGTGATCAAGGCGAAGGGCTGCCCATTCATCTTCGCCACCGGTTACGGCTCCTCCGGCCTGCCCGAGCAGTACCGCGACCGGCCGGCGCTTCAAAAGCCGTTCCAGCTCGACGCACTCGGCAAGACCATCGAAGCCGCACTTCGCGGCGGCTAGCCGCTATTTCAGCGTCGCGCTGAGCTCTTCCGAAAACGCTTCGTTGGTACGGTCGAGCCTGAGCGGCGTGACCGAAACATAACGCTCGCGAAGCGCCGCCAGATCGGTGCCGTCCGCCGGGGTGTCCATCATCGCGGCGCGCTCGAAGCCGATCCAGAAATAGGGATTGCCGCGGCCGTCCTGGCGCTCATCGATCCTGAGGAAACCGAGATTGCGCTTGCCCTGGCGCGTGACGCGGATGCCCAGCACATCCTCGGGCGCGCAGGACGGGAAGTTGACGTTGATGACGGTGTCCTTCGGAATGCCCGCGGCAATCACCTTGCGCAGGATGTCGGGCCCGAACTTGCGGGCGGTGTCCCACGGCGGGCGCTCGCGGGTCTCGACGCTGAACTCCTGCGACAGCGCGAATGAGGGCAAGCCCAGGATGGTGCCTTCCAGCGCGCCGGCGATGGTGCCGGAATAGACCACGTCCTCGGCGACGTTGCGGCCCTTGTTGACCCCGGACAGCACGACGTCGGGCAGCTTGGCCCCGAGGATATGGCGCGCGCCCATGATGACGCAGTCGGTCGGCGTGCCGCGCACGGCAAAGTGCCGCGGACCGACTTCGCGCAGGCGCAAGGGATCGTTCAGCGACAGCGAATGCGACACGCCGGACTGGTCGAGTTCGGGCGCCACCACCCAGACGTCGTCGGACAATGCGCGCGCGATCTCCTCCACGACCTTGAGGCCGGGGGCGTGGATGCCGTCGTCATTGGTACAGAGAATGCGCATGCGAAGGGTCGATTCCAAAAAACGGGGTCTGAGCGGTCTTATCCGGCTCCGGCCGATCAGGCAAACCGGCTGATCGGAGGTTCCCGGCCACGTCCTACCGGCGGATGCGCCATTGCGGCAGGAAGCGCGCCAGCCGCCCCTCCGCACGCAGACTCATCGCGGGTACCGCCGGACTGACGATCGGCGCCTCGATCACGCCGAGCGCCTCCAATTGCGCAACGAACGCATCCGGCTCCGGCGTCTGCGGAAAGCGTTCGCGCGCCACCGTCAGCGCGTTGTCGAAGTCGGCGGCGTTCACCCCGGGCTTGGCCCGCCGACTCTGCACGAGATCCTCGTCCCAGAGCCGCGCGCTCTCGATGTCGAGCACGCCCCGCAGGCGCTGATCGACGGCCTGGATGCCCGCCCCCGTCACCGCCCATTGTCGGCCGACCCAGAAGATGTCGCGGTGCAAGGCCATGAACGGTGGGTTCGCGTTGCGGGGCCGGCAGGATAGCCGGCCGCCAGATCTTCGCAACCGATCGTTTCCGCCGTTACAGGCGAGCAATGCGATTCTCGTCTTGACGCGTTTTCTTGACGCGAACCGTACCCACTTCGCCCGAAAACGCTTTAGTTGCGCCCGATCACCTTCACGCCGCCCATATAGGGCTGCAGCACGTCGGGGACTGCGATCGAGCCGTCCTCCTGCTGATAGGTCTCCATCACGGCGATCAGCGCGCGGCCGAGCGCGGTGCCCGAGCCGTTCAGCGTGTGGACGAAACGCGGCTTGCCGTCGGGACCGCGCGAGCGCGCATCCATGCGCCGGGCTTGGAAGTCGCCGCAGACCGAGCAGCTCGAGATCTCGCGGAATGCCCCGCCCTCGCCCTGCCCCGGCATCCAGACCTCGATGTCATAGGTTTTTTGCGACGAGAAACCCATATCTCCTGCGCAAAGCGTCATCACGCGATAATGCAGGCCGAGCCGCTGCAGCACCTGCTCGGCGCAGGACAGCATCCGCTCCAGCTCGTCCTTGCTCTCCTCCGGCGTCGTGATCGAGACCAGCTCGACCTTGGTGAACTGGTGCTGGCGGATCATGCCGCGCGTGTCACGCCCGGCAGCGCCCGCCTCGGCGCGGAAGCACGGCGTCAGCGCAGTGAGCCGCATCGGCAGTTGCTTCTCGTCAAGAATCGATTCGCGCGCGAGGTTGGTGAGCGAGACTTCCGCGGTCGGAATCAGGCCGAGGCGCTCAGTCCTCAGCCGCTCCTGGTCGGGCGAGGCAAGCAGCTCGCCCTTGATCGCCCAGAACTGATCGTCCTCGAACTTCGGCAATTGGCCGGTGCCGAACATGATCTCGTTGCGCACCAGCAGCGGCGGATTGATCTCGGTATAGCCGTGCTCGTCGACGTGCAGATTCAGCATGAATTGTCCGAGCGCGCGCTCGAGCCGCGCCAGCGCCTTCTTCAGCACGACGAACCGCGCGCCGGAGAGTTTTGCCGCCGCCTCGAAATCCATGTAGCCCAGCGCCGTGCCAAGGTCGTCATGCAGCTTCGGCGCAAAGCTGTAGTTGCGCTTGTTGCCGAACACGTGGTGCTGGACGTTGCCGTGCTCGTCGACACCATCGGGCACTTCGTCGAACGGAATGTTCGGGATCGCGGACAGCTCTTTGGTCAGCTCCTCATCGGCGGCTTTGGCGGCGGCCTCGAGCTGCGGCATCGTAGTCTTGAGCTCGGCGACTTCGCCCATCAGCTTGGCCGCGCGCGCCTCGTCCTTGGCCTTCTTGGCATCGCCGATCTCCTTGGACGCCGCATTGCGCCGCGCCTGCGCCTGCTCGGAGGCCAGGATCGCCGCGCGCCGCGTCTCGTCGATCGCGAGCAGCGAGGCCGACAACGGCTTCAGGCCGCGCCGGGCGAGGCCGGCGTCGAAGGCTTGCGGATTGTCGCGGATCGATTTGATGTCGTGCATGGCTGTGGTCCTGGATCGGCGCGTAAACAGACAACGGCAAACGTTGTACGTCAGCGCGTCCCCTAGCACAGCTGCCATCATCCGCGAAGGCGGATGATCCAGTATTCCAGAGATGGTGGTGATTCTCCGAGGGGCCGCGGCGTACTGGATTCCCCGCACCAGTGCGCAATTGCGCACAAGGCGGGGAATGACACCGGAGCGTGGGGCGGCGCCCTACTCCGCCGGATTGGCCGGCGTCGACACGTCGGTGCCGGTGGCGGCCTGCGCCGCGGCGGCGGCCTTCTTCTCCACCATCGCCACCGCGATGATCGAGCCCTCATAGAGCGCCATCAGCGGAATCGCCAGCGAGCACTGGCTGATCACGTCGGGCGGCGTCAGCACCGCCGCGATGACGAAGGCGATGACGATGAAATAGCGCCGCTTCTCGCGCAGCATCTTCGAGGTGATGATGCCGATGCGGCCAAGCAGCGTCAGGATCACCGGAAGCTGGAAGGCAATGCCGAAGGCAAAGATCAGCGACATCATCAGCGACAGATATTCGCCGACCTTCGGCAACAGCTCGATCTTTGCGGTCTCGTCGCTGCCGAGTTGCTGCATGCCAAGCGAGAAGCGCGCCAGCATCGGGAACACAACGAAATAGACCAGCGCCGCACCCAGCACGAAAAAGAACGGCGTCGCGACCAGATACGGCAGGAAGGCCTGCTTCTCGTGCTTGTAGAGCCCGGGCGCCACGAACATGTAGACCTGCCCCGCCACGATCGGGAACGAGATGAAGGCCGCGCCAAACATCGCCAGCTTCAGCTGGGTCAGGAAATATTCAAGGAACGCAGTGTAGATGAGCTTGGCGTTTGCGGGGTCGCCGACGGCCAGGACATATGGCCATACCAACACGTTGAATATCTGCTTGGCGAAGAAGAAGCAGAAGATGAACGCAATGCCAAAGCCGAGCAGCGCCTTGATCAGCCGCGAGCGCAGCTCGATCAGATGGTCCATCAGCGGGGCTTTGCTGGCCTCGATATCGGCGTCGGTCATGACGCTTTGGCGTCCTTGATCGCTTCGGATGGCGCGGTGTCCTGCGCAACCGGTGCCTGCTCGACCTCACGGGTGATCGCGAGCGGCTCGTTGGCGGCCGCATGCGCCTCGGCTTCAATGAAGGTCGCAGGCGTCGGCGCTTCCGGGGTGGTTGGTGTTACCGGCGGTTCGACCGCCGTTGTGGTCGACGTCTCTGCCGGCTTGTCCAGCGCATCGACACGGAGCGCGTCGCTGACGTCCTTCTGCAGCGAGGTCAGCGGATTGAAGCTGGTCGCGGCTTCCTTGACCTCGTCGAAGCTCTTCTTGAGGTCGGCCATTTCGGCCTCGCGCATCGCTTCCTGGAACTGGCCCTGGAATTCGGCGGCCATCTTGCGGGCCTTGCCCATCCACTGGCCGACCATGCGCAGCACGCCCGGCAGCTCTTTCGGGCCGATGGCGATCAGGGCCACGACCCCGATCAGGACCAGTTCACTCCACCCGATGTCGAACATGAGGTCTTCCGTTCACGCGAAGCCGCAGCCGGCCCAATCCCTTGCGCGCAGGATCGGGCCGCACCCCGCGTCTCGCGTGCTTCTTCCGGCTCAGACGGCCTTGCTGCCGACGTCGGACCGCGCCGCGGTCGGCGCACCATTGTGCTCGATGGACTTGGCCGGCTCGGGCTTCTCGGCGGGCTTGTCGTCGTCCTGCATGCCCTTCTTGAACGCCTTGATGCCCTGCGCCACGTCGCCCATCAGATCCGAAATCTTGCCGCGGCCGAACAGCAGCAGGACCACTGCGATCACCAGGATCCAGTGCCAAATGCTGAGTGAACCCATCCTGCAACCCTCCAAACGCGCATGGCCGGGGACCCGGCCGATCTTCACCGAAACCTAGGCTTGGCAGGTCTCAAAAACAAGGACCTAGGGAGCGCCAATTCGCTGTTGGCACTACGTAATCTTGCTAGTGTTAACCGGTCGCAGGGCACCGGTAAAACGCAAAGGCCTCACTCTTCGGTGCCGCCTTCACCGCCCCCCTCATTGCCGCCCTGCGGCGCCTCTTCCAGGGTCTCGGGCTCGACCGCAGGCGCCAGCGCCAGATCGAGGTCCTCGCCCGGTTCCAAGGGATCCTCGTCCTCGCGAAGCTGCGGGTCGTCCGACGGCGTCGGCACGCTGAATCCGGTCGGCAGGCGCGAATCCAGGAGGCCCGTGCCCTTCAGCTCCTCGAGGCCCGGCAGATCGCCGAGCTGTTCCAGGGTGAACTGCGACAGGAAGTCCTCGGTGGTTCCGAAGGTCAGCGGACGGCCGGGCGTCTTGCGGCGGCCGCGCGGCTTGATCCAGCCGGTCTCCAGCAGCACGTCGAGCGTGCCCTTCGAGGTGACGACGCCGCGGATCTCCTCGATCTCGGCGCGCGTCACCGGCTGGTGATAGGCGATGATCGCCAGCACCTCGATTGCCGCGCGCGACAGGCGGCGGGTCTCGGTGCTCTCCCGCGTCATCAGCCAGGCGAGATCGCCCGCCGTGCGGAAGGACCATTTGTTGGCGATGCGAACGAGATTCACCCCGCGCAAGGAATAGTCGGCCTGCAATTGCTCGAGCGCGGCCTTGACGTCGACGCCCTCGGGCATGCGCTTGGCCAGCGTCGCGGTATCCAGCGGTTCACTCGAAGCGAACAGCAGCGCTTCCAGCAGCCGCAATTCCTCGGGACGTGCCTGGGATTCGTTCTCCATCGGCTCGGCCTCTTCTATCCGCACTTCAGCCAGGCTTGCCATGGCAGATTCTCCTTCTTGCACTTAACCGACCGGCGCATCAGGCGCAGGAGCTGCGTCCGGCACCGGTTTGGGGCGCCCCTTCCGGAAATAGATGGGCGCAAACGCCTCTTTCTGGTTCAGCTCGAGCTGACCTTCGCGAACCAGCTCCAGCGCGGCGGCGAAGCTCGAGGCGAACACCGTCGCGCGCTGCGTCGGATCGGCGACGTGCCGGACCAGGAAGTCGTCGAGCACGCCCCAATCGTCCTGCTCGCTGATGCTGCCGACCAGCCGCTCCAGCGTGGCGCGCGCCTCGGCGAGCGACCAGACCGTGCGCTTGGCCAGATGCACGCTCGCCAGCACGCGCGACTGGCGCTGCGAGGCGTAGGCGGTGAGCAAATCGTACAGCGTCGCCGTGTATTTCGGGTGCTTGATCTCGGCGATCTGCTCGGGCTCGCCGCGCGGGAAGATGTCGCGCAGCAATTGCTGCCTGTTCATCAGCCGGTTGGCGGCTTCGCGGATGGCCTCCAGCCGGCGCAGGCGATTGGCGAGCGCGGTCGCCATCTGCTCGGCGCTCGGGCCCTCCGCGCTCGGCGGCTCGGGAAGCAAGAGGCGCGACTTCAGGAAGGCGAGCCATGCCGCCATGACGAGGTAGTCGGCGGCAAGCTCGAGCCGGATCTTTCGCGCGGCTTCGATGAAGTGGAGATACTGGTCGGCCAGCGCCAGGATCGAGATCTTGGCCAGGTCGACCTTTTGCTGTCGCGCCAGCGCGAGCAGTAGATCGAGCGGGCCCTCATAGCCCTCGACGTCCACCACCAACGCCGGCTCACCCTCGGCGAGCTCTGCGGGCCGCCCGGTTTCGAAAGATAGAATTTCTGCGGTCATGCGGAAGCCGTTTTTGCCCGTGCGATCAATGCGTCCAGCTCAGTGCGTGCGGCGACGCGGTCGAGCGGTTGCGGCGCCTTGCGCGCGGCGAGCGCGGCGTTCGCCCGCTCCAGCGCCCGGCCCGACAGCTCAGGTGTCTGGCCGGCGACCTCGCGCATCTCCTCGATATTGCCGTTGCAATGCAGGGCCATGTCGCAGCCGGCCGCGAAGATGGCGCGAGTCCGCTCGGCGATATTCCCCGACAGCGCGTTCATCGACACGTCATCACTCATTAACAAACCCTGGAACCCGATTGCGCCGCGAATCACGTCAGCAATCATTGTCGCAGATGTCGTCGCCGGATGGGCGGGGTCGACCGCGCTAAACACAACATGTGCAGTCATGGCCATCGGCAGGTCCGAAAGCGGCTTGAACGCGGCGAAGTCGGTCCGTTCCAGCTCTCCCCTCGGCGTATCGACCGTCGGCAGCTTGAAATGGGTGTCGGCAGTGGCCCGGCCATGGCCGGGGATATGCTTGAGGACCGGCAACACGCCGCCCTGCTCCAGGCCCTCGGTGACCGCGCGGGCAATCGCTGCGACCTTGCCGGGCTCGGTGCCATAAGCCCTGTTCCCGATGACCGCATCGGCGCCCTCGACCGGCACATCAGCGAGCGGCAGGCAATCCACGGTGATGCCGAGATCGGCAAGATCGGCCGCGATCAGGCGGGCGGACAAGCGCGCCGCGGTGAGCCCGAGTGCCGAATCAGTGTCGTACAAGGTCGAGAAAACGGCGCCCGGCGGGTAGACCGGCCAGTGCGGCGGACCCAGGCGCTGCACCCGTCCGCCCTCCTGATCAATCAGGACAGGCGCGTCGGCGGCACTCGCCGTCGTCCGCAATTCCGCAACCAGTGCAGCGACTTGAGCTGGGGTTGCGACATTGCGCTTGAAGAGGATGAAGCCCCATGGGCGCTGGTCGCGGATAAACTCCCGCTCGACGGCGGTCAGTTCCGTTCCGGATACACCGGTAATGAAGGCCCGCGTGCTCATAACGGCCGATTAACCCTGACCCGCGAGGGGGTCAAGGAAACGGCCGTTAATTCCTCTGGACGAAGCAGGCGGACAAGCCTGCAGACTTCAGGCTGTTGCAGGCGTGCGTCGCCTCCTCGGCCGAACCATAGGGACCAGCGAAGGCGCGGTAGACGACGCCCTTGCCCTTGTCGGTGAGGTCGACGCGCTTGATCACCGGCGAACGGGAGCCGAGCACGCTGCCATATTTGCTCTGAAGCACGCGGTACGACGCGGCCGCGCTATCCTCGCTCTGCTGCGAGGAGACCTGCACGATGTAGCCACCGCCGCTGCTGGCGGGCGCGATTTGCGTCGGGGTGGTCGCAGCCACCCGCTGCGGCGGTTCGGCCGCCGGGACCGATTGCGGCGCCAGCGACATCGGCTGGTTGGCGCTGGCATTGGCCGAAGTCGGCGGATTGCGCGGTGCCGGCGGCACGACGGGCGCGGCAACAGGCTTCGGCGCAGCCGTCGGCTTGGCGGCGGCGGCCGATTGCGGCGTGGCGCTATCGGTCTGATCGCCCTTCACGGCGACAGTCCTGATCGGGCGCGGCGAACTGTTCGACATCGTGCCGTTGCTCGCGCCCGTGCTCGGCGGCGGCACCGCAGACGGCGACACGCTCGCCACCGACGGCGGGTTCGCGTTCTGGTTCAGCGGCGGGAACACCACGCGAGGACCACCCGCCTTGGCGTTGACGTCGACCGGCGCTTCTTCGCGCGGCACGATCTTCTCGGTGCCATCGCCGCTCACCATGCGATCCGGCACCTTGGCCGAGGAATCCGACGGCGCGGGTACGATCTTGGTCGGAGTGTTGTCGGCCTTGATGATCGGCGGCTCACCGCTGCGGGGCGAGCCGACATAGGTCTTGTAGGCGAAGGCGGCGCCGGTGCCGACCACGGCAAGCGCCAGGATCGCTGCGACCGTCATCATGCCGCCGCGCTGCTTCTTGGGCTCTTCGGGCTCCGCCTCCGGATAGTCGCTCTGATACGCGTAGGGATCGTCGGGATAGGCCGGATCGCGCTGATAGTCCTGCTCGCCAGCCTCCAGCCGGCCATAGAGCGCATCGTCATAACGCGCCGGATCGGGCTGCTGATGCGGCTCCTGATAGGCGTGTTGCTGGTAAGCCTGATCCTGCTGGTAGGCCTGATCCTGGTAGGACTGCGCCGGATAGGCGTGATCCTGATAAGCCTGCGGCTGATGAAGTTCAGGCTCGGGCGCGGCGGGCTGGGCTGAATAGCGGTGCAACGGATGGACCGGGTTCACGGACACGGGATAGTCGGGCTCGGGAGCTGGCGCCGGCTGCGGCTGCACGTTGGCGCGCCGCATCCATGAGGGCGGCCCGGGCTGCGCCGGCGGGGCCTGCTCGGCATAGTCCTGCTGATAATCGTCTTGCCGATCCGCTTGCCGATAGTCGTCGTCCTGATAGCTCTGTGCGGGCGCAGGGACTGCCGGCGGATGTGCGCCGGGCCGCCCCTGAGCTGCGAACGGATCGGTCTGCCCGATCAGGCGGGCGAGCTCGGCCAAGGGATCGCTTTCCGCCTTGCCATGCTGGGCGCCACCGCGACCATAGTCATCGGAGGGAAACGGTCTGTCCTGATATCGTTCGGCCATCGTGATGATGCGTCCCTTCGGGAAAGCCGCGCGCCCCTCGACCAAGGCACGGCTTTCGACCCACAAGGCTTTCAACCAAGTCTAAGCGATCCGGCTTCTGCCGGTTACCCCCGATATTCCCCTTAAGTAGTTCGCCCCAAACTACCGCATCTCGTTCGGGGCATGGACGCCGAGGATGGCGAGGCCCGATGCCAGAACCGAGACGACGCCCTGGACCATGGCCAGTCGCGCCTTTGTTAGATCTGCATCATTATTGATAATGAAGCGTAAATAGGGCAAATCGCGCCCCTTCGTCCAAAGTGCATGAAATTCGCTGGCTAAATCATAGAGATAAAAGGCAATTCGGTGCGGCTCGTGGGCCGCGGCGGCAGCTTCCAGCATACGCGGAAATATTGCGAGCCGCTTGAGCAGGTCGAGCTCGACGGGGTCCGACAGCCGTTCCACCGCCGACTCAGCGAGCCAGGCGATCCGCTCGCCGGCATCCTCCGGCAGTTCCGGGAACACCTCCGCTCTCGCGTTGCGGAAGATCGAGTGGCCGCGGGCGTGGCCGTACTGGACGTAGAACACCGGGTTATCGCGCGACTGTTCCATGACCTTGGCGAGGTCGAAGTCGAGCACCGCGTCGTTCTTGCGGTAGAGCATCATGAAGCGGACGGCATCCTGGCCGACCTCATCCACCACCTCACGCAAGGTGACGAAGTCCCCGCTCCGCTTGGACATTTTCACCGGCTCGCCGTTGCGCAGCAGCTTGACGAGCTGGACGATCTTGACGTCGAGCGAACCCTTACCAGAGGTCGTCGCCTTCACCGCCGCCTGCATGCGCTTGATATAGCCGCCATGGTCGGCGCCCCAGACGTCGATCATCTCCGCAAAACCGCGGTCGAACTTGTTCTTGTGGTAGGCGATGTCGGCGGCAAAGTAGGTGTAGGAATTGTCCGACTTGATCAGCGGACGATCGACGTCGTCGCCGTACGCCGTCGCCTTGAACAGCAGCTGCTCGCGGTCTTCCCAATCCTCGACCGGCGCGCCCTTCGGCGGCGGCAGGCGGCCTTCGTAGACATCGCCCTTGGCCTTCAGGAAATCGATGGTCTCGGCAACCCTGTTGTTGCCGGTCTCGATCAGCGAGCGCTCGGAGAAAAACACATCGTGGCGGATGTTGAGGGCGGCGAGATCGTCCTTGATCTCGTCCATCATCATCGCGATCGCCTTGGCGCGCACCGTGGGCAGCCACTCGACCTCGCTCATCGCGAGGAGCTTGTCGCCGTGCTCTTTCGCCAGCGCCGCGCCGACCGGCTTCAGGTAGTCGCCCGGATAGAGCCCCTCCGGGATCGCACCGATGTCCTCGCCGAGCGCCTCGCGGTACCTGAGGAACGCGGAGCGCGCGAGCACGTCGACCTGGGCGCCCGCGTCGTTGATGTAATATTCGCGCGCGACGTCGTGGCCCGCGAACTGGAGCAGGCTCGACAGCGCGTCACCAAACACGGCGCCGCGGCAATGGCCGACATGCATCGGCCCGGTCGGATTGGCCGAGACGTATTCGACATTGACCTTGGACCCACCGCGGACGCGGCCGTAATCGGCGCCCTCGCGCAGCACGGTCCGCAGCGCCTCGGCCCAGGCAGCGGGCTGCAGCGTCAGATTGATGAAGCCGGGACCGGCGACATCGACCTTGGCGATCAGCGCGTCGGCGCGGAGCTTTTCAGCGATCTGCTCGGCGAGGTCGCGGGGCTTTGCCTTTGCCTCTTTGGCAAGCACCATCGCGGCGTTGGTCGCCATGTCGCCATGGGAGGCATCGCGCGGCGGCTCGACCACCACGCGGGAGAAATCGATGCCCTCGGGCCAGTTGGCTTCCGTCGCCAGCGTACGGCAGGCGGCGTGCACGCGTGCAAGCACGTCGGCGAACAAATGCAGTGCTGAGGATGTGTCGGGCATGGCCGCCGCCTAACGCAAATCCGGGGTCGAGTCAAAAAGCCGCTGGTGCTCGGTCAGGGCGAAACGGTCGGTCATTCCGGCAATGAAATTGCCGATCCGGCGGGCCCGGTCGCCCTCATTGTCCGCCTCCGCCCCCAGCAGCCATTCCGGCGGCAGCTCGCTAGGGGCTTTCAGGTATTTCGCGAACAGGTCGAACAGGATCTGCTCCGCCTCCCCCATCACCCGCATCACCCGCTTGTGACGGTACATGTGCTGATAGAGGAAGGTCTTGATGGCGGCCTCCTCCTCGGCGACCTCGGCCGGAAATGCGACCAGCGCCCGGCTCTGCTGGCGTACATCCTGGGCCGATTGGGGCTTCACCGCGGCGAGGTTCTTCTGCGCCTGCGCGAACACCGCACCAATCAGGTGCGAGATCAGCTCGCGCACCAGCTCGGCACCGCGCCTGAGGTCTTCGAGATCGGGATAGTGCGCTGAGGTCTCGGCGATGATCTCAGCCGTGAGCGGCATCACCTTGAGATCGTCGAGATGGAACAGGCCGGCGCGCAGGCCATCGTCGATATCGTGGGCATCATAGGCGATGTCGTCGGCGATGGCGGCGACCTGCGCCTCCAGCGAGGCGAAGCTCCACAATTCGAGGTCGTAGGTCTTGATGTAGTCGGCGATTCCGACGGGAATGCCCTGCTCGCGATAGCGCCCCACCGGCGCGCCGCCGCGGTCGGTCAGCGGACCGTTGTGCTTGACGATGCCCTCCAGCGACTCCCAGGTCAGGTTGAGCCCGTCGAAATCAGGATAGCGATGCTCGAGCGAAGCGACGACGCGGAGCGTCTGGGCGTTGTGGTCGAAGCCGCCAAATTCCTTCAGGCAGGCGTCCAGCGCCCGCTCGCCGGCATGGCCGAACGGGGGATGACCGAGATCATGGGCCAGCGCCAGGGTTTCGGTGAGATCCTCGTCCAGCCCGAGCTGCCGGGCCAGCGCCCGGGCGATCTGCGCCACCTCCAGCGAATGGGTCAGCCGGGTGCGGTAATGGTCGCCCTCGTGGAACACGAACACCTGGGTCTTGTACTTCAGGCGGCGGAACGCGGTGGAATGGATCACCCGGTCGCAATCCCGCCGGAACGGGCTGCGGGTCCGGCTCGGCGGCTCCGCGACCAGCCGGCCGCGGCTGCGGTCGGGATCGCAGGCATAGGGCGCATGGGGGGCAGCCATTCCGACGGACACGACGAATTTAGTCCCTATCCATTTGATTCTGCGTATCCTTGCACTTAACTATGCCGGACGCGGGATACCAAATGAATTGGGCAAGTGAACCTGGTATGACCGCGCGACTATCGGAGACGAGCCATGACGACCGACGTGACCATCAGTGACCGCGCCGCACGCCGGATTGGAGAGATCCTCAAGGGCGAAGGCTCTGGCGCGATGCTGCGCATCTCGGTCGAGGGCGGCGGCTGCTCGGGTTTCCAGTACAAGTTCGACATCGACCGTGCGCGTACGGACGACGATCTCGTGATCGAGCAGGACAATGCGGTGGTGCTGGTCGATCCCGCCTCGCAGCCGTTCCTGGCGGGATCGCAGGTCGATTTCGTCGACGACCTGATCGGCGCCTCGTTCCGCGTCAACAACCCCAACGCCACGGCGTCCTGCGGCTGCGGGACCAGCTTCTCGGTTTGACCGCCTACGCGCCTGTTATCTGCTTCTCCTCGTCCGTCCACTCCATCTCGGCCGGCATCAGCTCCGGCTGCAGCGGCGCGTCCTCTGACATCGTGTAGCCGTCGAGCGCGCGCAGCAAGGCCGCGACCAGCGCCGGCTTACGCAGCGGCTTGGCAAGGAAGTCCGACATGCCCGCCTCGCGGCAGATCCTGACGTCCTCGGGGAAGGCATTGGCGGTCAGCGCGACGATCGGCAAAGCTTCGCAGCGCCCGCCTTGCGCGCGGATCGCGCGGGTGGCGGCGAGCCCGTCCATGTCGGGCATGCGCACGTCCATCAGCACCACATCGTAATTGCCTTCGGATGCTGCCGCGACGGCCTCAGCGCCGTCGGTGACGACGCGCAGCTCGACGTCGAAGGCCCCCAACATCTTGCTCACGACCATGCGGTTGACCGCATCGTCCTCCGCGACCAGCACCTTCAGCGGCCGATCGAGACCGGCGATACGGGTCTTGAGCTCGTCGGCCTTATCGTGGCCGGCCGTCTGCTCGGAGGCCTGGGCCTGGCTCCAGGGCAGCACCAGCGTGAAGCGGAAGGTCGAGCCCTCGCCCGGCGCCGAGGTGACGCCGATGGTGCCGCCCATCTGCTCGATGATGCGCCGGGAGATCGCAAGGCCGAGGCCAGTGCCGCCGAAGCGGCGGCTGATCGAGGCGTCTGCCTGCGCGAAGTCGCTGAAGAGCTGGCCGAGCTTTTCGGGAGCGATTCCGATGCCGCTGTCGGTCACCGTCCATTCGACGGTCGCCAGCAAGTCGCGGCGCGCCTGGCAGGTCGCCGAGATCGTCACCTCGCCTTCATCGGTGAACTTCACCGCATTGGACGCGAGGTTGAGCAGCACCTGGCGGATGCGTGCGACGTCGCCGCGCAGCGTCGGCGGCAGGTTCGGGTCGAGTTCCAGCTTGACCGTCAGCCCCTTGCCCTTGGCGCTCCCGCGCACCACGGTCGCGACCGCCTCCACCAGCGCCTGCGGAGCGAAGTCGATCACCTCGAAGGCGAAGCGCCCGGCCTCGAGCTTGGACAGGTCGAGGATGTCGTTGAGGATGCGCTGGAGATTGTCGCCGGATTCGCGGATCGTGGTGACCGCCTCGCGCTGCTCCGGATCGAGCCTGGTCTCCAGCAGCATGCTGGCAAGCCCGAGCACGCCGTTCATGGGCGTGCGGATCTCGTGGCTCATCACCGCGAGGAAGTCCGACTTGGCGCGGCTCTCGGCCTCGGCCTTTTCCGCGCGCCAGCGTTCGGTCACGTCGCGCCCGAAGCCGCGATAGCCGAGGAACTGGCCCTCGCGATCATAGGCCGGCTTGGCCGTCAGCGACCACAGTCGCGCCTCGCCGCCGGCGACGACCTTGAGGTTCATCTCGTGCAGCGGCTCGTTCTGCTCCATCAGGCCGACGACGTTGTAGGCCGCGCTCTTGTCCTCCGGGCACAGCATGTCGAGCACGTCGGCGAAATGCGATCCCTTCAACAGCGGCAGCGGCAACTGGGCGACATCCGCGAAACGCTCGGGCACGTCGACCAGATGCCCTTCGGCATCGGTCTGCCACAGCCAGTCGCTGGCGTTCTCCTGAAAGTCTTTCAGCAGCAGCGAGATGATCTCGGTCTGGCGTTCGAGCTCGAGCTGGGCCTTGAGATTGCCGAGGAACAGATTGCCCTGCGAGACGATACTGCGCGCCATGAAAAATGCGAACAGCAGCAGGAACACCGCCGTCACCAGATACGGCCCGGCGCCGCAGAGCAGCATCGCACCGGCGCAGGCGGTCGTCATGGTGGCGAGATAGACGAGGCCGGCACGCGGGAACGTCGACAGCGTGAAGGCGCCGCCCGACATCATGCCAACCATCAGGCAGGCCAGGATCAGCTGGCTGGTCGGCTCGATGCGGCTGAACAGAGCGAGCGGCAGCGCGCCCCAGATCGCGGCGAGCAAGACCGCCTGCCGCAGCATCTGCCGCGCGGCGCGAGGCGAGGCCTCCTGCGGCGGGTTCTGGTGCGACCGCCGCCAGGCGCGCACCGCGAGCGAGGCGGTGGCGGCGAGCGTCAGGCCCCAGATCGCGAGGAAGTCGTTCCAGCCCCTGCCCCAGAACAGGATCAGCACGATGGCGACGTTCAGCATCGTCACCGCCATCGTCACGGGAATCAGCCGCGTCACGGCGTCGATCTGCTTGGCGCGGATGCGGCGGATCTCGCGCTCGCTGAGATCGGCGGTCAGGCCGTCCTCGATCTCGAAGCCGCCGAGCCAATACAGGAACGCGCCGATCAGGCCGTCACGCGGCTCAGTTCGCTTCATCGACTTGTCCGGCCATCCCATTCGCGGAACCTTTTGACGATCAATGGCCTGCCGCCTGCTTAAGCCGGGTTAATTTTGTGGGAGATTTTGCGGCGTCCTTGACGGGCGCGTTTGCAGTTTGTTCTAACCATTGCCCCTGCCCGGAGCCCGCCGACATGACCATCAGAGTTGCCACCTGGAACGTGAACTCGGTCCGGCAGCGGATCGACCTCCTGCTGACCTGGCTCAGGGAATGCCAGCCCGACATCGTCTGCCTCCAGGAAATCAAATGCGTCGACGAGGCCTTTCCGCGGCTGGAGATCGAGGCGCTCGGCTACAACGTCGTCACCCACGGCCAGAAGACGTTCAACGGTGTCGCGCTGCTCTCCAAGCTCCGGTTCGACGAGACCAAGTCGGGGCTCGCCGGCGACGACGAGGACGCCCATGCGCGCTTCATCGAGGGCGTGGTGACGCTGAAGTCGGGCGTGATGCGCATCGCCTGTCTCTATCTGCCCAATGGCAATCCGGTCGGGACGGAGAAATATCCTTACAAGCTCAAATGGATGTCCCGGCTTCTTGACTATTCGAAGGAGCGCCTCAAGACCGAGGAGCCGCTGATCCTCGCCGGCGACTTCAACGTCATCCCGCACGCCCGTGACGTCCATAACCCCGCCGCCTGGACCGAGGACGCGCTGTTCAAGCCGGAGACGCGGGAGAGCTTTCAGTCCCTGCTCGGCCTCGGGCTGACCGATGCCTTGCGGGCAGTCACGGATGAGCCCGGGCTTTACACCTTCTGGGACTACCAGGCCGGGGCCTGGCAGAAGAACCAGGGCCTGCGGATCGATCACCTGCTGCTGTCGCCCCAGGCCAGCGACCGGCTCGCCAATGTCGGGATCGACAGCTATGTGCGCGGCTGGGAGAAGCCGTCGGACCACGTGCCGGTGTGGGCGGATCTGGATCTGGAGGCGGCGTAGGCTACGCAGAATTGGTGGGCAAGCTGCGCTTTGCCCACCCTACGAGACCGAGATTGCCGAGCTACTGCCGGCGGCCGCCCTGCACCCACTGTTCCAGCATTTGCAGGCACATGGCGCGGTCGTCGTCGGAGGCCTTGGCGAAGGCGCGGCTGTAGCTTTCCTTGATCCAGGTCTCTTCGGCGCCGGCGCTGTCACGCGCCAGCGTCAGCCACATCAGGCCGCGCGCGGCCTGCCGCGGCAGGCGGTCGCCGTTGAACAGCATCTGGCCGAGCAGCGCCTGCGCCTCGTGCTGGCCCTTCTGCGCGGCGAGGCCGAGCCAGCGCGCGCCATAGCGGAAATCCTCGCGCGAGGCGTCCGGCGTCTTCAGGTAGAGCCGGGCGAGATCGTATTGAGCGTCGGCATTGCCGAAATAGGACGCCGCATAGGAGAACATCTCCCGCGCCCGCTCCGGATCCGACTTGACCTTCGAGTTCGGGATGCCGCTCAGATAGTAGCGGCCGAGCGCGACAAAGGCGTTGGCCACGATCTGCGCCTGAGGTGCCGACGGGCTGTCCTCGGCATGCGCATTGGCGATCCGGCTGAAATATTCGAAGGCGCGCAGATCGTCCTGGGCGACGCCGTCGCCATTGGCGTACATGCGGCCGAGCTTCCACTGCGCGATGGGGTGGCCACCCTCGGCGGCATACTGCAGCGCACTGAGCGAGGTCTCCTGAGGCACAGCCGCCGGCGCGACCTTGCCGCGCGCGGTCACCGCGGTCCCCGGCAAGGTGGTCACGACCGGGATGGTCGCGTCCTTCGGGTTGACCGGAGCCCCGTCGAAGGCAAGCGCCGGGGCGGCCAGCGCACCGGCCCCCAACACAAACGCAACTATGGCACGCCTAGATGTCCGCATAGCACTGTTTCTCGTGCGCGCCGCCCGGATGGGTCACTGCCCCCCCGACCGCTGGTCCAACCTGTTGAGCATACTTCCAGAGCGCACCTGACGTGTGGTTAGTCGCGCGAGCGGTCCATTTGGTCTTGCGCTGGGCCAGCTCGGCGTCGCTCAATTTTACGTTAAGGGTACCGGCGACCGCGTCGATCTCGATGATGTCGCCGTCCTCAAGCAGCCCGATCGGGCCGCCAATGGCCGCTTCCGGCCCGACATGGCCGATGCAGAAGCCGCGGGTGGCGCCGGAGAAGCGGCCATCGGTGATGAGCGCGATCTTGCCGCCCATGCCCTGGCCGGTCAGCGCCGCGGTGGTCTGGAGCATTTCCCGCATGCCGGGGCCGCCCTTCGGCCCCTCGTAGCGGATCACGATGACTTCGCCTTCGTGGTAGGTGCGCTTCTGGACCGCCTCGAAAGCATCCTCCTCACGGTCGAAGCACCTGGCCGGACCGGTAAACCTGAGGTTGGACATTCCCGCGACTTTCACAATCGCACCTTCTGGCGCCAAATTGCCCTTCAGACCGACCACGCCGCCAGTGACGGTGATGGGCTTGTCTGCCGGGTGCACCACGTCCTGGTGCGGATTCCACTTCACGCTCTTGAGGTTTTCGGCGATCGTGCGGCCCGTGACGGTAAGGCAATCACCGTGCAGGAAGCCGTTGTCGAGCAGCGTCTTCATCAGAAGCGGTATGCCACCTACTTCAAACATGTCTTTGGCGACATAACGGCCGCCCGGCTTCAAATCCGCGACATATGGTGTCTTTTTGAAGATTTCGGCAACGTCGAACAAGTCGAACTTGATGCCACACTCATGCGCGATCGCCGGCAGGTGCAGCGCAGCATTGGTCGAGCCGCCCGAGGCGGCGACCACGGCGGCGGCATTCTCCAGCGCCTTGCGGGTGACGATGTCGCGCGGCCGGATGTTTTCGGCGATCAGGTCCATCACCTTCTCGCCCGCGGTCATGCAGAAGGCGTCGCGGATTTCATAGGGTGCCGGAGCACCGGCCGAGTAAGGCAGTGCAAGGCCGATCGCCTCGGACACGGTCGCCATGGTGTTGGCGGTGAACTGCGCGCCGCAGGCACCCGCCGAGGGGCACGCCACGCGCTCGATCTCGTCGAGGTCCTCGTCCGACATGGCGCCGACCGAGTGCTTGCCGACGGCCTCGAACATGTCCTGCACGGTGACCTGCTGCCCGCGGAACGTGCCGGGCAGGATCGAGCCGCCATAGATGAAGATCGAGGGCACGTTGAGACGGACCATCGCCATCATCATGCCCGGCAGCGACTTGTCGCAGCCGGCGAGCCCGACCAGGGCGTCATAGGCATGGCCGCGAACCGTCAGTTCGACGGAGTCGGCGATGCATTCGCGCGACGGCAGCGAGGAGCGCATGCCGTCATGGCCCATGGCGATGCCGTCGGTTACGGTGATGGTGCAGAACTCGCGCGGGGTGCCGCCGGCCGACGCCACGCCCTTCTTCACCGCCTGCGCCTGGCGCATCAGGGCGATGTTGCAGGGAGCCGCCTCATTCCAGCAGGATGCGACACCGACGAAAGGCTGGTGGATCTGCTGGGTGGTCAGACCCATGGCGTAGAAATAGGACCGATGCGGCGCGCGCGCAGGGCCTTCCGTCACGTGACGGCTCGGCAGCCTCTGCTTGTCAATCTTCGCGTTCATCGCAAACCAGTTTCCTCGGTCAACCCTTTCAGACCCGAAAAATCAGAGCCAAGATTTGAATCGACCTTGGGATTTCTCGTCGCCTTCAAAGACCGCCGCTGCCCTAGAACATTAGAGCGATTTTATTCATGTTTGGGTGTGGCCAAAAAGCGGCGGTGATGCGAACCACCAGTGATGACGGTTAAATCGGAACCGAGTGTTGCGCAGACAGCACAATCGTTACCGGGAAGACACGGGGCGGACTACTGCAATACCCTCGCGGTGAGGATAATCCACAACTTCAGATTTTGTATCGGCAACAACACTTCCGCATTTGCTCCACGAGGCGGTGACCGCGCGCGGGTGAGGGGCGCGCCGCTCATCAATGATTCTTCCCTCGTGTCCCGGACAAGCCGCAACGCCTCTTAGCGTTGCGGCGTAGAGCCGGGGCCCAGAAAGCGACAGGGCGCGATGCGGCGAGGTGGGGCCCGGCTCTGCAGCGCACCGCTGAAGGAGCGCTGCGCTGCGTCCGGGGCACCAGCGGAGTTATGACGCACGCATTCTCACGCCGTCATTGCGAGCGAAGCAATCCAGAGTCTTTCCGCGGAGGGATTCTGGATTGCTTCGTCGCAAGCGCTCCTCACAATGACGGAGCAGGAGGCACCATCGCGATGCTCCAGTGCAAATCCCAGCGGCGCTGCCGTAGGGTGGGCAAAGGCGCATAGCGCCGTGCCCACGATCTCCGTCCATAAACAACAAGGCGTGGGCACGCTGCGCTTTGCCCACCCTACGAGATCGAGATTGTGGCACGCAGCTCAAGTCGCGGACATGCCTTCCCGATCTCGCGGCGCATTTCGCCCGAGCTTTGCTTGGTCTCGCGACCCTCTCATCCAAGAGGGCGCAGGGAAGGCCGGGTGCTGGCTCGCACCCGCGGTCTGCTGCGCGAAAAGCACGCGCAGGAAGAACCGCACAGCAGCATACAGGTGGTGCCGATCACTCGGCCTTCCCTGCGCAGTGGCTGGACGGCTTATGCCGTGATCTCCCGGGAGCCGACCATTCCTTCTGGCCTCCCTCGCCCCGCGAATT